>CAUEJN010000005.1 GCA_959018045.1 uncultured Butyricicoccus sp. | reverse complement strand
GATGCTCGAAACCCGGTCTACAGGTCAACTGTAGGCCGGGTTTCTCGACAAACTGCCGCGACCTGTGGGTCGCGGTTTGGTTTTTGTTTTAGTTGATTCCCGGGTCGGACACCGGGAATCAAAAGGGGAGTTCCGCGCTCTGCGGAGCGCGTCTCAGGGCGCTGCCCTGAGAACCCGCAAGCCTTTCGAGAAAGGCTTGAGCGAAAGCTTCAATGATTGGTGCGGTGGTTTAGGGGTTCAAAGTCGGGGTGACGTTACCAGCGACGCGGAACTGTTTGAGTACGATCCCGTTTTTATCCGGGGAGATTGTCTCCTGATGATCGCCGGCGGTGACGGTCACGTCGTGGTCGCTCTGACCGAACACGACCACTAGTGTTTTGGGTTTTTCTTCCGTGCCGACCCGGGTATAATAGACGGCGACATCGTCCTCGCTCTGCATGGCATCCAGATAGCACCAGCGATCGGGGAACAGCCAATCGGGGACGAACAGAACCAGATCGTTTTTCTGGTCTCCGGCGTCGAATAAGACAGCCAGACAGCGGTCGGTCAGGTCGGTTTTATAAACCTCGGGAGCCTGTTCGCTCATAACAGCCTGCTGCAAGGCAGCGGTCAGGTCCTCGCTCGTGCTCAGTTTGACCGAGCCAGTCAGATGGCTGGTCACAAAGAATCCACCGACAAAGAGGATGAGGACAATGAGAATGATGAGGATATTTTTCGCACTCAGTCCTTTGCGTTCGTTCATGGCCTTACCTCCTGGGCTCGTCGTCTCTGTGCTGCTGACGCTCGTACTGCTCCATGCGTGCGTACTTGGAGCGCATCATCTGGCGGCGCTTCTGACGCTTGCGGCGGGCGCGGATGATGTAGAAGGTGATATAGAGGATGAACAGCAGGATGATAACGAGCAGAATGAGCTTAAACAGCGGGGTGCTGAAGAAGTTTTCGAGCAGGTAAGCGTAGTAAAGCACCTCAGACATGGACACGTCATTGAGGGCGACCAGATCGATCGAGCCGTAGGTGATGCCGTTTAAGGACAGGGACAGCGTGCCGAGCTTGTCCCCTTTGGTGACCGGCGCGACCAGATCTTCCTTGACCGTGATGGACTGTTCAAAGTCGGCAGCGGTCAGATCCTTGGGCACGGTTGCGGTCAGGTCACTGCCTGCGACCAGCATGAGCTTGTTGGCCTCGGTGGACAGACGGATGGGCACTTCCTGAATTTCGGTACCCTGACTGATGAGGGTCTTGGACTGATAGTTTTCGTATGCCCAGTGAAACAGCTTTTTGGTCTCGTCGTAGGTAAGCGGCTGAGCTGCGCCCTGCGGCTTTTCGCAGCCGAGCATGACCGAAATGAGCTTTGAGCCCTTCTTTTCAGCCGATGAGACCAGACAGTAACCGGCCTGACTGGTGTGACCGGTCTTAACGCCGGTCGCGTACGCATAGTAATACGGGCTGTTGCGCGACAGAATGAGCTGGTTGGTGGTCAGTAAGTACAGGTTCTTGCCGTTCGGATGCTCGGCGGCCTTGTTGGACGGCGCGAGGTTTTTCTGTGCCGTGCTGACGATATCGCAGAAGGTCTCGTTTTTCATGGCCTCCTGTGTGATGCGGAACAGGTCGTGCGCGGTGGTGTAGTGGTTGTCATCGTGCAGACCGTTGGGGTTTGCAAAGTGGGTGCCGGTGCAGCCCAGATCGGTGGCGCGGGCATTCATCTTCTCAACGAAGGTCGGGACATCGCCTGCGACCACACGTGCGAGGGTGTTGGCCGCCTCATTACCCGAGGGCAGCAGCAGGCCATAGAGCAAATCCATAATGGAAACTTCCTCCCCCACGACAAAACCGGCCTTGGATGAGTCGGCTTCCACGCCGTTAAAGTCCTCTTGGGTGACCGTGACCTTCTGTTCGAGGTCGTCCACGTTTTCCAGGACGATGAGCGCGGTCATGATTTTGGTGGTCGAAGCCGGGTAGCGTTTTTCCTCGGCGTTCTTTTCGTACAGCGGCAGACCGGTTTCCGGGTCACCGAGATAGACGGCGGCGGCCTGAATCTCCGGGGTAGAGATGGCCTGCGCCGCACCGGGGCACACGGTCAAAAGGCATAAGAGCACAACAAAAAAGGCGGCAACGCGCCGCCGGAGAGCAGGGAAAGTCATTCTTCGGGTTCCTCCAGCGTAAAGTCTTCATCGGAAAAGCGACCGCGGATGACCGCCGGTTTGGGCGGAATGCGGCGCAGGGGATCATAGCGGAACGCACGGCAGGCGTGTTCTTTGGGTACAACACCTCGCTTGCGGCAGGCGACGTGCTCGTCGTCGAGCGGGACGGCGCGGGCACAGTATAGGCAGCGCGGTTCGATGTCCCGGCGGAAAAGGAAACGGTTGGGGCGCAGCGTTTCGCATCACCTCCTAATCAAAGGGAATTTGGGATAGTATTCTCATTATAGCCGATTTCGGTGCTTTTTTCCAGAGAAAGTTACACACAGGATAGAAATGGAAACGAAGAGCAGACCGGCAGCCGGATGGGTGGGCAGGCTGGCGAGCTCGGCAGAGAAAACCGGCGTGGGATGGGGGAGAATGGCCTGGACGATCAGGGTCAGGGCAGCCGCAATCAGCCCGTGCAGTACCTTCCCATAAAAGAGCCGCCGCAGGGACAGTCCGTTCACGGCAGCCGCCGTCTGGCAAAGGACGGACAGACCGCCAAAGCCGACCACAAAGCTCATCGCGGGCAAAAGCGCACGACCCGCGCCCTCGGGCAGTAAGACCAGACCGCTCGTCATCTCCAAAATGCCTACGAGCAGCGGCTGCGCCGCGTCAGCGGGTGCACCGAGGAACCACAAAAGCGGGGTGCACAACACGGCGGCGTGCTCCAGAATGCCAGCGGCTTCCAGCACCCGGCGCAGCATGGAAAAGAGCATGATGAAGGCGGTGATGGACAGGCAGGCGCGTCCGGCCTGCTGCACCGACTGGGTCAGACAGGTGGAAAAGGGCAGCGGTTCGGGGGCACGGCTGGCGTGCCGCATGGTCTGCGGCGACTCCCGGGCGGTCATGGCAAGACCGGTCAGCAGGGCAGATGCGATGTGGATACCGTAGAGCAGCACACCGGTGCGCACCGACCCGCACAGACCGGCACCGCACACGCCGATGAGAAAGGCCAGGCCTGTGTTGTTGCAGAAGCCCAGCAGACGCTCGGCCTCGTCCCGCGACAGCGTCCCCGCGTCGTACAGCTCCCGCGCAGCCTGCGCGCCGATGGGATAGCCGCCGGTCAGACCCAGCACGAGCGGCCCTGCCGCCTCACCGGGCAGACCGTAGACCCGCCGGATAAGCGGTGCGCACCATTTTCCCACCACCGACACCGCGCCCGAGCGGATGAGCAGACCGCTCGCGACAAAGAAGGGGAAGAGCGCGGGAATGGCGGTCGCAAGCGCGACGTCCAGACCCTCCTGTGCACCGCGCGCCGCGGCGGCTGCGTGCGGTACGACCAGACAGAACACAATTGCCGCGAGAAAGGCGGCGGAATACGGCAGCAAACGGCGCATGACTGTGACCCTCCTGACAGACCCCGAAAAAATGGGTTTTGTCCATCGTATGCCGTGCGGTCTAGGTTCATACCGGCTTTGCATAGAGTAAGGGGAGAAAGGAGGCGAGCGCAGATGGGGCTGCGGGAGATGTATGCCGCACTCGGGCAGGCCGTCCAGGGCGCGCCGCGTGTGGAAGTGGAGGGCGGACGCCTGGTCATCGAGCGGCACCGGGGCGTGCGGGCATATAGTCAGACTTGTATCCGGGTGGACTGTCCGGACGGAGAGGTCTGCATCGAGGGCGAGGGCTTGACGCTCGAAGCGCTCTCGCGTGCCGAGGTCGCGGTGCGCGGCCAGGTGCAGCAAGTGAGGCTGGAGCACAGGAGGGGGTAGCGTATGATCGGACGTTTGGTATCGGGCGCGGCGGGTGAGGTGCGCATCCGGGTGTGCGGCGCATCCATCGAACGGTTTCTGAACGTCGCCTTGCAGGGCGAGATCGGCCTGTGGCACACCGTGCGTGTGGATGCCCGGACGATCGAGACCACGCTGTCGCTGTCCGATTTTTACGCGCTGCGGCGGCTGATGGGACGCACGGGTTGTCGGGTGCGGGTGATCGGACGGCGCGGTCTGCCGTTTTTTGTCGCGCAGCTGCGGAAGCGTTGGATTCTAACCGGCGGCATGTGTGCGCTGGCGCTGGTCGTCGTGCTGCTGACCCAGTTTGTCTGGGTGCTCGAGATCGTCGCCGCCGACGGCATTCCGGTCAGTGCGCTGCGCGACGTGCTGCGCGAAACCGGTATCTACGAGGGCGCATGGCTCGGACAGATCGACACCGATGACACGCGCCGCGCCGTCCAGACCGAGATCCCAGAAGTCGGGGTCATCGCGATCACCCGCATCGGCAACGCGGTGCGCGTGGAGGTCGACGCCGCCGTGCCCACACCTAACCGCATCGACCGCGCCGCACCGACCGGCCTGGTCGCTACGCGGGACGGGGTTGTCAGCAGCACAGCGGTGACCGGCGGGCAGCTGCTCGTCCAGCCAGGGGATGCCGTCGAGCAGGGGCAGCTGCTGGTCTCGTCAGCCGTGCCCAATACGACCGAGTGGGGCGAGGCGCACCGCGCGCACGGCATGGGGCGGGTCATGGCCTACACCAGCCGCACGGTCACCCTGCTGTGTCCGCTTTCGTGGACCGAATCCCGCGCGACCGACCGCATGACCACTCGATATGCGCTCACCCTGGGCGACCGGCGGATAAATTTGTATTTAGGGAGTGGTATTCATACCGATACTTGTGATAAAATAACCATAGAAAAGACAAGGCTTTCCATCGGAAGCCGCCTGATGCTGCCCATTTCCCTCGTGCGCGAGACCTGCCGGGAGTGTGATGCCGTCCCGGTTTCGGGCACGGCGCAGGAGGTTGGAGACGCGGCGGCGCAGACCTGGCTTGACCGGCTGGCGCAGACACTGGACGGAACGATTTTGGACAGCCGCTGGACGATTGAGGAGGAGGCAGGCGCAGTGCGCGTGCGCGTGACGGCGTCGTGCGAGGAGCAGATCGCCTGCGAGATGATCGACCGCACACCCCTGCCCGAAAAGGAGCAGGAGGAGCCGGCAGAGTAAGCACCCCTGACCGTCCGGTGATTTTTTGGAAAGACAGAAAGGCAGCGAATATGATAGAAACAACCATGCAGATGGAGCAGGCCGACCTGATGATCGCCATTTTCGGTGCGTTCGACGAGAATATCAAGCTCATCGAGCGTGAACTGGGCGTATCGGTGGTCAGTCGGGCGACCGAGCTCAAGATTTCGGGTGACCCCGAGGCAGTCGGGGTCGCCGAGCGCGTTTTTGCCGCGCTGCTCGAGATGGCGCGCCGCGGCGAGGCGGTCAGCACCCAGACCGTGCAGTACGTCATCGGTCTGGCGCGCGAGGGCCGCGAGAGCGAAGTGCACACGATGGGCCGTGACGTGCTGGTCATCACCGCCAAGGGCAAGCCCATCAAGGCCAAGACCCTCGGACAGAAGAAGTATATGGAGGCCATCCGCACGCACACCATCACCATGGGCATCGGCCCGGCCGGTACGGGTAAAACCTATCTGGCCGTCGCCGCGGCCGTGGCCGCATTCCGCGACAAGCAGGTCTCGCGCATTATCCTGACCCGACCGGCGGTTGAGGCGGGCGAAAAGCTGGGCTTCCTGCCCGGTGACCTGCAAAGCAAGGTCGACCCCTACCTCAGACCGCTCTACGACGGTCTGTTCGACATGATGGGCGCAGAGAATTTCCAGAAGCACATGGAAAAGGGCTCGATTGAGGTCGCACCGCTCGCTTATATGCGCGGACGCACGCTCGACGACTCCTTCATCATCCTGGACGAGGCGCAGAACACCACGCCCGAGCAGATGAAGATGTTTCTGACCCGTATCGGTTTTGGCTCCAAGGCGGTCATCACGGGCGACGTGACCCAGATCGACCTGCCCGACGGCAAGACATCGGGACTCAAGGAAGCGTCCCGCGTGCTCATGGACGTGCCCGACATCGCCCAGTGCTATCTGACCGACAAGGATGTTGTGCGCCACGAGCTGGTACAGCGCATCGTCAAGGCATACGCCGATTATGAGAGCCGCAAGATGAGCCATGTGCGCGAGGATCGCCCGGCGCGTGCGGTACGTGCTGCACGGTCGGACAAGCCCGACGCGCCGCGTAAATTCCAACGCCGTCTGGAGGGGAGAAGATGAACCATCTCATTCGCGTGACCACCGAAGTAGAGCTTGCGCACGAGGACGAAGTGCGCGACCTCATCACCCGCTGTGCGCAGCAGGTGCTGGGGAGCGAGGGCATCGACTTTGATGCCTTTATCGACGTGACCATCGTCGATGGCGAGACCATCCGGCAGATGAACGCCGAGTACCGCGACAAGGACGCGGTGACCGACGTGCTGTCCTTCCCGATGTACGATTTTTACAACGGCGAAGCACAGGAAGAGCTGGAATACGACCCGGAGATCGACAAGGTCATGCTGGGCGATATGATTTTGAACTATGACCGCGCGGTCGAACAGGCCGCCGACTTCGGCCACTCGCCCGAGCGCGAGTGCGGATTTTTGACCGTACATTCGGTGCTGCACCTGCTCGGCTATGACCACGAGCGGGAGGAGGACGACCGTCTGCTGATGCGCGGCAAGGAAGAAGAGAACCTGACCGCATTGGGTCTGGTACGCGCATGATGGGCAGCGAGATCCGCAAGCTGCGCCAGAGTTTTCAGTACGCCGTGCGCGGCGTTATGCTGTGCATGCACACCGAGCGCAACTTCCGCATTCACCTGACCGCAGCCTGCTATGTGACCCTGCTCGCCGTGCTCTGCCGCCTGTCGGCGACTAAATGCGCCGTGCTCGCGCTGTGCTTCGGCGTGATGATGGGTGCGGAGCTGATGAACACCGCCATCGAGTGCCTGTGCGACTGGAAGGTGTCGGGCTACGACCGCGCCGTGCGCGATGCCAAGGACATCGCCGCCGCAGGCGTGTTCGTGTGCGCGGTGGCGTGCGCCGTCATCGGTCTCATTTTCTTTATCCCCGAGCTTGACACCATTCTGAACGCTCTGCACACCCATCCCACCCTGATTTTTGTTCTGATTTTTTCAGCGCCCTGTGCGCTCTGGTTTATTTTTCGATTTGGAAGGAAAAGATAAATGGAAATTACAAAAACCGCGATTGTCTCCATGGTTGGACGACCCAACGTAGGCAAATCCACCCTGACCAATAAGCTGGTTGGCCGCAAGGTGGCCATCGTGTCCAACAAGCCCCAGACCACCCGTACCCGCATCACCGGCCTGCTCAACAAGGACGGCTGTCAGTACGTCTTTCTGGATACCCCCGGCCTGCACAAGCCGCGCTCGCGCCTGGGCGATTACATGGTCAAGGTGGTCGAGGATACGGTGACCGAGGTCGACGTGGCCGCACTCATCGTCGAGCCCATCCCAAACATCGGCGCACCCGAGGAAAAGCTCATCGCGCAGATCGAGGAGGCCGGTATCCCGTCCATTCTGGTCATCAATAAGACCGACACGGTCAAGCACGAAGACCTGCTTGCCGTCATTGCGGCCTACGCGGCACGCCACGAGTTTGACGCAGTCGTACCGGTGTCCGCACGCACGGGCAAGAATCTGGATATCCTGATGGAGGAGATCAACAAGTTTGCGCTCGAAGGCCCGCAGCTCTTCCCCGAGGACATGGTATCCGACCAGCCCGAGCGCCAGATGGCAGCCGAGATCATCCGTGAAAAGATGCTGCTCCTGCTCGACCGCGAGGTGCCGCACGGTGTGGCAGTCGGCATCGAGAAGATGGAGACGCGCGAGAGCGGTACGGTGTCCATCTACGCGACCATTTACTGCGAGAAGGCCAGCCACAAGGGTATTATCATCGGCAAGGGCGGCGCGATGCTCAAGAAGATCGGCGAGCTGGCACGCCGCGATCTGGAGCGTGACCTGGGCGCAAAGGTTTACCTTGACCTGTGGATTAAGATCAAGGAAGACTGGCGCAACAACCAGTATCAGATGAGAAACTTCGGCTATCAGGATGAATAAAACCGGTATAGGGGGACCCAAGTGGCCATCGCTAAAAAATATGCCACTGGCATATTTTTTACCCGACTCTCGAAAATCGAGTCGGGCCGCTCACCTCGTCAGCGCACGCCTGTGGCGTATTTTAAGGCGCTGACTCGTCCCCGCGAAAATGAGCGAGATATTTCCTCTTATACTTTGCCCCAAAGCTGGCTATGCTATGGGACGAAAGGGGAGAGCGTACATGGATTTACAGCAATTTTGGAATCGATTTATTCATACAGGTGAACCGACGGCTTACTTGCTGTACCGGGGTCTGCATGAAGAACACGACAAGGAGCGATATGGAGCATCTCACGCACAAGGGTGTGGTCATCCGGGAGACCGATTTCGGGGACAATGACCGCTATATCAGTGTGCTGACCGAGGAGGGACGGCGCATTGAGGTGCTGTGCAAGGGCGTGCGGCGGCGCGGCGGACGGATGATGAACGCGGTGCGGCTGTTCTGTTACAGTGAGCTGACGCTGTATCAGGGGCGGGGCGGCAAGTATAGGCTCCAGCAGGCCGATCTGATCGCGTCCTTTTGGGGCGTGACCGAGAGCATGGAGACGTACGCTCTGTGCTGCTATCTGGCCGAGCTGACCAGTCACATGACCGACACCGAGGAGGACAGTCCGGCGGCAGCCCGTCTGCTGCTCTACGCCCTGCACGCGCTGGCCGAGCAAAAGCGCGACCGCCTGACCGTCAAGGCCGCCTTTGAGCTGCGGCTGATGGCCGAGAGTGGATACGAACCGGAATTCTCCCGGTGCTCGGTGTGCGGTGAGCCGCTCGGGGACAGTCCCTGGTTTTCTCCGCGTGACGGCGTGTGCCGCTGCGCGTCCTGCGCCGAGCGGCTGGGCGCACCGGGCTATGTCCGGCTCATCCCGGCAACCTTTTCGGCCGTCCGGCATATCCTGACTCAGGAGCTGCCCCGGGTCTACGCCTTCGCGCTGAGCGGGCCTGCCCGTGTGCAGCTCGCCCAGGTGTGCGAGGCGTACGCGCTGTGCCGCGCCGAGCGCGGCTTTGACAGCCTTACATTTTACCGCTCTCTGGAACCGGAGGGCGTGATTTCACCTACATTTGGAGCAAAGACATGAACCGATTGGGAGAAAAATCACTTAGAACACTGGAATATTTTACCGTCCTCGACCTGCTGGCGGCGCAGACCGTATCGGCGCGCGGACGGGAGATGGCGCTGGCGCTGCGACCGGTCACCGACCACGAAGATGCGGCGCTCTATCTGCGTCAGACCACCGATGCCAAGAACATGATGGTCAAAAACGGCAGCCCGACGCTGGGCGGCATCCGCGACGTGACCGCAGCGCTCAGACGGTGCGAGGTCGGCGGTGTGCTCAACATGCGCGAGCTGCTGGGTGTGGCATCGCTCCTGCAGGCGGCACGCCTGATGCAGGCATATTTTGCCGAGCAGGAGGAAAAGACTACCTTAACCCCGATTTATCACCGTATTTCGGGCAATCGGAGCCTGGAAGAGTCGATTACGACCTCGATTGTCTCCGAGGAGGAGATGGCAGACGGCGCATCACCCGAGCTGTCGTCCATCCGACGCGAGATGCGCCGCATCGGCGGACGGGTGCGCGAGACGCTGGGACGTATGATCTCGGGCGAGCGCGCCAAATACTTACAGGAAGCCATCATCACCCAGCGAAACGGACGTTTCGTTGTGCCGGTCAAGGCCGAGCACCGCGGCGACGTGCCGGGCCTTGTGCACGACACCTCGGGTTCGGGCGCGACGCTGTTCGTCGAGCCGGCACAGGTCGTTGAGATCAACAACCAGCTCAAGGTACTAGAGGGACGCGAGCAGCAGGAGATCGAGCGCATTCTCGCCGAGCTGTCGGCCGGTGTGGCACAGTGCTCGGCTTCCATCCGCGAGGACTACGAGGCGCTGTGCACCTTTGACTTCATCTTCGCACGCGCCAAGCTGTCGTTCCAGCTCAACGCCTGCGAGCCGCACCTGACCGAGGACTACGCGGTCAATCTGCACCGCGCCCGTCATCCGCTGCTCGATCAAAAGACCGCCGTACCCATCGACATCGCCATCGGCCGCGACTATGATACCTTGGTTATCACCGGCCCGAACACCGGCGGTAAGACGGTATCGCTCAAAACGCTGGGTCTTTTGTGCCTGATGGCGCAGTCCGGCCTGCACATTCCGGCGAATGAGACATCCGAGGTGTGCATCTTTGAAAACGTCTACGCCGACATCGGTGACGAGCAGTCCATCGAACAGAGCCTGTCTACCTTCTCGTCGCACATGAAGACTATCGTCGGCATCATGGAGAAGTGTGCTAAGGGCGATCTGGTGCTGTTCGACGAGCTGGGCGCGGGCACCGACCCGATCGAGGGCGCAGCCCTTGCGGTTTCGGTCATCGGCTACGCCCGTCAGATGGGCGCGCGCGTCGCCGCGACCACCCACTATTCCGAGCTGAAAACCTTCGCGCTGACCACCGATGGTGTCGAGAACGCATCGTGCGAGTTTGACGTGGGCACGCTGCGCCCGACCTACCGCCTGCTGACCGGTATTCCGGGCAAGTCCAACGCCTTTGCCATCGCCGCACGCCTGGGACTTCAGCCCACCATCTTGGAGCGGGCGAAGGAACAGATTTCGACCGAGAACACCCGATTCGAGGACGTTCTGGCCGAACTGGAAAAGGAACGCCGTCAGTTGGAGAAGTATAAGGCCGAGGCCGAGCGCCTGAGAGCGGCGGCACAGAGCGAGCGTGACAAGGCCGAGAACCTCAGAGACAAGACGCAGGACGAGACCGACCGCATTTTGGAGAACGCCCGCCTCAAGGCCGACCGAATCCTCAAGGATGCGCGTATGGCGGCCGAGACCGTGTTTGACGAGCTCGAGGACATGAAGAAGCAGGCGCAGAAGAAGGCAGCCGATCACAATCTGGCGGCGGCCAAGACCACCCTGCGCGGCATCATCACCCAGACTGAGACCGAACTGCGCGGCAAGGCGCGCGAAAAGCGCACGGTCGACCCGAATGAAGTCAAGAATTTGAAACCGGGCGATGAAGTACAGCTTTTGAACGTGTCCGGAGTCACCGCAACCGTACTCAAAGCACCGGATGCGGACGGAAACGTACAGGTGCAGGCGGGCATCATGAAGATGAATGTCCGTGTGACAGAAGTGCGTCCGCTCAAGAAACAGAAGCAGGACAAAAAGCCGTCCGGCCGTCCGGCAGGCGGCAAGGGCGGCGTCAGGGAGCTGCGCGTTGCGGCAGCGCCGAGCGAAATCGACGTGCGCGGCCTGTGTGCAGAGGAGGCCATTTTGGAGGTCGACCAGTTTATCTCGTCCGCGCTCATGAGCAAACTGCCCACCGTGCGCATCATCCACGGCAAGGGCACCGGCACCCTGCGCGCCGCCATCCAGAGCCACTTAAAGCGCAACAAGTTCTGTAAGACCGTGCGCAACGGTGTCTTCGGAGAAGGCGAAATGGGCGTGACTGTTGTCGAGTTTAAGTAAATCCTGCGACGGGACAGAAAAACCAAAACACACCATTTATGCCCGCTTAAAGCTGCAAAATTGTTGAAATAGTTCAATAAAGCCTGCGGGAAACCGGGATTTTCTACAAATCAGTAAAGGCTTTCTTCGAAAATAGGATTGACGAAAAGCCAAAAAAAAGGTATCCTATTATTATCTTATCAGTGGTTTAAAAACGAATTAAGAGAGCTTAATTAAACTTTGAATTAGGGAGCGATGAGGAAATGTATTCGAAAGAAGTACAGGTTACCAATCAGGTAGGTCTTTATGCAAGACCGGCAACTTTTTTCATTCAGAAGGCCAATGAGTTCAAGAGCACCATCCTCGTTGAGAAGGAAGAGCGTCGCGTAAACGCTAAGAGCTTGCTCGGCATTCTCTCTCTTGGCATCACCAAGGGCACTACGATCAATCTGATCGCTGACGGCCCGGACGAGGAAGAAGCAGTCAACGCACTCGTTGAGCTGATTACCTCTAATTTCTCCGACTAAACGCCTATCCGCAAAGGCACCAAAAGCACCGCATCGGCGGTGCTTTTCTTGTCTTACCCCATCCCCGTCTTTTTAGGTATCTTCCATGAGCGAACGTTTTGAAGAACTGAAAGCAAAGGTCTTGTCCTTGCCCTTCGAGCCCGGTGTCTATATCATGAAAAACCGGGATGGTCAGGTCATCTACGTCGGCAAGGCCAAGGCACTCAAGAACCGTGTTTCACAGTATTTCCAGTCCGATTCCCGGCACTCACCCAAGACCATCCGCATGGTTTCAAACATATGGGATTTTGACATTATTGTCACCGAGACCGAGTTCGAGGCGCTGGTGCTGGAAAACCAGATGATCAAGAAGTATCAGCCCAAGTACAACATCCTGCTCAAGGATGACAAGGGCTATCCGTTTATCAAGGTGACGACCTCCAAGCCGTACCCGTCTTTTTCCATCGTGGCCAAACCCGGACACGATGCCGACCGCTATTTCGGCCCCTACACCAGCCGCCGTGCGGCCTATCACGCCATCGACACGATCAACGAGACTTTAAAGCTCAAGACCTGCCGCCGTGTGTTCCCGCGCGACATCGGCAAAGACCGACCCTGCCTCAATCTGCACCTCGGTCGGTGCATCGCACCGTGTACCGGGCAGGTGAGTGCCGAAGAGTACGCGGCACGCGTGCAGGAGGGCATTTCGTTGCTGGAAGGCAACGACAAAGCCCTGCTCGCCGACCTGACCGCACGCATGGAGCAGGCAGCCGAGGACTTACGGTTTGAGCAGGCGGCTACGCTGCGCGACCGCATCCGCGCTGTGCGTGCGCTGGGCGAAAAACAGAAGGTGGTCGCGGGCGCGTTCGCCGAGCTGGACGCGGTTGCGTACGTGCAGGGACAGACCCGCGGCTGCGTGGTCGTGCTGCACTATCTGGCGGGCGACCTGCACGACAAGGAGTTCACCCTGCTCGACGGCGTGACGGCTGCCGATGCAGGCGAGGCGCTGGGCGCATTTTTGAAGCAATATTATGCCCTGCGCGGCGCAGTGCCGCGCACCGTGCTGCTGTCCAGTCCGATTGACGAGTCCGAGGCGGTGGGTGAGTTCCTGTCGTCCATCGCAGAGCGCAAGGTCGAGCTGGCCGTGCCCCAGCGCGGACGGCGGCATGACATCATCCGCCTGGCCGAGAAGAACGCGCGCGAGGAGATTCTGCGCGTGGAGACCAGTCAGGAACGGCGGGTCAAGTCGCTCGAGCTGCTCGGACATATGACCGGTATGGACGAGATGCCTCACATTCTGGAAGCCTACGACATCTCGAACTTTGCCGGACAGGATACGGTCGGGTCGATGGTGGTCTTTGAGGACGCCAAGCCCGCGCGGTCGAGGTACCGCAAGTTCCGCATCGAGACGGCAGCGCAGGGACAGGACGACTATGCGTCCATGACCGAGATGCTCACGCGCAGATTGCAGCGCTGGAAGGACGGGGACGAGAAGTTCACGCCCCTGCCATCGGCCTTCCTGATCGACGGCGGACTGGGACACGTGCGCACCGCCCAGCGGGTGCTCGACCAGTTCGGGGTCACAACGCCGTGCTTCGGCATGGTCAAGGACGACCACCACCGCACGCGCGGACTGGTTGCACCCGACGGCCGGGAGTTCGGCATTTCCACCGTCCCGGCGGTCTTCGCCCTCATCGGACGCATCCAGGAGGAAGTGCACCGCTTCGCCATCACCTACAACCGGGCGCTGGGCGCCAAAAAGGTGCGCGGATCGTCGCTCGATCAGATCGAGGGCGTGGGCGAAAAGCGCAGAAACGACCTTTTGAAGCACTTCGGCACCATCGAGAACATTCGCGCGGCCTCGGTGGACGAGCTTTCGCGCGTCGTACCGCGGACGGTGGCCGAAAACGTGCATGATTACTACGAAAAACGCGCAAAGAAAGAGAAATAACACGGAGGAATCCCCTTATGCGAGTCATTTCCGGTACAGCCCGGGGCAAAAAGCTGACCCCGGTACCCGGTATGGACACCCGACCCACAACCGACCGGGTCAAGGAGTCCATTTTTAACATCATCCAGAACCATGTGCGCGGCGCACGCGTGCTCGACCTGTTTGCCGGCACCGGCCAGATGGGCATTGAAGCGCTGTCGCGCGGTGCTGCGCACTGTGATTTTGTCGACCACGACAAGACCGCCCAGTCGGTCGCGCGCAAGAATATCGACGCCTGCCGCGTTTCCGACCGCGCCCGCCTCACAGGCGGCGACTTCGGCGCGTTCGTATCCCGCTGCGCCAAAGGACAGTATGATCTCATCTTTCTCGACCCGCCCTACGGCGGCAAGATCCTGAAGGAAGCCCTTTCCGCGATAGAAAGGTTTGACATTTTGTCGGAAACTGGTATAATAGTATGCGAAAGTGCCGCAGAAGATACGGTCGAGACCGGCCTCAAGAAAGGCCGCGAATACCGCTACGGCGCCATTAAGATCACGATCGTTTCACACGATCAGGAAGACGGGACAGATAAATGAAGATTGCAATCTATCCCGGCAGCTTTGATCCGGTGACCCTCGGCCATCTGGACGTCATCGAGCGCGCAGCCGCGCTCTTTGATCGCCTTATCGTCGTGGTCATGCACAACCAGACGAAGAAGCCGATGTTTACCCCCGAGGAACGCCAGGCGTTCCTGCGCCGCGTGACCAGTCACCTCGATAACGTTGAGGTGGACATGTTCGGCGGCCTGCTGGCGGAATATGCCCGTCAGCGCGGCGCGTGCACCATCGTAAAGGGTCTGCGCGCGGTCTCTGATTTTGAATCTGAGTTTCAGATGGCTCTGGCCAACCGAAAGCTCAATCCCGACCTTGACACTGCGTTCCTCATGACGAGCGCCGAGTATATGTATCTCTCGTCGTCCATCGTCAAGGACATTGCCGCACACGGCGGCGATATCTCGGGCTTCGTCTCGCCCGAGCTTGTGGACGAGGTACTCAAACGCATGAGAAAGGAAGACTGACTTTATGGCAGCAGCACTGGAAGAACTGATTAACAACATCCAGGAGATGGTTCAGGAAGCCTGGACGCTCCCGCTGTCGAGCGATAAGTGCGTCATCGAGCGCGAGCGCATGCTCGACCTGATCGATGAACTGCGCAGCACCCTCCCGGCCGACATCAAGATGGCAGCCGAGATCGTACAGCAGAAAAACCAGATGATGAGCGATGGCCGCCGCGAGCTTGACACCATGCGCAAGCGCCTGGAGGAAGAGGCACGCAAGATGCTCAACAAGACCGAGATCATGCAGGAAGCGCGCAAGCGTGCCAAGGAAATCATCGGCAACGCCGAGATTCAGGCGCGAGAGCTGCGCCGCGCTGCGGGCGAGTACTGCGACGAGTCGCTCAAGCGCACCGAGGAAGCGCTGGCACTGTCGGCAGAAGAGGTCAAGAAGGCGCGCGCAAAGTTCCGCGCAGCCGGAAAGAACGGCTAAAAGACAGATTTTTCGGGGGAGGACGAGATTTTTCGTCCTCCCTTTTCTCTTTTTTGCGACGGCGCGCGCGGACAGGGAAAAGACACGATTGCGAACATATGTGCGAAAATTCGAAAAATCGTGAAAATAGACGAAAAACCGGCACATTCCGCGCTTAAAAATCACCGGAAAGCCGCGCGCAGGGGTTGCAATTCGGTAACAAAACGACTATAATAAAACAAGAATGGGTGCGGCTTCCTGTCCGTCCCTGTTCTGCCACACGCCCGGCCCATCCCGCCGGCGTATCACTTCAATTTGGATTTTGACATGAACGAATTTTTTCATATCAGCATTTTACTTGAGCCCTGCTTGGATGCGCTGAACATCCGGCCGGACGGCGTGTACATCGACGCGACGCTCGGCGGTGCAGGGCATTCCTATCACATCGCAAGCCGTCTGTCCAACGCGGGTACGCTTTTGTGCATCGACCGCGACGATGAGGCGCTGCAAAATGCCGAGACCCGGCTCGCACCCGTGCGCCAGCGCGTGCGGCTGTGCAAGAGCGATTTCCGCAAACTCGACGAGGTGCTCGCACGCGAGGGCTTCGACAAGGCCGACGGCATCCTGTTTGACCTCGGCGTGTCCTCGCCCCAGCTCGACCACGGCGAGCGCGGATTCTCCTACATGCAGGACGCACCGCTTGACATGCGCATGGACCGTCAGCAGGCGCTGACCGCCTACGACGTGGTCAACACCTGGAGCCGCGAGGACATCCGCCGCATTCTCTTTGAGTACGGCGAGGAGCGCTACGCGCCGCTCATCGCGGCCGCCATCGAGCGCCGCCGCGCGGAAAAGCCGATCGAGACCACATTGGAACTGGTGGACATCATCAAGAGCGCCATGCCGGCCAAGGCCAAGCGCGAAAAGCAGCATCCGGCAAAGCGCAGCTTCCAGGCCATCCGCATCGCGGTCAATGACGAACTGGGCGCGGTCGCAGAGGCGATGGACAAGGCCATTGACGTGCTCGCCCCGGGCGGCCGTCTGGCAGTCATCACCTTCCACTCGCTGGAAGACCGCATTGTAAAGGCCGCCTTCCAGAAGGCGGCGCAGGGCTGTATCTGCCCGAAGGATTTCCCGGTCTGCGTATGCGGCCGGAAACCGCGCGTCAAGATTATCACGCGCAAACCGATCGTTCCGGACAGCGGGGAACTGGCCGAGAACGCCCGCGCACGAAGCGCAAAGCTGCGTGTGTGTGAAAAGATTTGAAGGGGTTCAACAAACCGAGAGGAGTCCATGTTATGAAAGCAAGCCGCGAAAGCGTTGCCTATCGGCTGGACGCCGCATCATCGCCAAACCAGCTGGATACCAGCCGTTTTGAAGAGTCGGCACGCAAGAAGCCGACGCAGACTGAGAGACGGGAGCCGGTGGGCAGACAGCCGGCATCCAAGCAAGGGACACAGAATGCCCGCAAGGCGAAGAAAACCAAAAAGGGGGCCCGTATCCGGCAGCATATCCGACTGGTGACGCCGGCGCGCCTGTTCTGCGCCATTTTCGTTGCGGCGGTATGTGTTTGCCTGATCTATTCGCAAATGCTGCTGACGGTCGAGACCCACAAGCTTTCGTCCTGTGAGGCCGACCTGAAGACGCTCGAGAGTGAACACGTATCGCTCATGAGCAAGTATGAACAGCAGTACAGCGCGGAGTACATTGCGGATTACGCAGAAAATACCCTGGGTATGGTGAAGCTCAACAGCAGCCAGATCGAATACATCGAGCTGGCGGGCGAGGGCGGCATTGAGGTCTCGGCCTCTGCGCCCGTGACCGGCGGCGTGGTCGGTTCGCTCGTGCGCGGTTTCACCGCTCTTTTGGAATATCTGCGCTGAGCCCCGCAATAAGATAGATACTACGGGAGTGAGAGGTGTCAAACACTTCTGACTCCTTCTTTTTTCTGATTTTGACGGAGGAATCACGCTTATGCCCATCAAAGGACCGGGAAAGGAAATGCAGCGGCGCATGGCTGCGCTGGCTGCCGTCGCCTGCACCATCGGTTTTTCCGCAGTTGTCGTGCGTCTGTTGTGGATGCAGGTTTACCAGTACGATTACTATAACACCAAGGCCAATTCGCTCCAGACCCGCGACACCATCTTGCAGCCCAAACGCGGCACCATTTACGACAGCAACATGACCGAACTTGCGGTCTCGGCCAGCACCGAGCGCGTCGAGATCTATCCCCGGCAGTTCGAGAGCAGTGATAACACCAACAGCAAGGTGCTGAAAATCCCGGTAGAGGAGCAGCAGGAGCGCGTCGCACAGCTCTTATCCGAAGTGCTGGGCGTGGACTACGATACCGTGCTGCAAAAGGCACAGAAGACCAGCCAGGGTGGCCTGAGTGTCGCATACGGCGTGGAAAAAGAGGTCGCAGACCAGCTGCGCGCTAAGATCAGCGAGGCAAAGAAAGCCTATGACGAGGACACTAAGCGCATCCAGGCCAACGACGGACAGGGTACGTATTCGGACGAGGCGTTCATTTACAGCGGCCTGATCGGTTTTGTCGACGACTATCGCCGGTATTATCCCATGGGTTCGTTTGCCTCTCAGGTCATCGGCTTTATGAACGAGAGCGAAATCCCGACCGGCCAGTCGGGTATCGAGCTTCAGTACGAGAGCGAGCTTGCCGGCTCGTCCGGCCGCGTCGTGCGTGCGGCAGACTCGGCGGGCGGCAATCTGCCGGTTGAGGCTGAGCAGTACGTCCCGGCACAGGACGGCAATTCCATCGTGCTGACCATCGACTCGACCATTCAGGAAATGCTGGAAAAGCAGCTGGAAACCGCACTGGCCGACAACCCGCAGGCACGCGGCGGCGTATCGGGCATCGTTATGGACGTCAAGACCGGCGACATTCTGGCGCTGGCCGAGCTGCCCGACTTCGACCCCAATACCCCGCGTATCATCAACAACGAACAGCAGATTGCGACCATGAAGTCCGATCTGATAGAGACACTGACCGAAAAGGGCATGGACACGAATAACCTGCCCTCGGACGAGTGGTTTAAGTCGGGCGGTGTCAACAACCTGAGCGAGAGCATCGCAAATAATGAAGAATATATCAGCATTCTGGACGATCTGCGCGTCACCGCGCTGAGCGACATGTGGAAGATCAAGCCGGTTACCGACATGTATGAGCCCGGTTCGGTCTTTAAGCTGCTCACCGTCGCCTCGGCCTACGAGGAACAGGCGGTAAACTCCAACAGCACGTTCTTCTGCGGCGGCTCGCTGCGCGTCGACTCCGAGACCGTCATTAAGTGCCATAAGCTCGAAGGTCATGGCCAGCAGACTCTGACCGAAGCGGTTATGAATTCGTGCAACGTCGCTATGATGCAGATGGTATCACAGTTGGGTGCGGACGCGTTCTATGAGTATTTTGATGCATTCGGTCTGCTTAATCGTACCGGCATCGACCTGCCGGGTGAGCGTGACTCCATCTTGGGCGTCGATATGCACACCCTGGAGTCCCTGCAAAAGACCAAGAGTACCCTGATGACCGCGTCTTTCGGTCAGCGTTTTAAGGTTTCTCCTATTCAGATGCTGTCCACCGTCTGCGCCATCGTCGACGATGGCAAGCTCAAGACCCCGCACGTGGTCAAGGAGATTCTGAACGCCGACGGCACGGTCAAACAGTCTATCGAGACCGAGGTCAAGCGTCAGGTCATCTCGGCCGACACCTCGGCATACATGCGCGAGGCCATGGAGAAGGTTGTCTCGCAGGGTACTGGCCAGAACGCCTACGTTGCAGGCTACCGCATCGGCGGTAAGACCGCAACGTCCGAGCTGTCTCTGCCGGGTACACCGCTTGATGAACAGCGCTTTACCGCATCCTTTACCGGTGTCGCGCCCATGGACGACCCGCAGATTGCCGTTCTGGTCATCATCTCTGACCTGCCCAACGAGGCAACCCACGGCGGCGGTGCGATTGCCGCACCGGTTGTCGGCCGTGTTATGAATGACGTCCTGCCGTACATCGGTGTCGAGCCGGTATACGACGAGACCGAAGCCGACCGCCGCGAGGTCAGCACGCCGCGCATCATCGACATGACCAAGGATGAGGCAGCTGCGGCAGCCGAGAGCGCCGGTCTGACCTATCGATTCCTGGGCGAGGGCGATACGGTCAGCGATCAGGTGCCGAGTGCCGGTCAGAAGGTACCGATTGACAGCCAGATGATTATTTATCTGGGCGACCGCACCAAGACTACCGAGCCGGTCACCGTGCCCAATCTGGTTGGCCGCGCACCCGAGGAAGTCGAGGCCGTTCTCAAGAACAATAACCTGTACCTGCGCCGTACGGGCGTAGCGTCGAGCAAATACAACTGGCAGACCACTGCCATCAAGCAGAATCCTGCCGCGGGCACCAAGGTGTCGGTCGGCACGGTCATCGAGGTCGAGTTTTCCAACACTGAGGGCGTAAACGACCGCTAAGTATAAGAAATGAGGTTCTCTATGAAACTGAGAGATTTACTGAAGGATATCCCGTTCACCTACACTGCGGTCGATCTGGATATCGACATCCGCGAGGTGCGCTATGACTCGCGTGCCGTCCAGCCGGGTGACCTGTTCGTCGCCGTGCGCGGCTTCGCCACCGACGGCCATGCCTATATCGGCATGGCCCTCAAGAAGGGCGCGGTCGCAGTCGTGTGCGAGCAGGCAGGCAAGGGCATCCCGGCGGTCATCGTCCCCGATGCCAGAGCTGCCCTGGCCGACATCGCGGGCAACCGCTTCGACCATCCCTCGCGCAAGCTCACCATGGTCGGCGTGACCGGCACCAACGGCAAGACCACGACCACCACGCTGATTAAACACATTCTGGAAGCCGAGGGTCACAAGGTTGGCCTGATCGGCACCAATCAGAACATGATTGGCGACGAGGTCATCCCGACCGAGCGCACCACGCCCGAGTCCTACGAGCTGCAGGCGCTGTTTGCACGCATGGCCGAGGCTGGCTGCACGCACTGCGTCATGGAAGTCTCGTCGCACTCGCTGGTACTCGACCGCGTGCGCGGCGTGCGCTTCGCCGTCGGCGCGTTCACCAACCTGACTCAGGATCATCTGGACTTCCATAAGACCATGGAGGCCTACCGCGAGGCCAAGGCTAAGCTGTTCACGATCTCCGACAAGGGTGTCGTAAATCTCGACGACCCGGTTGCAGACAAGATGCTCGCGGACGCGACCTGTCCCTGCCTGACCTTCTCGGCAGACAAGGACGCAGCCGACCTGTCGGCTAAGAATATCGAGCTGGGCGCGTCGGGCGTGTCCTTCGTTGCAGCGACCCGCCACGCGATTGCCCGCGTATCGCTGGGCATTCCCGGTCATTTCTCGGTAGAGAACGCACTGGCAGCGCTGGGCGTGTGCGTTGCACTGGGCGTGCCGCTCGAGCACGCAGCCCGCGCTTTGGGTACCGCACACGGCGTCAAGGGTCGTGCCGAGGTCGTACCGACCGACACCGACTACACCGTACTCATCGACTACGCCCACGCACCCGACGGCGTGTCCAACATCCTGCGCACCGTGCGCGGCTTTGCCAAGGGCAGAGTGATTGCGCTGTTCGGCTGCGGCGGCGACCGCGACCGCACCAAGCGCCCGATCATGGGTCATCTGGCGGCAGAGCTGTCCGACTACTGCATCGTCACCTCGGATAACCCGCGTACCGAGCAGCCCGAGGCCATCATCGAGGACATCGTAGCCGGTATGAAGGATGCCAAGGTGCCGGTGGACGTGATCTGTGACCGCCGCGCGGCCATCTATCACGCGCTGGACATCGCCCAGAAGGACGACGTGATCGTGCTCATGGGCAAGGGTCACGAGACCTATCAGGAGATCGACCACGTCAAGCACCACATGGACGAGCGCGAGATCGTGGCAGATTATTTCAAGGAAAAGAACGTATAAAACGGTTTTGCCGATAAAAAGAACAAAAAGGGGCATAGAAAGAGATGCAGCAATTTACCCTGTCAGAGGCTGCGGCCTGGACGGGCGGCACATGCACGGCCGACCCGGTCATCACAAGCGTCGTGCGCGATGCACGCGAGGCAGGTCCGGGGAGCCTGTTCGTGGCGATCAAGGGCGAACGGTTCGACGGACATGACTTCATCGGTCAGGCTATCGAGCGCGGCGCCGCCGCAGTTCTGACCCACCGCAAGGACGAAACCTATTCGATTCCCGCACTCTACGTCGAGGATACCCGCCAAGGCCTGCTCGACCTCGCGGGCGGATACCGGGCGCAGTTTGACTGCCCGGTTGTCGCGGTCACCGGCTCGGTGGGCAAGACAACCACCAAGGAGATGATCGCATCGGTGCTGTCCGAGCGATACGACACGCTCAAGACCCAGGGCAACCTGAATAACACCATCGGTATGCCGCTGACCGCACTGAAAATGGACGAAAACACCGAGGCGGCGGTCTTTGAGATGGGCATGTCGGCCTTTGGCGAGATCGCGGCGATGGCGGCCTGCGGCCAGCCCAATATCGCGGTCATCACCATGATCGGCACCTCTCACATCGAGTTTTTGGGCTCGCGTGAGGGCATTTGCCGTGCAAAAATGGAAATTCTCGAGGGATTGGCCGCGCGCGGCGGCATCGCGGTGCTAAACGGCGACGAGCCGCTCTTGTGGGAGCAGAAAGACCGCTTGTTCGGCCGCATCGTGTGGTTCGGACAGAGCAATCCGGACTGTGAGTTCCGTGCCGAGGATATCTCGTGCATCGACGGTACGCTGCGCTTCACGCTCATCTGGCCGGAGGGCAGAAAGACGGTCGAGGTCACATCCCAGGGCACCCACAACGTGGGCAACGCACTGGCTGCTGCTGCCTGCGGCTGGCTGCTCGGTCTGGACGGCGACGACATGGCTGCAGGCCTTGCGGCGTACCGTCCGGTCGGCATGCGCGAGCAGCGATATGAGAAAAACGGCTTTGCCATCTATCAGGACTGCTACAACGCCAGCCCGGACTCGATGGAAGCCGCGCTGCGCGTGCTCGGTGAGATGGCGGGGGGGCGCCGCTTTGCCGTGCTGGGCTGCATGGGCGAGCTGGGCGATTACGCACCTGACGGCCATCGCAGAGCCGGACGGGCAGCAGCACAGTACGCCGACTACCTGTTCGCCTACGGCCCGGACACCGCTTACCTCAAGGAGGGTGCAATCGAGGCCGGTATGGACGCGACGCGCATCGCGTGCTTTGACACGCATGAAACGCTGGCTGAGGCACTGCGTGCGGCGGCACAGCCGGGGGATGCACTGCTGTTCAAGGGCAGCCGTGCGATGAAAATGGAAAATGCTTTGAAACTGTTCCTGGGGGAGGAAGTTGAACGATGAAAACCATCCTGCTCGCGGCGATTGTTGCCTTTGTGGTGACGGCCGTCATCGGCAAGCCGGTCATTCGCTGGCTGCAAAAGCAGAAATTCGGCCAGAAGATTCTGGAAATCGGCCCGAAGTGGCACATGAATAAGCAGTACACCCCGACCATGGGCGGCTTTATGTTCATGATCGGCATTACGGCCGCCATGCTGGTGACCGCCATTGCGCTCGGCGTGTTCACCGGCGGCAGCGTGGGTGTGGGCAGCTTTTTCTCGGTCTGGCTGCTGGCTGTGGCTTACGGCTGCGTCGGCTTTGTCGATGACTGGGCCAAGATCAAGAAGAAGGAAAATGCCGGCCTGACCCCCAAGCAGAAGCTGCTGCTTCAGATCGTGGTCGCAGCGGTCTTCGTGTCGCTGCTGCATCTGGCGGGCGATCTGCCGATGGCCGAGAACGGCGGCGTGTACCTGCCCATTCCGGGTACCGGCATCACGCTGACCCTGCCATGGATTGTCTATCTGATCTTCGCGATCTTCGCCATCGTGGCCGAGAACAACGCGGTCAATCTGACCGACGGCATCGACGGCCTGGCGGCAGGCGTCACCCTGCCGGTTGCGGTATTCTTTACGGCACTGAACCACGCTGTGGGCAACCTGGGCGCGACCGTGTTCGCGGGTGCGCTGATCGGTGCCCTGTGCGCCTTCCTCATTTATAACTTTAACCCGGCCAAGGTCTTTATGGGTGACACCGGCTCGCTGTTTTTGGGCGGTGCGGTCGCTGGTCTGGCGTTTGCAGCCGGTCAGCCGCTGCTGCTCATCCCGGTCGGTCTCATCTACCTCATCGAGACCGTCTCTGTGGTCTTGCAGGTGACCTACTTCAAGGCCACCCACGGCAAGCGCCTGTTCAAGATGGCACCCATCCATCACCACTTTGAGATGTGCGGCTGGGGTGAGAAAAAAATTGTATTCGTGTTTGCGGGTATTACGGTTGTTATGTGTATCCTGTCCTGGATGCTGGTCGCGTAACGGCCACCCGTTGGAAAGGAGCCCTGGATGAACGCAAATCCAACATCAGGCGGCATGCCCATGCGGATGCGGCGCGAAAAGCAGGCCGCACCCAAGCACGCCGCGCCCAAGCACGCCGCGCCCAAGGCGCACCGCCTGGACACGCGTGCGCTGATCGGTATTATACTGCTGCTGGTGGTCGGTCTGATCGCGCTGTTTTCGGCCAGCTATCCGGCAGCCATCAGCAAATTTAACGACGGTACGTTCTTTGTTAGACGACAGGGACTGTATGTTCTGGTCGGCTTTGTCGCCATGCTGGTCATCTCGGGGATCGACTATCATGTCTATCTGCGCTTCCAAAAGCCGCTGTTTATCTTCTGTATTGCGCTTTTAATTCTGGTACCGCTGGTCGGTGTCAATCACAACGGCGCAAAGCGCTGGATCGAGCTGCCCGTTCTGGGTGAGTTCCAGCCGTCCGAGCTGATGAAGGACGCGGTCATCATTTCGTTTTCGTACTACGCCGTGCGCTACGGCGACCGCGTGCGTAAAATTCGCGGCGATCTGCCGTTCTTCGGCGCGCTGGCGCTGATTGCCGGTCTGCTGTACCTCGAGCCGCACCTGTCTGCGACCATCATTATTTTCGGCATTGGTCTGGCCATCCTGATCGTGTCGGGCATGAAGATCTGGTACTTTATCCCGATCGGCATTGTCCTGGGCGCAGCCGGTACGTGGTACATCGCCACACAGGGTTATGCGAGCGCGCGTATCGCGGCCTGGCTCAACCCCTTCGCCACCGAAGATCTGTTCAAGCGCGACGGCTGGCAGGGCGGCAACAGCCAGATTGCCATTGGTTCGGGCGGATTCTGGGGACTGGGTCTCGGACAGGGCAGACAGAAGCACCTCTACTTGCCCGAGCCGCAGAACGACTTTATTTTCTCGGCTTGGTGCGAGGAGATGGGCTTTATCGGCGCACTTCTGGTGCTTGTGCTGTTCGCCTTTCTGATTTATCGGTGCTACTACATCGCCTTCCACGCGCCCGACAAGATGGGCTGCCTGATCGCGACCGGTATCGCCACCAAGCTTGCCATCCAGACGCTGGTCAACCTCTGGGTCGTCACCGGTCTGTTCCCGGTTACCGGCGCCTCGCTGCCGTTTTTCAGCTACGGCGGCACCGCGCTGCTCATGCAGATGGGCGAAATGGGCATTATCCTGAATATTTCACGCTATATGCGCCCCAGTGAAAAGCGAAGGGGCTAGGGGGAGAGGAATTCTATGAAGCTGTACATTACCGGCGGCGGCACGGGCGGACATGTAACACCGGGTCTGGCCATCGCACGTTATTTTGAGAGCAAGCGCCCGGATACCGAAGTGTGCTTTGCGGGCACGAGCAAGGGCATCGAGTCCAGACTGGTGCCGCGCGAGGGTTATCCGCTCGACACCATCGAGATCACCGGCCTGCGCCGCTCGTTCAGCCCGTCGGCCATCGGCCACAATGTAAACGCACTGCGTCAGGCCATGGCATCGGTCGGCACGGCCAAGAAACTGCTCAAAAAGGCACAGCCCGACGTGGTCATCGGCTGCGGCGGCTACGCCTCGTTCCCGGTCGTCTCGGCGGCGCAAAAGCTGGGCATTCCGACCGTCCTGCTCGAGGTTAACGCCTATCCGGGTATCACCACCAAGATGCTGGCCAAAAAGGCCGACAAGGTGCTCATCTGTTTTGAGGAGGCACGCGAGCTGGTGGGCGGCGGCGATAAAGTCGAGCTGACCGGCTCGCCCGTGCGCGGCGAGATCGTGTTTGCCGACCGCGCAAAAGCCCGTCAGAAGTTGGGACTTTCGGACAGTGACCACTTGGTTGTGTCGTTCTGGGGATCAATGGGTGCCAAGTACATGAACGAGCACATGGCCGGCATGCTGGCGCTCGAGACCCGTCAGGGCAGCAGCTTCCGTCACATCCACGCGACCGGTTCGGCGGCTTTCCAGTGGCTGCCCAAGATGGCGTGCGAGCAGGGTGCCAAGCTCACCGGCGGCAACATTGAAGTGACCGAATATATTTACGATATGGCATCGTACATGGCGGCGGCCGATCTGGTCATCTGCCGTGCGGGCGCGGCCACCATCGGCGAGCTGTGCGCACTGGGCAAACCGTCCATCATGGTGCCTTCGCCCTACGTGGCCGAGAACCATCAGGAGAAGAACGCGCGTGCGCTCGAGCATGCAGGCGCGTGCGAGGTACTGCTGGAGAAGGACGCGACCCCGCAGACGCTGCTCGAGATGACCGAGCGCCTGCTCGCGGACGATGCCCGCCGAGCCAAGATGAGCCGCGCAGCGGCCGGTCTGGCGCAGTTGGACGCAGGCGAAAAGATCTACCAGCAGATTCTGTCGGTCTTGCGCTGACCCGCGCGGACGGATAGGGAGAGGGTTCGGTATGGCGAAGAGAGAGAACGAGCGCGTGCAGTCGGGAGAAAAGCGGGAGCAGCTGACCGGTCTTGACCGGTTTGCTGTGCCCGAGCGCACCCCGCCGCAGACCGGGAGCGAACGCCGAACGGGCGAAAACCGGGCGAAACGCGCGTCCAAACAGAAGAAACAGACGGCGAGCCGGTCAGGGAGTGCGTCCGCAAGGACGCAGACGGCGCAGTCGTCCGGGAAGAGAACACAAGCAAAGCAGGGGACACAGGCTGCCAAGCGCCCGAGCGGTCAGAGTAGCATGACCGCAAGGGTGCAGGGCACACAGAAGCTGACCCCGCAGAAGCAGGGCGTGACCCAGCGGCCGCTGGGCGGCGGACGCACCGGGCGCGACCGTGTGCAGCATCTGCGCAAGATCGTGCGGCGCAAGGAGCGCCGTGCACGGCTGACCAAGATCATTGCGGTTTTGCTCAGTCTGGTGTGCGGTGTGCTGGCGTTAACCGCCTTTTTCCGCGTCGAGCAGCTGGAGATCGTGGGATTGACCCGCTACGATACGCAGGACGTGCTGAACACGTTCGGCATTGAGAAAGGGGACAACCTGTTCTTCTGCGACAGCCTGCGCGGTCAGAAACGACTGCTTGCACAGTATCCGTACTTTGAGAGCGTGTCGGTCGAGCGTGACCTGCCCAGCCGCATGGTCGTGACCGTCAAGGAGGCGCAGCCAATCGCGGCGGTCAACAGTACGCAGGGCGGCTGGTTCGTGCTGGACAAGGACTGCCGTGTGCTGGAACGCACCGATCAGGAGGGCGCGAAGGGCGCAGCCGAGGTGCTCGGCCTGCGCACACCGGGTGCAGAGCCCGGTCAGGCGCTGCCCGCCGAAGACCCCGACGTGCTCGAAGCGCTCAAGACGCTGGCGAACGGTCTGGACAAGATCGGTCTGGGCGGAAAGGCAACGCTCTATAACTTGCAGGATCTGGACAGCATTTGGTTTTTGTACGAGGAACGCTTTGCCGTGTGCGTGGGCGATACCAAGAATCTCGACCACAAGCTCGCCATCTTGCAGGCGCTTGTGACCGGTGATCAGTTCAGCCCATCGGACAAGGGTTCGATCAATCTGGCACTCGGTGACCGCGCGATCACAAATACCAGTTTATCGGCCGGAGAGGTGGAAAAAACCGCACGCGGACAGGCCACCATCCAGCATATTGAAAACACGTCTGATGACACCGGGGAAGAAAGCGATCAGGACACCTCGGACAGCAATTCTTCGGAGGAAGAATAATCCGGAGGGGCAGATAGAAAAATAAGTTTTTTTCGCAAAATGACCGGCAACATCTTGCCAAATTGCGCAAAAAGCTGTAAAATGAAAAGAAATGGGGGATGTGCGCCCATTTCAGGAAAACAGCCTATCAAAAAGGATTTCAAGATATCGAAAATTTGCGAATTTACATACGGAGGACGGCATAATGGGTTTTCAGTTTGAAACAGGACTTGACAATGTAGTCAATATCAAGGTCGTGGGTATCGGCGGCGGCGGCAACAACGCAGTCAACCGCATGATCTCGAGTGGTATCCAGGGCGTAGAGTTTATCGCCATCAACACCGACAAGCAGGCGCTGCAGTATTCGGGCGCACCGACCAAGATCCAGATCGGTGAGAAGATCACCAAGGGTCAGGGTGCAGGCTCCGATCCGATGCGCGGTCAGAAGGCTGCCGAGGAGAGCAAGGACGAGATCGCTTCCGCACTCGAAGGCGCTCACATGGTCTTCATCACCGCAGGCATGGGCGGCGGCACCGGCACGGGCGCGGCTCCGGTTGTTGCAGAGATCGCACGCTCTATGGGTATGCTGACCATTGGTGTCGTCACCCGTCCGTTCGCATTCGAGGGCAAGAAGCGTCTCGATCAGGCGCTCTACGGCATCGAGAACATGCGCGAGAACGTAGACTCCCTCGTCATCATCCCGAATGAGCGCCTCAAGTTCGTTTCTGAGCAGAAGATCACGTTCAAGAACGCATTCGCCATCGCAGACGACGTACTGCGTCAGGCAGTTGCAAATATTTCCGAGCTCATCACCGTTCCGGGCTTCATCAACCTGGACTTTGCAGACGTTACCTCGGTCATGAAGGACGCAGGCTTTGCCCACATCGGTACGGGCGCTGCAACCGGCAAGGACAAGGCAACCGAGGCAGCGCAGATGGCTATCTCCAGCCCGCTGCTTGAGACCTCGATCGACAACGCACGCGGTATCATCCTGTCCATCAGCGGTTCGTCCGACATTGGCCTCGAGGAGATCGAGACCGCAGCAGGCATGGTACAGGCAGCAGCGCATCCGGATGCACATATCATCTTCGGCGCATCCATCGACGAGGAGCTCGACGACGAGCTGCGCGTTGTTGTTATCGCAACCGGCTTTGACACCGTTCCTGAGTCTGCAAAGGGTGTTGACGGCAGCATCGTTCCCCCCATCCGCGAGGGTGCAGCTCCGGCGCCGAACAGCGGTGCGCAGCAGCAGGCTGCATTCCAGTCTCCCTTCCGTGCGCAGCAGCAGACTGCACAGCAGCCTCAGCAGCCCACCCAGTCGGATATCGAGGACGATGCATTCAAGGCAATCATCGATATCTTCAATCACAATAACTAAGGACACTTTTCGCAGTGCATATAAAAAACAGCCCCACCTACAAAGAGGGCTGTTTTTGCCGCACGAGACCAGAGAAATGAAAGGATGTGATGGGCCCGTGAGCCCTGAACCGAGTCGAAAACGGAATCAGAATATGGTTTGCGGTGCGTCACATCCGAAGAACATGGAGTGACCACCGCGGAAAGGCGGTTACTCTATGATCGAATACTTTAAGTCGGACGCACGCTTGCTGAGTCCGCTGTACGAATTTGAGCCGGGATGTTGGGTGAATCTGGTGCGCCCGACGAGCGAGGAGATCACTCACGTCCTGGCGACAACCGGCGTCGAGGAAGATTTCCTGCGCGCTGCGCTTGACCCGGAAGAGAGCTCCCGTGTCGAGCTTGAGGAAGACCAGACCCTGCTCATCGTTGACATTCCGACGTTGGAAGAGAGCAACGTGGAGCAGGATGAGTCTAAGATCTTCGGCACCCTGCCTATGGGCATCATTGTCCTGCCCAATACGGTCATCACCGTGTGCTTGCAGGACACCACCGTTCTGCGCGGCATCGCGCAGAATAAGGTACGCGACATTCACACGGCTATGCGCACCCGATTTGTCTTGCAGATTCTGCTGCGCGTCGCCGGTTTATTCCTGCGCAACCTGCGTATGATCGAGCGCGACTTTACCAAGATCGAGCGCAGACTGTACGACTCGCTCAAGAATGAGGAGCTCATCCAGTTGCTCGGCCTATCTAAATCGCTCGTTTACTTCTCCGCATCCCTGAAGGGTAACGAAGTGACGATGGAGAAGATGCTGCGCGGACGCATTCTGAAGCTCTATGAGGACGACCGCGACCTGCTCGAGGACGCGCTCATTGAGATTCGTCAGGCAATCGAGATGGCGGGTATCTACTCGAGCATTTTGGCGGGTACCATGGATGCTTACGCCTCGGTCGTGTCCAATAACCTGAATATTATCATGAAGGTTCTGACCGTTATCACCATTATCATGACCATTCCGAATATTATCTTCGGTTTCTATGGTATGAATATTACCGGAAATGACTTGCCGTTTGCCTATTGGTGGTGGGTACCGGTCGTGATCTCGATCTGCGGCTGCATCGGCGCATGGATTTACATGAAGCGCAAGGATCTTCTGTAAGCCAGAATTATGAAGCTTTCGCTCAAGCCTTTCTCGAAAGGCTTGCGGGTTCTCAGGGCAGAGCCCTGAGTCGGACTCCGCAGAGTCCGAAATCCCCTTTTGAAACCCGGTGTCCGACCCGGGTTTCAATTAAACAAAACAAATCAAAAGACCGTCCGTTTGGACGGTCTTTTTTTATCCGCGCGCTCATGAAAACCAACCTGCCGGATTGGTTTTCCCAAAATTTAACGTAACTTGTACTCCTTCCCGCAAACAATCACCGACTCAATCTGGTCTAAATCCTGCGGCACCGCAAAGCGTACACTGGTCGAAACATACGACTCCTTGCCATCCGGCTGCCGGGTTTTAGAATCAACCCCATCTTCACACGACGTACCCGCACGCCAGCTGGAAACGATAGACTTGTCCGACTGATGATCGTCATTGTAGGTCGGCAATCTCGTTTGTGTCGTAGCCCTCGTAGTAATACAGGTGGATGACTTCCCGATCTCGCAGCGGCAGCGCCTGCACGGTGCGCAGCAGGGTATCGTCCGGGTCGGGAGACGCGGGTGCGGGGATGTGGGAAGCGTGGTCGAGGGCGGTGTGCTTGCGCCGCCATGCGCTTTTGAGCAGGTCTTTGCATGCGTTGATCGTGCTGCGCAGGACGTAAGCGCGTTCGGCGGCGGGTGAGTCGAAGTTGAGGTCGGATTGCAGCAGGCGGCAGAAGACATCCTGACAGATATCCTGTGCATCGGCGCGGGACAGGGAATAGGTCATTGCAAGGCGCAGGATGGTATCGGCGTAGCGTGCGACAAAGGCGTCGGCCTCATCGGGTGATTTCCAGAGCATAAAGGTCTCCCTCCTTTCTGTAATAGAGACGAGGCAGGTGGGGGAAGTGTGACGGGGAGGAATGGGGGAGAGTAAGAGAAAAAAACAGACTGTCGAAGCAGACAGTCTGTTTTTATGAGCGCGCAGAGCGCGCGGGGGAGTTGCGCGTCCGCGGACGCGCTTTTTGATTATTTTTTGGTTGAAACCCGGGGCGGACACCGGATTTCAAAAGGGGATTTCGGACTCTGCGGAGTCCGACTCAGGGCTCTGCCCTGAGAACCCGCAGCCTCCCCCAAGGCTGGCGAAACTTTCAGTGTTGGGTGCGGTGCTTTTAGCCGGGGATTTCGCCGACGCCGCTCAGAATATGACGCGGGCGGTAAGCGTAATTTTCGACTTCCTCGCGGGTGGTGCAGCCGGACAGCACCAGAACGGTATCCAGACCGGTTTCCACGCCTGCGACGATATCGGTATCCATACGGTCACCGATCATGGCAGCCTCATTGGAGTGCACGCCGAGCAGGCGCAGGCCGGTGCGCATCATGAGGGGATTGGGTTTCCCGACGTAGTAAGCCTGCTTACCGGTTGCGAGCTCAATGGGAGCGACCAGCGCGCGGCAAGCGGGGATGATACCGCGTTCCGAGGGACCGGTGAGGTCGGAGTTGGTTGCGATCAGGCGTGCGCCGCGCTGGATGTAGCCGACGGCCTTGAGGATGGTTTCGTAGTTGTAGCCGGTGGTCTCGCCTGCGATGACGTAGTCGGGGTCAACGTCGTTCATGGTGATGCCGGCGTCGTAGAGTGCATTGAGCAGGCCGGGCGCACCGATGACATAAGCCGTGCAGCCGGGCGACTGGCTCTTGAGGAAGGCAGCGGTTGCCAGAGCGCTGGTGTAGAAGTGGTCTTCGCTGACGTCCAGACCCATGCGCGCAAGCTTCTGCTGCAATTCACGGGGCGAGCGCTCGCTGGAGTTTGTCAGGAACAGGAAGCTTTTGCCTTCGCGGTTCAGCCAGTCCACAAATTCCTTGACACCGGGCAGCAGACGGTTGCCGTGATAGATCACGCCGTCCATGTCGCAGATGAAGCCTTTTTTCTGTCGCAGCTCTTCGAGCGATTCAAACGGTTCGGTCATGGGTAGGTACTCCTTATCTTATATCTTAATCTTTTTGAGATACATGTCTCCAGATTCTATTATGCAGGGAAGGCGCATAGAAATCAAGCAAATCTAGGTAAAATTTACGGGACAGATCAGATATTGCGGCGATATTTTCCCCAGCGGCGGATGCCGGAGAGCGAGGTGAGCAGGGTGATGACGGCGAACACCAGCAAGAAGGCCATGGCAGCCGTCCAGCCCCAGCGTTCGGAGAAGAAGCCGATGCCGTAGGAGGACAGCGCTGAGCCGAGGTAGCAGGCACTGTTGAAGATGCCGGTGACCGAGGAGGCGCGGCCGATTGCGCCGAAGTGGATGGGCATGAGGTTGATAATCATGAGGTTTGCACCGACCAGAGCGGTGGAGGACAGGGTCATCAGGACGAGCGAGACGACGGCATTGTCCATACCGGTCAGGCACAGGACGGCCAGCGCACCACCGGCGACCGCCATAAAGCAGGCCGTACCGGCGAGCTCGTTGCGGATGAAACGACCGGCAATCCATTTGGACAGATAGACACCGATGAGGTTAAAGACGGGCAGCACGATGGACAGTGCGACCGACAGAGACGCGCCGAGCGAGAAGCACTCGTCGAGGTAAGTGGGCATCCAGCTCTGGATACCGTCGCGCAGCAGGCCGAGCGAGACCGCACCCAGCACGGTGAGCAGCGTACCGGACACGATCAGTGTGCGAATCAGGCTGCCCTGTGCGGCGTTTTCCACCTGCGTCAGGGTAATTTCCTCGATTTCACCGCACTGTTCGGTCTCGCGCTCATAGAACGACATGCGTACCCAGAAGAACGCAGCCGAAATGAGCATGATGAGGCTGGACAGCAGGAAGTCGACGCGCCAGCCGGTAAAGTGCAGCAGAGCGGAGGCGAAGAGGTAGGTGAGGATGGTTGCGATCGGGTAGGTTGCCGCACCGTTTGCGCAGGCGCGTTTGCGGTGAGTCGGCGGAATCATCTCGGAAAAGACGCGGGCAGCGGGCGACCAGAGCATAGACTGGAACACGCCGTTGAGCGTCCATAGGGTGAGCATGACCGGGTAGGACGCGCCGGACAGGCCCATGCCGAGATTGAGCACAGCCGAGCCGATGATACCGGTGAAGATGAGCTTTTTGGGCGAAATGCGGTCGCCGAGGAAGCCGGAGAGCAGCTGACAGACGCCGTAGACGACGAAAAACATCGTACCGATCAGACCGGCCTGTGACTTGCCCAGACCTTCCTGTGCGATCAGATCGGCCATGACCGCGGCATAGCTCATGCGGCCGAACAGACCGGCGATGTAGGCGCCAGCCGTCAGGCAGAACAGACGGTTGGCGTAGCGCGGCGGGCACACGCGCCGCGTGCGAGTTGGTGACATAACGGAACAATCCCCCTTATTTTTTTGCGTTCATTTGCAATTGTATCACTGTGACCGGCGACTGTCCACAAGGGAACGCAGGAAAGCCGGAAAAACCAAAAGAAAGCCGGGAAAAATGAAGCAGATTGGCAGTTGAAAGAACGGCAGTTGGAAAATGCAACCGATTTGTAGACTTTTCGCAAGGATGCAGAAATCGACAATACCTATATAATATGCCGTGAATGAAGGGGGGTGGGATACTTGAAATTTTGTGGTAAAACGGATACAATAAAAAATGTGCACGGAAGTATACGGCAATGGGAAGCATTGTCAAATTCAAAGAAAGGAAGCGGAAGTATGATCGCAATCTTATCCCCGGCAAAAAATATGCGTTCGGCGCCGGAGCGCGCGCTTCCGACGACTAGACCCCAGCGCGGACAGGAGGCCGAAGAACTGGCAGACGTTCTGTGCGCCATGCCCGCCTATGAACTGGAAAGCACCATGCAGATCAGTCCCGCGCTTGCGCTCCGCGCAGCGGCCGATTTTGCGGCCTGGACGCCGGAGGGCGGAGACCCGGCCATTCTGGCCTATGATGGACTGGCTTATAAATATCTGGACGCGGACAGCCTGACCGATGACGACCTGTGCTTTGCACAGAACCATCTGCGCCACATGTCGGCGCTCTATGGTGCGCTCAGACCGCTGGATGTCATCCATCCCTATCGTCTGGAGATGTCACGCCGTCCGCGCGGCATGAATCTGTATAAATTCTGGGGCAGCAAGCTCCGGGATGACCTGTATGCCGAGACCGACCTCGTGGTCAATCTGGCCTCGAGCGAGTACAGCCGTGCGGTATCCAAGCAGCTCAAGCCGGGCGACCGGTTTCTGACCTGTGAGTTTTTGTCCGAGCGCGGCGGCAAGCTGCGCTGTCTGGCAGCCAATGCCAAGATGGCGCGCGGCGCGATGGCACGGTATATCATCCAGAACCGCATCGACCGGCAGGAAGACCTGACCGGATTTGACGAACTGGGCTTTGCGTTTGCGCCCAGCCTGTCCAACGATGCGGTGTACACCTATGTACAACAGCTTTGACCGCAGGAGGGAACTAAGATGCTGCAGGTAGGCACAAAAGCACCGGCCTTTACGCTGCCGGATGCACAGGGGAATCTGATTTCGTCGGAGACATTCGCAGGCAAGCGATGGGTGCTCTATTTTTATCCCAAGGATTCTACGCCCGGATGCACCAAGCAGGCGTGCGCGTTCGCGGCGGCACATGGAGAGTATGAGGCACTGGGTGTGCCGGTCGTCGGCGTGTCCAAGGACTCGCAGAAGAGCCACCAGCGCTTTGCTGAGAAGAACGAACTGCCGTTTTTGCTGCTGTCCGACCCCGAACTGACCGCCATTCAGGCGTATGACGTGTGGAAGGAAAAGAAGCTCTACGGCAAGACCTCTATGGGCGTTGTGCGCACGACTTACGTGATCGGCCCGGACGGCGTGATCGAATGGGCGGGCGAAAAGGTCAAGCCCGACCAGAACGCGCAGCAGATTTTGGACTTTTTAACCGGAAAATAAGCGTTCAGCCCTTGCGAAACGCGGTTCGGATGGGTTAAAATAGAGGAAAGAACCGTTGGGAGAAACAACAGAGGGGGGACTTCCGAATGATTCATCCGATTGGTGTCATCCGCCGCGGCGAGCAGAGCTTTGTGCGCCAGCGGCTGAAAGAATATGATCTGGTTCCGGTTGAGGCGTTCGCGCTGCACATGATCGCGTCGCTGGACGGCTGCAATCAGGATACGCTGTGCACACGTCTGGAGATCGACAAAGGCCGCGTGGCCAAATTGCTGGCCGGCCTGGAAAACGCCGGACAGATTACGCGCACAGTCAACGAGAACAATAAGCGCGAAAAACTGGTGCGGCTGACCGAACGCGGTCAGGAGGCATTGCAGTACGTCAATGAAACCCTGGACGAGTGGAACCACATATGTATGCAGGGCTTCACTGAGGAGGAATGGACGCAGTTCTTCGCCTTTCTCCATCGTATCGCGGATAACGTCGCTCACAGCCGGAAAGAGGGCTGGCCCAAATTATAAGCATAAAGACCGATGCGTACCCGCATGATGTTCGGCCGCATCGGTTTTCTTGATACCCGACACTTTATCACACTACAAAACGAAAGGAAAATACGCGACATGATCGGCACGCTTGTCAACACGGGAACGATTTTGGTGGGTTCGATCGCGGGCAGCTGCCTGCGGCACGGCATCAAGGAACAATATCGCGGGGCACTGTTTCAGGCAATGGGACTCGCAGCCTGCGCACTCGGTGTCAACGCAGTCGCACAGAATATGCCGAACAGTACCTTTCCCGTGCTGTTTATCCTGAGCCTCGCCGTCGGTACGCTGACCGGCACTATGCTGGATATCGATGGCCGGTTTCAGCGCCTGGTCGGCCGGTTTTCCAAGGACGGCGGATTGGGACAGGGGCTGTCTACCGCAATTCTGCTCTTTTGTATCGGTACTCTTTCTATTTTGGGGCCGATCAATAGCGCACTCTACGGCGACCATACTTATCTTTTTACCAACGCAACCCTCGACCTCGTCACGTCTATGACCTTGGCCTCGACCTACGGCATCGGCATCGCCTGCGCTGCCGGCGTGCTGTTCTGTTGGCAGGGGGCAATCTACCTGTGCGCCGGCGCATTGTCTGGATTTCTGACCGATGCCCTGATGACCGAAGTGTCCATCATCGGCGGTATCCTCATCGCCGCATCGGGTCTGTCCATGCTCAATATCCGCGACTGTAAAACACTCAATATGCTGCCGTCGCTCGCTGTTCCGGTCATCTGGTTCGCCATCAAAGCCTTGTTATAAGCAATCCCACCCGCTGGCGATAAGCGGGTTCGGGTCTGCGACCCGGCGCGCTCCAGCCGCGCAGGCTGGCCGGACTCCGCAGAGTCCGGAATTCCCCTTTGATTCCCGGTGTCCGCCCCGGGAATCAACCAAAAATTGATTTTCATCGCTCGCCGCAGCGAGCGAAATTTCTTTTTGCCCACATTTACAAGAAAGGGGTTTGTATAATGATTGGATATCACTGTGATCTTGCAGAATAACTGGATATTCTGCGCGAGCTTCTCAAACAAAGCCCTGTAATCGAACAGGTTTTGCAAGAATCTCAGATTGATATCGTCTGCCTGTTTTGGGCGCTGGCCTGCCAAACCGCCGATAGGCTGGACGCCATGAACGACGCCGACTTTGCGGCGCAGCGGTTCCACTTCACAGACGAATAAGCAAAACGCCGGGCGCGGAGGTGTCAAAGCCTCTCTGCGTCCGGCATTTCTTTTTTGCGACAAAGAACAAATCAAAACCAGTTTGCCTTTTCATTTCTAAATTGTGGGGTATCGCTATGCTCATAGGGATTATAATGATTCAGATTGCACCCAAATTCCTTTAATGACTTAATTTTTTTCTCGTCCGTCCACTCAATCAAAGAGATTCCGTCAAATTCTTCTATGTTCCCATTGTTCATTTCATTTTTGAAATACCATTCAACGATTGTCTGATTGTCCTTGTGGAAGAATTGCTTAATTTCCCAAGCAACGACTTTGCCACGGGTATTCCATTCCTGAAACCAGTGTTTCACAGTTTTTCGATTGCAATATTGGGGACTCCAACTTTCTGTATATAGAACATCCTCTGTAAAAATTTCATCTATTCCAAAATCCTGTTGCTCTAACCACATATCAAACCAACGCCGGATGATCTTTTCTCTTTCATCCATGGATCATCACCCCGATCTCACTTATTTACTCAAATTATAGCACTGCACAGAATCAGTGTCCACGCCAAAGCTCAGCCGGGACAAAGAACTGAAAAGTTATCTTTGCCCCAGTGTTCTTTTTTGTCCATTTTCCCACATTTAGAACCCCATTTTTAGAGGAACAGGATAACTTTATCCACCCGCCTGCCGACCATGCGGAAAAAACCTTGATTTCCGTGGACTTTTACCGCCCTAAATGCGTAGACAGGAGGTATCTTTTCCGCAGGCGTTCCGCCTCTTTCTTTCGGCGCACCTGCACAGCACAATCCGGGCAGTATTTAGCCCGGTTGGAGTTTGGCGTAAACGCAGCCCCGCAGACGGCGCAGCGTTTGATCTCATCCCGGCCTTTGGTGGTCTCGGCGCACAGGGTCGCGTCCTGCGGCAGGACGGCCACCTTGAACCTGCCCCCTTTCCCGAATTGATGGACAAAAAAACATTCGTTATAATGGAGAGGAAAGGGGACAAAGGAAATGGAAAACAAACGCAAAAAGGGATAGCGCCGCCCCGGTACGACGAGGCGTTCAAGGCCGGAGCCATCCGGATGGTGACAGAACAGGGTCGTCCGAGCACAGAGGCTGCCAAGGAACTTGGTATCTGCATCAACACCCTGCGCAGCTGGCTGAAGGCCACCGGTGTGCAGGCAGGTCAGCGCGGCGCAGGCCGGCATCCCTGAAATTCCCTTGATCCTCCTTTCCGCGCTGCGGGCTGGCTCCCCTACGGAGTCAGCCTGTTTTTCGTTATTATCACAAATTTTACAAAAAGGGGATATGCTTTTGCGAGCGGGAATGCTATAATGGAAGGCACGATACAAAATTGTAATGCCTGAAAGCACAGCGGCCTTTTGGCGCAGATGGGGAGGATATGGCAATGAAATCGGTATTGCTGATTGGTCTCGGCCGTTTTGGCCGTCACATGGCGGGCAAACTCAATGAGATAAATCACGAGGTACTTGCAATTGATATCAACGAGCAGCGTGTCAACGATGTACTGCCCGTTGTAACCAGTGCGCAGATTGGCGACAGCACCAATGAAAATTTCATCGCGTCGCTGGGTGTGCGCAACTTTGACCTGTGTGTTGTCGCGATCGGTGACAATTTCCAGAGCTCGCTGGAGACCGTCGCACTGCTCAAGGATTACGGTGCACCGTTTGTCGTCGCGCGTGCCAACCGCGATGTCCATGCCAAGTTCCTGCTGCGCAACGGCGCGGATCAGGTTGTTTATCCCGAAAAGGAAATGGCAATTCGTGCAGCGGTCAAGTATAGCTCGGACAACGTGTTCGACTATATCGAGCTGACCGGTGATTATTCGATCTATGAAGTGCCCATCCCGCGCGCATGGGTCGGCAAGACGCTGGTAGAGCTGAGCGTACGAACCAAGTATCACATCAGCGTCATGGCATTGCGTCACGGTTCTCACCTTGACCCGCTGCCGAGACCGGATCATGTGTTCCAAGAAGATGAAACCATGCTGATTCTGGGCGCGAATAAGGATTTGACCAAGTTTATCTTGCGGAAGTAAGGGAAAAGGAATCCCGCCCAAAGCCCGTAGGTCACTATCCTTGTTCTCGCGCCGAGCGCGAATAAAACGAGTGGGCGAAATGAAGCT
>CAUEJN010000004.1 GCA_959018045.1 uncultured Butyricicoccus sp. | reverse complement strand
ATACCCCAGAGGACATTCAGGAAATCCAAACGCAGGTTGATCTGCCGGTCATCGGCATTATCAAGCGTGATTACGAAGACAGCGCGGTATATATCACGCCCACCCTGCGCGAGGTAGAAGAGCTGATGGCGGTTCACCCTGACATCATTGCACTCGATGCAACTTGCCAGACTCGTCCGAACGGCATGACACTGGATGAATTTTTCCACATCCTCAAGGAAAAATATCCCGATCAGCTCTGGATGGCAGACTGCTCCACAGTAGAAGAAGCACTGCATGCAGATGCGCTGGGCTTCGACTTCATCGGTACTACGCTGGTTGGATACACAGCGGAAAGCAAGGGTATGCGTATCGAGGAGGACGACTTTAAAATCCTTCGCCAAATTCTGGAAAAGGCAGTGCATCCGGTCATTGCCGAGGGCAACATCAATACACCGGAAAAGGCGCGCCGCGTGATCGATCTTGGCGCATTCAGCGTAGTTGTCGGCTCGATCATCACACGCCCGCAGGTCATCACAAAAAATTTCGTACAGGCACTTGAAAATTGAGAGAAAGGATGTTAAAAATGAGAAATCTGGACAAGTACAAGGGTGTTATTCCTGCATTTTACGCATGCTACGATGAAAAGGGCGATATCAGCCCGGAAGGCGTACAGGCACTGACCGAATACTTCATCCGTAAGGGTGTGAAGGGTGTTTATGTAAATGGCTCGTCTGGCGAGTGCATTTACCAGAGCGTAGAAGACCGTAAGGTTGTGCTGGAAAATGTGATGAAGGTTGCAAAGGGCAAGCTGACCGTCATTGCGCACGTTGCGTGCAACAGTACCCGCGACAGCGTAGAACTGGCACGTCACGCAGAGAGCCTGGGTGTTGATGCCATCGCAGCCATCCCGCCCATTTACTTCCGCCTGCCCGAATACGCTATTGCAAAATACTGGAACGACATCAGCGCAGCGGCACCCAATACCGATTTTGTTATCTACAACATCCCGCAGCTGGCCGGTGTCGCACTGACCATGAATCTGTTCGCCGAGATGCGCAAGAACCCCCGCGTAATCGGTGTTAAGAACTCCTCCATGCCGGTACAGGATATCCAGATGTTCAAGCAGGCTGGCGGCGAAGATTACATCATCTTCAATGGTCCGGACGAGCAGTTCATCAGCGGCCGCGTCATCGGCGCAGAAGGTGCCATCGGTGGCACTTACGGCGTAATGCCCGACCTGTTCCTCAAGATGGACGAACTTGTCAAGGCTGGCCGTATGGAAGAAGCCTGCAAGATTCAGTACGCTGTTGACGAAGTCATCTACAAAATGTGCTCGGCACGCGGAAATATGTACGGTGTGATCAAGGCTATCCTCAAGCGCAACGAAGGTCTGGAGCTGGGCAGCGTTCGCGAGCCGCTGTTCCCGCTGGTCGCAGAAGACGCCGCAATCGTCGAAGAAGCTGCTGAGATGATTCGCGCTGCACGTGAGAAGTATCTGGCATAATCCAGATATCCTGACCAAAGAAAAAGAAGGAGGCAACCATGCAGGGGTTCACAACAATTGACCTGATTATTCTGGTCGTTTATTTAGCTGCCGTATTATTTGCAGGCCTTCATTTCTCCAAAAAAGAAATGAAAGGAAAGGAATATTTCAAGAGCGATGGTACTGTTCCGTGGTGGGTAACTTCAGTTTCCATTTTCGCGACACTGCTCAGCCCGATTTCATTCCTTTCGCTGGCTGGCAACTCGTTCGCCGGAACCTGGATCATGTGGTTTGCACAGCTCGGTATGCTGCTGGCAATCCCCATGACGATCAAGTTCTTTTTACCCATTTACAGCAAACTGGATATTGATACCGCTTATCACTATCTGGAGCTGCGTTTCCACAGCCGTGGTCTGCGCGTACTGGGCGCGGTCATGTTCATCATCTACCAGATCGGCCGTATGTCCATCATCATGTACCTTCCCTGCATGGTATTGGGTAATCTGACCGGTATCAGCGTCAACCTGCTCATTATCATCATGGGCATCATCGCAATTATTTATTCCTACACCGGTGGCCTGAAGTCGGTTCTTTGGACAGACTTTATCCAGGGTTCTGTCCTTCTGATCGGTGTTACTGCTGCCCTCATCTTCCTGATCGCACACATCAACGGCGGTTTCGGCGAGGTTATGAGCGCACTGACAACCGGCGGTAAGTTCCTGGCACCTGACCAGCCGCTGTTTGACATCAACATCCTCAAGGACAGCGTTTTCCTGATGATCATCGGCGCAGGCTTCAACACCATGGGTTCCTATGTCTCCAGCCAGGATATCGTACAGCGCTTTACTACCACCACCGATACCCGCAAGCTCAACAAGATGATGCTGACCAATGGTGCGCTCTCCATCTTCATCGCTACCGTATTCTACCTGATCGGTACCGGCCTGTACGTATTCTATCAGCAGAATGCTCTGCCTCCCGCAGCTGCACAGGATCAGATCTTTGCTTCCTACATCGCATTTGAGCTTCCGGTCGGCGTAACCGGTCTGCTGCTCGCCGCAATCTACGCCGCTGCCCAGTCCACCCTGTCCACCGGTCTGAACTCGGTTGCAGCCAGCTGGACCATGGACATTCAGGCTCGCCTGAGCCGTAAGGAAATCAGCATGGAGAAGCAGACCAAGATCGGTCAGTACGTCTCCCTGATCGTCGGTATCTTCTCGATTGTTGTCGCAATCGTACTGGCAAACGGCGGCGTCAAGAGCGCATATGAATGGTTCAACGGCTTTATGGGTCTGGTACTTGGCATCCTGATCGGTACCTTCATCCTGGGCGCTTTCACCAAGTGTGCAAACACCTTCGGCGCAACCCTTGCATTCATTGCCGCATCGGCTGTCATGATCTTCATCAAGTACTTTGTACCGGCCGGCGCAATTTCTATCTGGTCCTATTCCATCATCTCGATTGTTGTTTCTCTGGTAGTCGGCATCCCGGCCAGCCTTATCTGGCGCAGCATCAAGGGCGATCACTCCACCCCCGATGCGAATACCACAATCTATCACAGCTGAGAACGGAGGATACATATGATTTTCGGAAATGTACGCAACCTCAGCGAATATGATTATCTCGAGGAGCGCATCAAAGCCTGCTTTGCTTACGCGGCAAGCCATGACCTGAGCACGTTTGAAAAAGGCAGCCACCCAATCACCGGTGATGACCTGTTCGTCAACATTGTCGAATACACCACAACAACGCCCGAAAACCGCTTTTGGGAGGCACATCGCCAGTATCTTGACCTGCACGTAATGCTGTCCGGCGAAGAGCAGATCGATCTGAACTTCATCGAAAATCTGCATCAGAAGGAATACATCCCGGCTGACGATTTTCTGCCGCTCGAGGGCGAGAAAAACAGTCATGTCATCCTGCGCGAAGGTGATTTCCTGCTGTGCTTCCCGCATGACGCACACCGCACCGCGGTTGCAGTCAATTCCCCCTGCACAATCCGCAAAGCGATCTTTAAAATTAAGATCTAAGTAATCGTATTAAATTGAAATGGAGGCGAGCAGAGATAACACTCTGATCGCCTCCTGTGTTATAATATTGAAAAAGGCACCGGGAGGACCTGGTATGAAGGAATATATTTGTATCGATATCGGCGGTACAGCGATCAAATACGGTATCGTAGCCCAGGACGGCAGCGTACTGAGCCGTGCTGAAACACCAACCAATGCATCACAGGGCGGTCCCTATATCCTACAGAGGGTCATCGACCTGACCGAGGAGTTACTTTCTGGGAGAGAGGCTGCTGGCATCTGCATTTCTACCGCAGGTATGGTGGACCCTGTACGCGGTGAAATCTTCTATTCCGCACCGCTCATTCCGAACTACGCCGGCACCTGCTTCAAGCAGGTACTAGAATCACGTTTCGGCCTGCCGTGTGAAGTGGAAAACGATGTAAACTGCGCAGGACTCGCTGAGTACCGTTCGGGGGCAGCACAGGGCTGCCGCTCTATGGTGATGCTGACCATTGGAACCGGCATCGGCGGCTGTGCCGTCGTAGACGGAAAGGTACTGCATGGCGCGGGGAACAGCGCTTGCGAAATTGGTTATTTACGCATGCGCGGCAGCGATTTTCAGACACTGGGCGCAGCCTCTGTGCTAAGTGCACGTGTAGCCGCACGCAAGCCGGAATCGCCTGAGCAATGGGATGGCCGCCGTATTTTCACCCAGGCACAGGCCGGAGATCCGATCTGTATTGAGGAGATCGATCGTATGGTTGACGTACTCGGAGAAGGCATTGCCAATTTATGCTATGTGCTCGACCCCGAAGTCGTTGTACTGGGCGGTGGCATCATGGCGCAGGAAACCTATCTGCGCGACCGCATCGAACAAGCAATCAACCGGTATTTGATTGCCAGCATCGCCTCTCATGTTCGTCTGGCTTTTGCGGCGCACCGCAACGATGCCGGCATGTTAGGGGCATTCTATCATTTCATGAATTGCCACTCTGTATAAACCGCCGGAGGGATGCCGTATGGAATACTATGTCAAGTCGATTATCCCCATTCTCAAAATGAACTATGACAAATTTACCCCGCTTGAGAAAACCATTGCAGATTTCTTTATCTCCAATCGGGAAAAAGTAGATCTGTCTTCCAAAGCTATGGCCGAACGCCTGTATATTTCCGAAGCATCCCTGTCCCGGTTTGCAAAAAAATGCGGATATCACGGATATCGCGAATTTGTCTATCAATATGAATCCACCTTCGTGGAAGATCGGCACACCATGACCGGCGGCACCCGCATGATTCTCAATGCTTATCAGGAATTACTCAATAAGACTTACAGTATGGTTGATGAGCTGCAAATTGACCGCATTACCCGCTTTATGGATGACGCGCAACGCGTAATTGTCGGCGGCTGCGGTAGTTCAGGTCAGGCAGCTGCTGAGATGGAAATGCGCTTTATGCGCATTGGCGTGGATATTAACGCAATTCAAGACGGAGACCTGATGCGCATGCGCGCGATGATCCAAGATGCACACAGTCTGGTGATCGGCATCAGTGTAAGTGGTGAGACCGAATCCGTGCTCTATCTTTTGCGGGAGTCTCACCAGAGAAATGCAAAAACTGTTTTAATCACAGCGGAAAGAAACGATACGTTCAGGGAATTCTGTGATGAAATCCTGTATATGCCCTCTCTACGTTATCTCAATCAGGGAAATCTGATTTCACCACAGTTTCCCATCCTGGTCATGAGCGATATCTTATATGTGCATTACTCAGCACGAGACAAAAACAAGAAAAATTCCTTGCATGATGACACGCTGCGTGCACTGAACGCTGGCAAGCGACGAAAACACATCGCGGACTGATTTCTTGTAAAACGCCGATCGATGTATTGTTTGATCGATCTGCGCATCAGATTTTTTAAGCTACCCCTTTCATTTTTCCCTTTTATGAGCGACCGTGAAACATTCACGGTCGCTCGTTATTTTTCTGTCTTCTTCGATACATTAAAAAGTCCCGCATCTTTTGATGCGGGACTTTTCTTACACCTTATTTAATACTTACACCCGTACCGGGGTATAGCGCTCGGCATAGCGTAAAACAGCTTGCGTGGTGTCCAGGTCGGGGGCTCAATTCTTGAGCCATGCATTGACGTTTGCGTTGTTGATCTGCAAATCCTTGCACATGCGAAAGGTCGAAAGACCTTTTTCTTGCTGAATCGCGGTGATCCTATCCGCCATCAGCCGCTTGACTGTACAAAAAACTGTTCCATACCTTATAAATAATTTCCAACGATTATGCTTCTCTTCCCTGCCGATAATCGGTCGGTGACACCGCAAAACACTTTTTAAACAGCTTGGAAAAGGCCAGCTGATCTTCAAATCCCATCGATCGTGCAATCACCGAGATGGGCAGATCGGTCGTGCGCAGCAGATAGCATGCCTTTTTGAGCTTCATGCCCTGCAAATACTGTTTTGGCGTCACATGATATTTCTCGTGAAATACGCGTGCAAGATAATTGGGATGCACGCCAAACGTGCGTGCAACGTCCTGCAATCGCAGTTTTTCCGAATAGTTTACATCCAGATAGAACTTGACTTCGTCCGCAATCGAGTTTTTTCCCCAACTGCGCTCGTCAAACTGTGCATCGTCAAACAGTTCGGCGAGCACTTCGAGCAGCAGGCTGTTGGCCTTAAAATAGCGCGTTGTCGCGGCTCCTTCCAGCTCCAAAATACGGGCAATCAGCGCACGATACTTGTCGACATCCAGTCCGTGCAGGATATAATGATCGGGTGCCGAGGCGATGAGCTGATATGTGTACATCTGCGCGTTGATGCCAAGGAAGCTAATCCAAGTATAGCACCATGGATCGGTCACAGATGCCGCGTAGCGCGTGATCTTATCCGACGGAATAATGAACGCATCTCCCGCTCCCAGCTGAAACGTGTGTCCATCAATCTCCAGCTCCCCTTTTCCGGACAACACAAAATGAATGAGCTGATAGGAACAGCAGATTGGGCCGTAATGATGCCCCGGCACACACTGTTCATATCCGGCGCTATACAGCGAGAGATCGGAAACCGCCTTGCGCTGCAATGTGTGTTTGGTTTCTTTATACTCAATCATATTGACATGATATCACAAAAAGTTTGTTTTTTCCATATGCTCCTTTACTATTTCCATGGTGTGTCCGAGCGAAATATGATTTAATAGAATCATCAAATGACCGATCAAAATTGAACTGCAGCAAGGAGGAATGGCATATTGAGCCCCTCAAAAAAGCAATATTGGCACATAGAACCCGACCGCGGCCTGCTCAATGACCCGAATGGTCTGAGCTGGTTTCATGGATTATACTACGCCTTCTTCCAGTGGAATCGGTTTGAAAAAAACCATTCTCACAAAGAGTGGGGATACTGCACCTCACCCGATCTGACGCACTGGACATTTCACGGCAGTGCCCTGCTTCCCGATCAGTCCTATGACGCGCAGGGCGTCTATTCGGGCAGTGCGCTGGTCATCGACGATGCGCTCCACCTGTTCTACACCGGCAACGTCAAGCAGGACGGCCAGCGCCGCAGCAGTCAATGTCTGGCCATCAGTACCGACGGACGGCATTTTCTCAAAACCGGCCCGATGTTCACGACCCCTGACGGCTACACCGAACATTTCCGCGATTCCAAAGTCTTTCATGCCGGCGGTACATACTGGATGGTCATTGGCGCACAGCAGCGCACCGGCAAGGGTGCGATCGTGCTGTTCTCCTCCGCAGATGCGCAGCACTGGAATCTGGTCGGCCCGCTCGCACAGTCCGAAGCATGCCGGATAATCGAATGCCCCGAGCTCTTTCTGATCGACGACACCGCCGTCCTGCTCTACTGTCCGCAATGGCGTGACAACGCGCACGATCTCGCGCTGCACTCCTTTGCCGCGTACAAGCTGACTCACTTTGACACGGCTGCGGGAACGCTGGACGACCGAAATCTGGATGACAACCGGCACTTGCTCGACCAAGGATTTGACTTTTATGCACCCCAAACGCTGCAAACGCCGGACGGCCGCCGGGTGATTCTGGGTTGGATGTCTCGCATGGAGGATGCACAGGAAGCCGTATTCTGTCAAGACGAGCCGCGCATCCACTGTCTGTCCATACCGCGTGAACTTTTCATCAAAGACGGCAAACTATGCCAGCGTCCCGTGCGCGAGCTTTCCGCCCTGCTCGGTGCAGCCGTTGCCCCGGAGCGTTCGGATTCCGGTCTGCGCTTTGCACCGTCTCACCGCTATTTCCGCCTGATGCTCGAAGCGCCGGCAGGCTGCTCTGACTTGGAACTCTCATTTGGCGACGGCGAATGGCGTTTTATATACGACGCGCAGCAAAAAGTCGGTACCCTGACCCGCCGCAGCTGGGTACAGGACGGAGAAGAAACCCGCTCGTTTGCTCTGGAAACATGCACAGCGCTCGAGCTGTGGAGCGATCAGTCCAGCATCGAACTCTTTGTAAACGGTGGTGCACATGTGTTGTCTGCCCGCGTTTTCCCGACAGCCAGTCAACCCGATCTTCGCATTTCGGGTATCGACGCACGCACCACGGTTCAAGTCAACGAACTTTGTATGAATGAAAACTGATGAGAATGTCGTGGCCTTCGCGGTGGCCTTCGCGGTTGCCTTCGTCCTGACCTATTTCTTTGGCTTCCACTCCAAAATGGAGAATCAGGCATGAGCATTACCTTCCATTCCGATGGCTCTATCGTCCATCTGACCAACGGAACCATCAGCTACGTGATCGAATTGCTCGACTACACCTATCTGCTGCACCGGTATTTCGGCCAGGCCATTCGCGCCTAGCACGGTACCGGGGTCACCATTCCCAGCAAGCGCAGCTATACCACCGAGTATGCCGACGGCACGCAAAACCTGTACTTCGACGCCCTGCCCTTTGAATATCCCACGCCCGGCATCAGCGCATCGAAAACATCGGCAAAACCACAATCCGGCTGCGTAATGTACAAAGTCTGTCGCTCGAGCTTCCCGCAAAGGACTATGAACTTCTCGCGCTCTACGGTTGCCACACCAAAGAGGCCAACCAAAGCCGCGCTCTGCTGCATCAGGGTGTACAGCGTATCGGCAGCTGCTATGGTTCCAGCAGTCCGCGTCACCAACCCTTTTTCGCCCTCTTGCAGCCCGGAACAACCGAGCAAACCGAAGAAGTCTACGGATTTCAGCTGATTTACAGCGGTAATTTCTCGGCTGCCGTGGAAAAGGACACCTTCGGTCAGGTGCGCGCACAGATCGGACTCAATCCCGATACCTTCACTTGGACGCTGAAGCCCGGCGAAACCTTCGACACACCCGAGGCCGTGCTCAATTACAGCACAAATGGTCTGAACGGCATGCGGCAGGGCTTTCACAAGCTGATACGCAATCACATCATGCCGCCGCGCTGGCGCGACGCACAGCGTCCGGTTCTGCTCAACTCCTGGGAAGCGATGTACTATGATGTCAATTTGGACAAGATCGAAACCCAAGCACAGCTGGCAAAGGAATTGGGTATCGAGCTGTTTGTCCTAGAGGGCGGCTGGTTCCGTGCGGGTAATGACAGCCGCTCTTCCATGGGTGACTGGACGTGCAACCAAAACAAGCTGCCCGGCGGCATTGATCGAGTCGCCTCCATCGTCCATGCAAAGGGGTTAAAGTTCGGCTTGTGGTTTGAACCCGAAGCCGTCAGCCCCAACAGTCAGCTCTACCGCACCCATCCGGACTGGATTGTGCACGTTCCCGGATACACGCCGGTTGAGGGTCGCCACGAGTATCTGCTCGACCTTGGACGCACTGAAGTGCGGAAATATCTGCTGGATATGCTGCATGGCTACCTTGCAGACGGTCAGATCGACTATATCAAGTGGGACATGAACCATCCCCTGACCGATGTTGTCTCTTCTGCGCTGCCGCCCGAGCGGCAGGGCGAGGCTGCACACCGCTATATTTTGGGCTTGTATGCCGTGCTAGACGAGATCACCCGATGTACCCCGATGTGCTGTTCGAGGGCTGCTCGAGCGGCGGTGCGCGCTTTGATACGGGTATGCTGCATTATTTCCCGCAGAACTGGACGAGCGACAACACCGATGCCTGCGACCGCGTCACCATTCAGTCGGGGTTCGATCTGCTCTACCCGCAGTCCACTATGGGCGCACATGTCAGCATCACCCCCAACCATCAGACCGGCCGCTCCACTACGCTCGACACGCGGTATCAGGTATGCAGGCTGTACAATCTGGGCTACGAACTGGGCTTGACCCTATGCACACCGGAAGAGCGCGACGAGATTGCACGGCAAATTGCAGCATATAAAGCACAGCGGTCGTGGCTGATGACGGGAACCTTATTCCACAGCCAAAGTTCCGACCAAAACTGCACGGCTTGGTCTGTGGTCAGTTCAGACCAAACCCAGTGCATGATGATCGTTTTCCAAAAGCTGTACAATCCCCTGTCATCCTGCACACGCTTTGCACTGTGCGGTCTGGACCCTGCGGATGCTGCCACCGGCAAGGTCTACGGCGGCGATGAACTGATGCAAATTGGTCTGACTGTACCGCTCGTCAAGCACGATTTCACCACATTCTGTTTCCACCTGGTTAAAATATAAGGAGAAGGCATGGAGATTCAACTTTTTGTCAGCGATCTGGACGGCACGCTCTTGAACGAGCACAGCCAAGTCGCCCCCGAGACCGCACAGGCAATCCAGTGCGCACAGCAAGCCGGCATTCGATGGCTGACAGCAACCGGACGTTCCTGGAACACCGCCGCGCCCTTGCTGGAGCAGGCTGGAATCTCCTGCGATTTCGTGCTGCTCAACGGAGCCGAGCTGCGCAGCGCCAAGGGCGAGCTGCTGCTCGATGCATCGCTGTCAACTGCCACTGCGCGGCAGGCGGCTGACATTTTAAGCGAACAGGGCATTGGATTGGAGATCAACACCGATCAGGGCGACTTTACGACTGATACCCAGTTCTGTAACGCCGCTCCCCTGCCCGAGGACTTTTGGTCTCGGACTTTGACTGTGCGCAAGCTCTTTGGTTTTTGCTGGGATGCAGCAAAACTGGATGCCGCCCGACAGGCAGCGGGTACGCTGAACGGTGTCTCGATCACATCATCAGCACCCTGGAACATCGAAATCACCGCACACGAGGCGCGAAAAGCTCGCATGGTCGAACGCGCTGCGCAGCTCTGCGGCATCAATCCGGATCACATTGTTGTCTTCGGTGACGGCAGCAATGACGAAAGTCTGTTCCGAACCTTTCCCCATTCCCGCGCGATGGAAAACGCCGTACCGCTTCTGCACACATTGGCGGAAAAGGTGATCGAAAGCAACGTCGATTGCGGTGTCGCCAAGGAAGTCCAGCGAATTTTATCCGATATATGATGCAAAGCTGCCGCCGCGAGGATTGTCTCACGGCGGCAGTTTTTTGCACCTGTTTTATAATAACAAAAGTCATCATCAGGAAATGACCATATCGAAAATCAGGATACATGGGACTTTTTCTGTGCAAATATTGCGGATTTTTTGTAAGAGATCGTTCTCTTTCGCATGATTGACAGGAATTCCTCATCTCTTTCCGCTCTGCATTTTCCCCTCTCCGAGTTGCCTAAAAGCGTTCAGGCGTTTTTGTCAAAAATATTCAAAATTTCGTTTTTTCCGCAAAACCCTTTGACATTTTTGACAGATACGAGTAAGATAAAGACACGATCAATCCACGAAACGTTCCCCCGGCAGCATTCAAGTTGAATGCTGTCTGGTTTTATCCCAGAAATGAGAACGTTCTCAAAACAAAGCAGAGGTCTTATACTATGGCAGTCACGATCTTAGATGTTGCAAAATTGTGCGGCTACTCCAAGGCCACGGTCTCCCGTGCCTTCGCAAGCCCGGAACAGGTCTCGGACAAGACCCGCGAAAAGGTCTATGCCGCCGCGCGTGCGCTCAACTACACCCCCGATGCAATCGCTCGGGCGATGGTACGCGGCCGAACCGACAACATCGGCTTTGTCATCTACGAAAAGCAGTATCCGGTCGTGCTCAATCCCTTCTACTCTCCCATCTTCGAGAGCGTCCTGCAAACCTGCGCACAGCATGGATACAGTCTGTTTATCTCCTCTGACCGCGATTTGCACCTGCCAAACGGTCAAATCTGTGTCAAAAAGCAGATGGACGGCGTGATTTTAGCCGGTCATTCGGACATGCAGACCGTGCTCGACCTTCAGCAGCAAAACATGCCGGTCGTGCTGCTCAACAACGCACTCGACCTCGACCACCTGCTGTGCGTCACCACCGACCAGTACGGCGGCGCGGTACTCGCTATGCGCCATCTGGCCGAGCGCGGCCATCGCCGCATCGGTCTGATCGCGGGCAACTTCTCGCCGCACGTCTACATGGCACGCTACAACGGCTACTGTGATGTGCTGCGCGAGATCGGTCAGCCCATCGATTTCCGTCTGGTACAGTCCATCGAACCCACGGTTGAGGCTGCAATTGCCTGCACTTCGCTCATGTTATCGCTGAGTGACCGTCCCACCGCGCTGTTCTGCACCAACGATACCATCGCCATCGGTGCGATGAAGGCGGTGCTGCGCGCGGGACTGCGTATCCCGGAAGATATCGCCATCGTGGGCTACGACGACAGCGAAAACAGCCGTCTGGTCGAACCCGAACTGACCACCGTACACATCGACAAGGTTGCTATGGGCCGCATCGCTGCCGAGCGTCTGATCGCGCAGATCGAGCAGGGCTCTGCAGAAAAACAAGTCATTCAGACCGACGTTCGTCTGATCGTTCGGCAAACCACCTGACCGCCGGAAGGAGGCGCTGCGATTGCAAATTACGTTCATCAATGTGGGGTATGGCGATGCCATCCTGATCCAAAAGGGTGCATTCACCCTGTTGGTTGACGGCGGAAGCACGCTGCCGCAGGAATTCGAGGGGTTCCCTGACCGTATTCCTGCCCGTGACTTTCTGGCCGCTCAGGGCATCAGCCGCATCGATCTCGCGGTGCTCTCGCACATCCACGAGGACCACACCTGCGGCTTTGCCGACATCGCGGCGCACTTCCCGATTGGTGCAATCGCTCTGCCCTGCCAGCCCGACGTTCTGCGCGGCGTGCAGCGGCTCAAGCCGAACGCGCAGGCGGCGCGCAGCGTCCCGCTATTCACCAAAGCGCTGCATGATGCCGAACAGATTGTAAAATTGGCCGACAACCGTGGCAGTCCGGTGCATACGCTGCGCTGCGGCGACGTGCTGACCCCGGTAAACGGTCTGCGCATCGAAGTGCTGGCGCCGCCCGTGCAGGTCGCAACCGATTTTGAAGCGCAAATCGTCCAAGCCGAACCGCAGGACGATCCCACACCCGCGCTCACCCAGCTCGACCGCACCGCAAACGACACCAGTCTGGTGCTCAAGGTGACCGACGGCAAGCTGTGCTGTCTGCTCCCGGGCGACAACTGCCCCCATAACTGGAATCACATTGATTTTTCTTTACTCGAAAATGTAAACGTTCTCAAATTGCCGCATCACGGTCAAATCGACAGTATTGACCCAAAAATCGTACAAAAAATGCCCTTACAGGCAATCATCACCACCGCATCCTCCGACCGCCGGTACAACAGCGCAAACCCGGAGGTTTACCGCATCCTGCACAACATACACCCCGACGCGCAGCTGCTGTTCACCGACGAACGCGCCTATCCCCCGTACTTTTCCAACCCGCACGGCGCGCAAGCCGTCACCCTTCGTATGAATTGCGGTCTAATTCAGACCGAATGGATGAAAATGAACTCAACCGAGGAAAAGGAGAAAAAGCCATGAAAAAAATGACAAAACGCGTTCTTGGTATCCTGCTCGCAGCCGGTATGCTGTTATCTTCCACCGCCTGCAACAGTCCGGGCGGCAGCACGGCGGGCGGTAAGGAGGAAAAATTCCCCTCCAAACAGGTCACCATCATCATGCCCTGGAGCTTGGGCGGCGGCCCCGACACCATCGCGCGTCAGGTTGCATCCTACGGTGAAAAATATCTGGGTGTCCCGGTCATCGTCGAAAACAAGACCGGCGGCGCGGGCACGATCGCAATGACCGCAGCCCTGCAGGCGCCCGACGACGGCTACTCGATGGTTGTCGCAAACGGCCCGCTGTTCTCTCTGACCCCCAGCTTCCAGAACGTTGCCTATAAGCTCGACGACATCACCCCGCTCATCGGCATGCGCATCACTGAGTTTGTCGTGCTGACCAACGCCAAGAGCGGTATCACCACCATCGACCAGCTCAAGGAATATGCGGCTTCGGGCAAGACCATCAAGTATGCGACCACCGGCGGCCCCGGCAATGACAGCTATACCATGATCTCGGTTCTATTTAAGCTGCTCGACATCCCGGCAGAGGCCATTCCCTATGACGGCGGTCAGGATGCCATCAACGCACTGGTCGGCGGACATGTCGACGTTGCCATCGGTTCGCCCCCGGTTTACCGCGACTATGTTGTAAGCGGTGAGCTCAACTGCCTAGGCACCTTCATCCCCGAGGGCATCGACGTCGAGGGCATCGGTCATATCCCGTCCTTCAAGGAGCAGGGCATTGACGTAGAATTCACCGGCATGGATTACTTCGCCGTTCGCTCGTCGGTAGACGACAGCAAGAAGGCCGTCCTGACCAAGTTCATCCAGGACGTCTATGCCGATCCCGATTTCCAGAAGTTTATGAGCGAAATGGGTATGGAAGCCTGGGGCGCAACCGAGGACGAGATCCTGACCATGATCGAGGATCAGACCACCGCCATGAAGGACTACATCCCGCTCATCCAGTAAGTCACAACCGCGCCCGGCGACCGGTCAAACGGTCACCGGGGGCTCCCCCTTTGAGGTGACCGACTATGAAAATCAAGTACAATTCTGAAATTATCTCCGGTCTGGTCTTTGTCATCGTCGCCGCCGTGCTCTGGCTGCTCATCCCCTCCCAGATCCAGACCCTCGAGAAAACCGCAATCAACGCCCAGACCATCCCGCGCATCGCCATCGGCGGACTGTTCCTGTGCTCGGCTGGTCTGCTCATTCAGGGACTGCTGTCCCACGACAAAAAGGAAATCGTCATCACGCGCGAGCGCTTCCACTCGGACGGCTTCCGTCGGGAAATGCGCTCGCTGCTGTTCGCTGCCTTCCTCATCATCTACTGCTTTCTCGTCACCCTGCTCGGCTTCATCGTCTCGACCGTTCTGCTGGTCATCGCCATTCTGCTATTCTACGGTGCGCGCAAGTGGTACTATTACGCAATCCCGCTCGTCATGGTCGGCGTGGTCTACTATGTATTCGCCGTCCTGCTGCGCATCTCTCTGCCGTGATTCTGAGAAGGGAGGATTTTTGTGGAACTGTTCTTTCAAGGACTGGATATCCTGCTGCAATGGCAGAACTTCATCGTCATCCCGATCGGCCTTGCCCTGGGCATCGTCGTCGGCGCAATCCCCGGTCTGACTTCTGACCTTGGCATCATCCTGTGCATCCCGCTGACCTACGGCATGGAACCGACCATGGCCATCCTCATGCTGCTGGCCATCTACTGCGGCGGCACATACGGCGGCTCAATCACCGCTATCCTGATTAACACCCCCGGCACTTCGGCCAACGCCGCTACCCTGTTTGACGGCTACCCGCTGGCCAAAAAAGGACAGGCTTACAAAGCCCTGTCCATGGCGCTCTTCGCCTCGACCACCGGCGGTCTGCTCAGCGCCTTCGCCCTGCTCTTCTTAGCGCCCCAGATCGCCAAAATCACCCTGCTCTTTGGCCCCGCTGAATACCTCGCCCTCGCAGTCTTCGGACTGTCGGTCATCGCAGGCGTGTCCAATAAGAGTATCTTTAAGGGCCTCATCGGTGCTTGTATCGGTATCTTTATGTCCACCATCGGTATGGACAACATCAGCGGCACCACCCGCTTCACCTTCGGCAACATCAACCTCATGAGCGGCATCGACCTGATCATCGCGCTCATCGGTCTGTTCGCGATCTCGGAAATTATGATGAAATCGCAGTACAACCCCAAGATCGATCGCCAGAACGTCAGCGCCGCCGCCATCACCAAAGACAGGATTACCCGCGACGAATATCGCCGTTGCCGCAAACCCATCGCGCTCGGCTCGCTCATCGGCATCATCATCGGTGCAACCCCCGGCACGGGCGGCGGTCTGGCGGCGTTCATCTCCTATAATCAGACCAAGCAGTCCTCCAAACACCCCGAAACCTTCGGTCAGGGCGAAATCGAGGGCATCGCAGCTTCCGAATCGGCCAACAATGGCGCGTGCGGCGCGACTATGATTCCCATGCTCACACTGGGCGTTCCCGGTGACGGTGCAACCGCCATTCTCATGGGCGCGTTCATGATTCACGGCATGGTGCCCGGCCCGATGCTGTTTAAGGATCAGGGCAACATCCTGTACGCCATCATGATCGGTCTGATCATCGTCAACGTCTTCATGTACCTCATCGGCAGCGTATTCACCCGTTTTTACGCGCACATCACCCGCATTCCCTACGAAATGCTCGCCTGTATCGTGCTCACCTTCTGCATCGCAGGCTCGTATTCCACCAACAACCGTCTGTATGATATCTATATCATCCTTATTTTCGGTATCATCTCTTACTTCCTGCGCCGCATGGATTTCCAGCTGGTTCCCATCCTACTGGGCATCGTGCTCGGCCCGCTGGCAGAGGACAACTTTCGCCGCGCACTGCTGCTGTCTGACGGCAGCCTGAGCATCTTTGTCACCCGTCCCATCAGCCTGGCATTCCTGCTCATCGCAGTCGGCTCCATCGCACTGTTCGCGTGGAAAAACCACAAGGCAAATGCTCGCACCTAACTCTCTCTTTTTCCGGGAACAGGTGCTGCGTTCCTCACATTTTCCGCAGCATCTGTTCGCTCCTACACCGATTCTCATTGCTGAGGATTTCTCTCCTCTTTTTTCTTCCCTCCTCACAAAAAATCCCCGTATCGAAAGATACGGGGATTTTTTTATCCATTTGACCGGGATTATCACGATTTTTGTCCTGTATGCCTAAAAAGGCGAAAGATTGTTCGCCGGTTCCGCTTCTGGCCGCAAGCAGCCTCGACAAAACCCGCAATTTTCCGTCCCATTCTGCGCAAATTGCTTTGTTCATTTTAGCAGAATTTATCTTCCATTTTTTGTAGACATTGCGCATCCATCCGCACCCTCATTTTGCCCGATGAAACCTTTTTATCTCCCCCGTCAGGTGCCTCTTTTTGGTTACAAAATTTCCCCACCAGCGGCGGCATTTGTCCATCTGTCCCGTCTGCTTTTTCGCGGAAACGTCAGTCGAAACAAAAGGCTGTTCTGTCTGTGCACACACCCATTTTTGCCAAAAATCCCCATAAAATATGCCGAACGCCGTTCTTATTCCCGTCTGCGAGACAGGGTGCGCACCGCACCAGCCTGCGCAGTGTATATCAGCCTTCCCCATCTGTCCCCATTGGGTTTCCGGTGTATCTGACCCTTACCGTGTCCGGCCGTCACCGGCTTTTTCTGCCTCCAGACATTTATGCAGAAGTTACGAAACCTGGCGTTTTATACTTATTAATATTAAACAGATTTTCAAGAGATTGTTGACCTTTTAACAAATACAAGTTATACTTAAATAAATACGTGGTACTTAAATAAAAACCGAGTGGTCAGAACAGGGCTTTTCTGTCGTGTGAAAAGCATGAAAAATTGAGAGTTCCGCACCGGTCAAATCCAACTTCGTTTGACCCTGCATCGGCGCTTTCCCGGTGGTTTTAGACCGATTCCGTATAGTACTTCCGTGATTGCTTAGGTCCGAGAGGTACAATGCGGTACGATCAAGGCACCGTCCGAACGCACACAGGCAAAATTGGCATCTACACAGAGAGGGGGAAAACTGTTACACCAATTTGCCGTCTGTGACCGATTCTGTTGGACAGATCGATTGTATTTTTTCGGTTCTGGAAAACTGGATCACGTTTCCATGCTTTTTGGCCATACGACAAAGATCTGGTTGTCTCTGCCCTGACTGCCGCGTACGTTTTCCACTACCACCACTGATTTCTTTCCGTGGACGGTACGGGTCGTTTCGCAGGGTTTTCACCGCGTACGACAAGATCTGCGGATTCTAAGAAACATAAGAAGATTGAAGGAGGAAACATTGTGGAGAAAAGAAAAGTAAACTCCCGCATCCTGGTCCCCATCATCACCGCCATCATTGCGATCGTGTTCATTGTGGTCGGTCTGCAGGACTTCGGTTTCTGGGAGGGTCAGCCGACGGCTGCGTTCTTCCCCATCATCATCGCTGTGGTACTGCTCGCAACCAGCCTCCTGTGCCTGGTTCAGATGCTGCGCAGCAATGAAGACGCTCCTGTGTACAACAGAAATGAGCTCATGGTCATCCTGGGCGGCGGCGGCATCATCATCGGCTGCTACATCATCGGTCTGATCGCCAGCTGCCTGCTGTATCTGCTTCTCTGGCTCAAGGTCGTTGAGAAGGCTACCTGGAAGGCTACCATCATCATCGAAGTTTATATGGCTGCGCTGATTCTGGGCGTATTCGTCTTCTGGATGCAGGTACAGTTCCCGGTTGGTCTGTTCGCCTATCTGATGTAAGGAGGTCCGGATATGTTACCAAATTTTGCTTCCCTGTTGTCAGGTTTCCAGGTCGTTTTTGATCCCCAGAACATCGGCGTTTGTATGCTGGGTGCCATCCTCGGCCTGATCGTCGGCGCAATGCCCGGTCTGGGCTCGCTGGCCGGCGTCGCTCTGCTCCTGCCCCTGACTTACAAGTTTAACCCTACCACCGCAATCATCATGCTCGGTGCGCTGTACTACTCCAACATGTACGGCGGCGCATTCAGCGCAATTCTGCTGAACATCCCCGGTGACTCGCCGGCAATCACCACCGCACTCGACGGCTACCCGATGGCTAAGAAGGGTCGTCCCGGTCAGGCTCTGATGACCGCGAACTTCGCTTCCTTCATCGGCGGTACCATCGGTATCCTCATCCTGACCATCACCGCTTCCGGTCTGGCAAAGCTCGGCCTGAACTTCGGCTACGCTGAGATGACCCTGGTTCTGCTGATCGCGATGACCTCCATCAGCTGGCTGATCGGTGAGAACCCCACCAAGGGCGTTGTCATCACCATGCTCGGTATTCTGGTCGCTTCCATCGGTATGGACACCCTGACCGGTGTACCGCGCTACAACTTCGATAACATCTACCTCATGGGCGGCATCACCTTCACCCCCTTCATCATCGGTGCAGTTGGCTTCGCTCAGGTTATCAAGCTGGTCAACGAGCGCAAGGCTGACGAAGAAAAGCGCGCAAACGGTACTTACAAGGCTGTTAAGCTGTCCATCCGCGGTTCCATGCTGACCGGCCACGACTTCAAGCGTCTGCTGCCTCCGGCAATCCGCTCCGCACTCCTCGGCACCTTCGTCGGCGTTCTGCCCGGTTCGGGTGCTACCACCGGCTCCATGGTCGGCTACGCAATGCAGAAGAAGTTCAAGAGTGAAGAGCCCATGGGCACTGGTGCTCTGGAAGGTATCGCAGCATCCGAGTCCGGTAACAACTCCTCAGCTGCCGGCGCATTCGCTCCGCTGCTTGCTCTGGGTATCCCCGGTTCGGGTACCGGCGCCGTTCTGCTCGGCGGTCTGATGATGTGGGGTCTGAATCCTGGCCCGCTGCTCTTCGAGACCAACCCCGATTTCTGCTGGAGCCTGATTTCTTCCCTGTACATCGCAAACCTGTTCACCCTGGCAGTCGCAGTCGTTGTTATCCCCTTCCTGATTAAGATCCTGAGCGTTCCGATCAAGTTCATGATCCCGATCATCACCTGTGTCTGCATCGTTGGTGCTTACTCCACCTCTTACTCCATGTACGGTGTCATCGTCATGTTCGTATCCGGTATCGTAGGCTACCTGCTCGACAAAAACGGCTTCCCGACCGCTCCGATGCTGCTGGCATTCGTTCTGGCTCCGATGCTCGAAGGGAACATGCGTAAGGCATTCATCGCTTCTCAGGGCAGCCTGTCCGTATTCGCTGACTCTACCCTGAAGATCGTTCTGCTCCTCATCTTCCTCGTACTCGTTCTGACCCCCTCGGTCAAGTCCCTGCTGCGCAAGATGAAGGCAAATAAGAACGCTTAATCTGTGATTTCAATTTATTTGAAATAAACATTGGTAAGAAAAAAGGAGAATCGACATGAAAAAGATGAAGAAACTGGCTGCTCTGGCAGTCGCAGCCCTGACTCTGACCGCGTCCCTGACCGCTTGCGGCGGCGGTGCCGGCGGCTCTTCCGCTGGCGGCGACGGCGAGTTCGTTCCCACCAAGACCGTCACCTGGACCTGCACCTCTTCTGCTGGCGGCGGCTCGGATATTTTCTCCCGTAAGATCGCTGACATCATGAAGAACGAGGATCTGGTCAATGGTCAGACCATCGTGATCTCCAACGAGACCGACGGTGCTGGTGAGGTTGGCCGTAACAAGATCGCCACCACCACCATGAACGCAGACTACAACCTGCTGACCTTCAACTCCGGCGACCTGATGCCCATGGTTACCAACACTGCAAACCGTTCCTCTAACTTCCGCATTCTGGCAATCATGGCTGTCGACAAGCAGCTGCTCTTCTCCTGCGGCAGCGCTACCGGCAAGACCGCTTACGCAAAGACCGGCGCTGACATGACCGACTTTGCTGCTGCAATCGAAGCTGCTAAGAACGGCACCTACGTTGTAATCGGCGGCTCCAAGGGCGACGATATCGCTACCTATAAGGCTCTGATCGAAGAGCTCGGCCTGACCGAGGATCAGATGGGCTACATCACCTACGACTCCACCGGCGACGCGATCACCGCTGCTCTGGGCGGCAACCTGGACTTCGTTATGTCTAAGCCCGCTGCTGCTTCCCAGTACGTTGAGTCCGGCGACCTGACCCCGGCTCTGGCTCTGTCCACCGAGCACTTCGGCGGCAACCTGGCTGACGCTCCCACCCTGTCTGAGGTTGGCGACTACGAGAACGTAGAAGTTCCGGTATGGCGCGGTGTTGCAGCTCCCAAGGCTATGAGCGACGCAGCTGTTGCATTCTGGACTGACGCACTCAAGAAGGTTTCTGAGACCCAGGCTTGGAACGACGAGTACCTGGTTCCCAACCAGCTCATCAGCCAGTACATGAACTCTGCTGACGCTACCACCTACGTTACCGAGTTCGAGGCTGATTACATGGCTTCCAACGGCCTGAGCTAAGCAGTCAAAACAGTTCACAACACAAAGAGGACGGTACATGGTACCGCCCTCTTTTTTTGCCTAAATTAGTCCAGAGACGAACCATTCTCTTTCGCGCACAGGCGCGTTCTGCCGCACGAGCGCGTGCGTTATGTGTAAGTTCTCACATGCTTCGCCCCGCGCCGACACGGCGCATCTCAGAACAAAACACGGCATACTGACCGGCATCTTTCATTGCACCTGTTATCTCTCGATTTCAGACCACAAAAAAGCGCTCCCTCGATTGTCCATCGAGGGAGCGCTTGCTTCATGTAATCTAAATTAGATCAAAGCGGAATTACAAGGGCACCTACAATTGCCAGCACGAAAATGCAGACCGAGGAAATAAAGGAACCCAGCGTATAGGTCTTGAGACCACCGGTAACGGTCAGGCCGGACATATTGGTCGCAACCCAGAAACCGGAGTCGTTAACATGACCGATCGAGTTGCCGCCGGACAGGCATGCCAGCGCAATCCATACCGGATGGCAGCCAACCATCGGCGCGATGGTCGCCATAACGCCCATGGAGGTCATACCTGCAACCGTACCCGAGCCCTGTGCGACACGGAAGATCAGACCGATGCCGTAAGCCAGGAACATGGCCGGGATCACCGAGGTGGTATCGGTACCCAGCAGGCCGACAATCGCGTCACCAATGCCGGTTGCGGTGATAACCGATGCGAACGAGCCGCCTGCACCGGTGACCAGCAGAACGACGCCTGCGCTCTTGAGCGCTTCACCGGCAGACTTCTCCAGGTTGCTGCGGCCGATATACGGCAGGCTGACCAGGTATGCACCCAGCGTACCGAGCAGCATTGCGATCAGCTTATCGCCCAGGAAGGTGCAGATGACCGGCGGCTCTTCAAACATTGCGCCGCCCAGCGTACCGAACAGGATGCAGACAACCGGGATGATGATGGGCAGCAGCGACATGAACATGCCCGGCTTGGGCTTGTTCGGGTCTTCTGCCTGACGGTTTGTGACCAGCTCAGCCGCAACTGTAGAGCTCTGATTGATGTCTGTGGCATCGTTCCAGATACCGCGATCGTGAATCTTGATGTAGATGAAGTTGGACACCATAACCGTGATGAAGCCGACGACCACACCAACGATCAGCATGATACCCAGATCAAAGCCGAAAATGTCGGCAGCTGCCAGCGGGTTGGGCGTGGGCGGTACGACACAGTGCGCAGTTGTCGCACCGATGGTCAGGCAGCCGGTGACGTAGCACATCTTCATGTCGATCTTGGAAGCAATGGTAATGCCGATCGGGATGAGGATGATGAAGGTAACGTCAAAGAATACCGGAATGGACAGGATGAAGCCTGCAACGCTCAGACCCCAGATGGAACGCTTCTCCGGGAAGGCCGAAACCAGCTTGTCGGCAATCACAGACGCCGCACCGCTGTCGCTCATCAGCTGGCCTAGTATCGTACCAAAGCCGACGGGCAGGCCGATACTGGTCATCATGTTGCCGAAGCCTGACGAAATGGTGGACGCGGTGGTGAGCAGATCCAGACCGCCCGCAAGACCCATGACCAGACAGGCGATGACCATACCGATGGCAGCGTTGAGCTTGAGTACAATAATACAGAACAAAATAATCGCAATTGCAACAACCAGCGCCGTAATTAACATACCGGGACTTGTCATATCATTTCCCCTCTTTTCTTTCTTTTTGATTGGCTTGTTTACGCACGAATGCCCAGCAGCAGCCGGGCAGCGGTTTTCATCTTCCGGCCTCCTTTCCCCATTTTCATCTACGCCTGCACAGGTTGATCTCTGCACGATGACAATTGCCTGCAATCGGTCAGATTGCAGGCAATTTTTCCGTTCTTTTGCTTTTTCGTGCGGTTTCACCAGGCAATTCGTATTTAAGAACCCTGTTCTTATTGTTCTATTATATCATTCATTTGACAGTGTGTCAATCAATTTTCGGTCATTTTTCCGTCAGATTGCACAAACTCCGCAGCCTGCAACAGCACTCTTTTTCCATCTGTTTCAGCATGTCCGAAGGGTAAAAAAACGGCTGCATCCGGATATACCGGATACAGCCGCAAAACAGATTACATTGCGCAGAAAAGATTCGGTTTTGTCAATTTTTTACTGCTTTCCGTAGGTACGGTCGGTAACAGCCATCTTTGCGCACAGCTTGTAAGCGGTCTCGAATGCCGAAGTCGTGCAGGTGCCGGTACCAGCGATGTCGTAAGCGGTACCGTGTGCCGGGGTGGTGATGGCGTAGGGCTGGCCAGCTGCTACGGTAACACCGCGCTCGAAGCCCTTGAGCTTGAGTGCGATCTGACCCTGGTCATGGTACATGGTAACAACCGCGTCAAAGTCGCCCTTGAATGCGCGGATGAACAGGGTATCAGACGGGAACGGACCGACGATGCTCTTGCCCTCAGCGTTTGCCTTAGCAACTGCGGGCTGCAGAACGTCGATCTCCTCACGGCCGCAGGTGCCGCTGTCGCCGCCGTGCGGGTTGATTGCTGCGATTGCAACCTTGGGATCTTCATAACCTGCACGCTTGAGGGTCTCGTAAGCCAGGTTGATGGCGTCGCCTACGGTCTTGGGGGTCAGGTGCGCGCTGACATCCTTAAGCGGGATGTGGCTGGTTGCGCGGGAAGTCCACAGGCCGTCGAGTACGTTCATCTCGCCGTGCGGCTTGTCCATAACGCCGAGCTCCTGAGCAAACAGCTCGTGCTCGCTCTCGAAGTTGTAGCCGCCCTTCTTCATCGCTGCCTTGTTGAGCGGGCCGAAGCAGAAGCCTTCTACCAGACCCTTCTTGCAGTAATCCATGATCATAACCAGGTTGTCTGCCTCTTCCTTACCGTTGACAGCCGAAACAACAGCGATCTCAACCTTGGAAGCGTCCAGGCTCTTGGTGTTGAGCAGAACCAGACCGGTCTCCTTCTTTGCCTCTTCAACAGCCTCTTCCATGGTCTCCTTGACCACGTAAGCGAAGTCCGAACCGGTGTCCTTCATGCCGCGCTTGAGGACGCTCTCGTCACCGACGAGAATGGGCTTTGCGTGCTCCATCAGGAAGCCGTTTGCACACAGCTTTGCGATGATCTCGGGGCCGATACCGGCTGCATCACCGAGCGGAACTGCCAGGATGGGTTTTCCAGTGAACATAAATTCTTCCTCCAAATCTAATCAAAGTTCTGGGATATACACACAAAAGAGCGGTGTCTTTGTGCCCTGCCGCATCCAGTCGACTTACAGCGTCTTCTGGATGGAGCGGCAGCACGCGGTCGGAGCGCCGTTCCTTTTATAAACAACACCCTTCTTCATGACGAAGGATACATCTGCGAGCACTGCGGGATCCTCCAGCGGATTGCCCTTGACCGCGATGATGTCGGCATCCGCTCCGGCGGTCAGCTCGCCCTTCTTGCCCGACAGGCGGGAAATGTAAGCCGCGTTGCTGGTAACACCCTTGAGGGCATCGCGCTTGCTTGCGCCCAGCTCGACAGTGTATACGACTTCCTTCCACAGCAGGCCGTGGTTTGCGTCGGTACCCAGTGCAAAGTGGATGCCTGCGCGTACCAGATTGCCCACGCACTCGCGCACGATCTCACGACCGGCACGCACGTTGCGCGCGTTGTTCTCGGACAGGTACTGCTCGCGGTCGGGATCGAGGTAGATACCGGTGGTCAGGTCGACCCAGCAGTCCGGGTGCGCCTTGAGCAGTTCGATATCTTCCTTGGATGCACAGTATGCGTGCTCGATGACATCAACGCCCTGCTCGACACAGTCGCGCAGTGCCTGACCGCCGATGCAGTGTGCCGCAACCGGCAGATGCAGGCGGTGTGCCTCCTCGACAACCGTGCGGATCTCCTCAGCCGACAGGAAAGACGGAATAAAATCCTGTTCGGTCGAGAATACACCCGGGGTGGTGAAGATCTTGAGCAGCTTTACGCCCTTGGCAACGTTGGAACGCGCCGTGCGGCGGAACTCCTCGACACCGGAGTGCGGTGCACCGATGTAGCCGCTGCCGTTCGAACCCTTCATGCCGACACCGGCAGGCAGGATGTCCGGACCAACCAGATTGCCTGCGTCGATTTCCTTCTTGAGCTTGAGATCGAGGTCGTGCTTCTCGCCCATGCAGCGCACGGTCGTGACACCGGACAGCAGATCGTCATACAGGCCTTCCTCGGCCAGCAGCGTCAGCTTGCACTCGGTTGCAGTACCCAGAATCTCCAGATGGTTGGACTTGCGGGCATCAATGCTCAGATGGTTATGACCCTCGATCAGGCCGGGCAGAACGGTCTCGTCCTCGAACGCGATCCACTCAGCCTGTGCGCGATCTTCCTCGGTCAGCTGCTCGGCAGGTACAACCTTAACAACCTTGCCGTCTTCTACGACAACCGCACCGTTCTGAATCTCTTCCAGTTCCGAACCAGCCAGCACAGTGCGCGCGGTGATAATTTGCTTCATTGTACATTCCTCCCGTCTTTATTTGCAGGGTATTTTATGAGGTTTACTCCTCGAGGTCTGCAAGCTCACGGCGCTTCTTGCCGCGCTTCTCAAACCACTTGTCGCTCCACTTCGCCAGGAACGATACCATCAGCGGGCACAGGATTGCAGTGATAACAACGCTCGCTGCGATCTGCGCGGTTGCTGCCTCGACCTGCGGTTCAAACGTCGGGTCGGAGGCCGCAATCGCCGCCGGGGTTGTCGCCGCAACACCTGCCGTTGTACCGATTGCCGCACCCATCGGGTCGGGACGGCGGCGCAGCAGACTGTAAATAACGAAGGACAGCAGGCCGGTAACCAGCAGAGTCATCAGACCGAGCACAACGCCCGAAACACCAGCAGCTGCGATGTTGAACAGGTTCATGCCAGCGCCCAGAGTGAAGCCGTTGAAGGGCGGCAGCAGTACCATACCGTGTGCCAGAATCTTGCGCCACTCGTGGTCGAGGTTACCAACGATGAAGCCGAGGATCATGGGAACCATGCAAGCGATCATGTCCTTAGCCGGGAAGGTGCCCATGCCAGCAGCACCCAGTGCGATCATGGTGAAGAACGGGCCGTCGTTGAGTGCCAGAATGGAGGTTGCGCCAACGTCACTCTCCTCACCGTACTCACCAGCCAGGGTTGCGTAGATAACACCGTTGGAGTTGGTGACTGCACCGATGATTGCCAGCGAGCTCAGACCCAGCAGGCCGGCCTCGCCAAAGAGGACATTGAGCAGTATGCCCAGGCCAAAGCCCAGGAAGAACTTTAATGCAGTAAGGACAACACCGACATATACCGTGCGTCCTGCCATTTTCACGTCAATCGTAGCACCGCTGCAGAACAGGAACAGACCGATCAGCGTCTGGATACCGCCCTTAAACAGGCCGGTGGTAAAACCGCCAATGGTCAGAATGTCCGGGAAAAAGGTGTTGATGATACAGCCAATCAGCAGCGGGATAACCATAACACCAGCGGGAAACTTCTTCATGGTTCCCAGAATCCGTACTTTACCTAACATCTTGAAATCTCTCTCTTTCGTTGTCGTATTTTGATATTTTGGGCAACGCAGCGTTTTGTCCGCATTCTCACGGACAGAACTCCCTTTTTTGTGTCAATACAGACGTTGCATGACCACCCAGTCACGCGCTTTGATCGTTTGCGGGAACCTCCGGCCGCAAACCAGCCTTCTCACCTCCATACAGTCGGAAAATTTTGTCCCCCATCCATACCGAAAACCATGTCGGTTCCCTGCGCGGATGAGTAACCCAAACCGCAGCATCAAAATACCGCTGCGATTTTTTGCCAAATCGGCGCATTCGCTCTTACACCCGAAAAAAGCAACGTATATTCCCCTTAAAAAAAGATAACACGCTGCTCGTTTCTTTGTTGGTGTGAGAAATCTGACCGCGCCGGGTCATCCGGTCCAAGCACAGCTGATTTTGAGAATTTTTGCGCCACAAGACCCCTTTCGGCAGAAACAAACTTGCTGTCAAAAAAGGGGAATTCTTGTATTAAATTTATTATAGCACAAAGCCGTTCGGTTTTCAAACCATAATTTGTGATACAGAACTGTGCATATGAAAAATGAACAGAGGCGCTGTGATATCCGGATATAAATTTTGTCATATGCTGGACAATTTCACATGATTGATTGCAAAAAGAAACAATGTTTGATAAAATATAAAACAGTAATGATACCATGTAATTTTTTGGAAGGAGAAATGTGATAATGGCGCAAGAGCTGCATCGTGCCACAGCTCGGGTATTGGATATTCTGGAGTGTTTATCCGCTTCATCTGACGGTATGACGCTGACCGAACTGGCGCAGGCACTGGGTGCACCCAAGAGCAGCCTGTTCCCGATCGTTCACACCTTGGAGGAACGACAGTATTTACAGCAGCATTTCGGAACCACCCGCTACACAATCGGCCCGAGCTCGATGGTTCTCGGAACGGCCTACGCCGCAAACAGCGGTATGGCCGCATTTATTGATGTCATCAAAAAGGTCGTTGCAACCTGCCAGGAGACCTGCCAGTTCGGCGTTCTCGATCAGGGCAACGTTCTGTACATCGCCAAGGAGGACTCTCCCGAGGCGATCCGCATGATTTCTAAGGTCGGCAATCGTCTGCCCGCAAACGCAACCGCAATCGGCAAGGCGCTGCTGAGCGGACTGAGCAACAGCGAAGTCCGTGCACTGTACCCGGACAGTCTGCCCCGTCTGACCGACCACACCATCACCAATATGGACGTTCTGCTGGACGAGCTGGATGCCATCCGCCGCGGCGATATCGCCACCGAGCGCGAGGAATCCACCCCGCAGCTGGCCTGCTGGGCACTCCCGCTGTGCCGCGGCGGCAAGGTCTTTGCCGCACTCAGCGTATCCGTCCCGCTCTTCCGCTGCGAGCCCAAGAAGATTTCGCTCATCTACCACAGCCTGCAAGAGGCAAAGACCAAGATGGAGCAGCTGGCGGAAATGCAAAACTTCGGCATCTAACCTTATATATAATAGGTATCCGCCAATTTTCGTGTCGTGCGTCAGCCTGCTTTCCTGTCACACACGCTTTCCCTGCATTCTAAATCCCCTGCATCCTTTCGATGCAGGGGATTTTTTGCACAGAACGATAAACACCCCGCTTGAGAGAGTCAACAAGCGGGGTGTCCATCATATGTAGTAGAAAGAGGATGTGGGCAATATTTATTTGAGCGATACGGTCTGCATCTGCTGGGGCGTGAGCTTTTCGAGCACGACGGATGCCGCCTGAATCGCAGGGCCGGTCAGCACAGCGGACAGCACCGTACCGATGCCGACTACGCCGCCGAGAGCCAGCTGTACCACGTCGTAGATGCTGCGCACAGCGCGGTAAGGCAGTTTTTTCTGCCGGGTGAACAGCCAGACCGAAAGGATATCATTGGGCGCCATGCCCATGCTGGAAAGATTGACCATCGCAACGCCGATGCCGACGATGATCGGTGCAAGCATGACGCACAGCACGCGCATCAGCAAGCCGGCATGTGCCCCAGCACGCCCGACACACCCTGCACCATCAGGTTAAACGCGTCTGCGCCCAGTCCGCTGTACACATACAACGCGCTGCCGAAGGCTGAAATCATGAACCCTGCGCACATGAGCACGGTCCTGTATAAATTAAGCTTGATAGATTTCATCTGTCCTCGCTCCTTTTTGCAGTGTCCATCTTACCGAAGCTGTGTTACAATGAACATGCACTTTCTTGTGCGGAACGAAAAAACGCCATGTTTCCACATGGATTTTCTTGCGATTCGTCGATCTGCTTTTTACCATGCAAAAAGCAGATCTCACAACATGAAATCAACCCATCCCTCCTATCATCAGGTTATCTTTTCCCTCAAGAGGTATAGACCTTATTCCCCGGACAACGCCGCAACCCGCGGCAAGCTGTCTCAGATCGGCGCTCAGCGCTACCCCATTCGTGCCGGTGACGTCATTCTGTGCAACGGCGGTGTGGTGCACGACGAGTCCCCAAAAACCCACGAAACCTATCGAACCATCTGTCCGGGCATCAAAGGCTTACAGCCGCCCGATCTGCCGCCCAACCACATCATTGCGCACAATAAAACCCCGATTTTCCACCGTCCGGCACAGTTTGACGACCTTTCCGCCCTCTTGCAGATCATCCTGCGGCAGGCCGATCAGCAGGCGCCTTTGTACCTGCACATCTGCCAGCAGCTCATGCTGTCGGTGCTCAAACTGACCGAGCAGATGATCCGCGAATACGGCACCGAAAACAACATCCAGCAAAATGAACTGTGCGCACAGGTCGAAGCCTACATCTACACCCATTATCAGCAGGATCTGGCCATCGAGCAGCTGGGAAAACTCTTTTTTGTCAGTCCCTACCACCTCGCGCATGTCTTCAAACAGCACACCGGTTACACGCTCAAGCAGTATATTCTGCGCCGCAGAATCGGAGAAGCGCAGGATCGTCTCTCTTACTCCTCGGACAGCATTACCCAGATTGCCCGCGAAGTCGGCTTTGAAGCTTCGGCTTATTTTTCCCGTATTTTCACCAAATACGTTGGCATGTCACCCAAATTTTACCGCGAATACCGCACGAAGTCCGACGAGTGAGCAAGAATCTCTAACCAAAAACGGTCACTTTCTCTGGCACGCACCAGATCCCGCAAGATTGTCCAACCTTGCCCGTGCCTTTCGTCCCGCACTGTGCAACGCGCAAAAAAGCATTGTATTCGCGGGCACCTTATACTATAATAGGCTCGTAGCATAAACGCACAAAAGTGCGATCAATTTAAGTAGGAGTGTTGTGACTTATGTCCAGATTTACATTACCCAGAGACCTTTATCACGGAGAAAATGCGCTGGAAGCGCTCAAAACCCTGACCGGTAAGCGCGCTGTCGTTGTTGTTGGCGGCGGTTCCATGAAGCGCTTCGGCTTCCTCGACAAGGTAGAAGCTTACCTCAAGGAGGCAGGCATGGAAGTCAAGCTGTTCGAAGGCGTTGAGCCCGATCCCTCGGTTGAGACCGTTATAAAGGGTGCAGCTGTCATGCGCGAGTTCCAGCCCGACTGGATCGTTTCCATCGGCGGCGGTTCTCCGATCGATGCTGCAAAGGCAATGTGGGCATTCTATGAGTACCCCGATGTGACCTTCGAGGATCTGTGCATCCCCTTCAACTTCCCCACCCTGCGCACCAAGGCAAAGTTCTGCGCAATCCCCTCCACCTCGGGCACCGCAACCGAAGTCACCGCATTCTCGGTCATCACCGACTACGAGAAGGGTGTTAAGTATCCGCTCGCTGACTTCAACATCACCCCCGATGTTGCAATCGTCGATCCCTCGCTGGCTGAGACCATGCCCAAGAAGCTGACCGCACACACCGGTATGGATGCAATGACCCACGCAATCGAGGCTTATGTATCCACCCTGCACTGCGATTACACCGACCCGCTGGCGCTGCACGCCATCGAGCTGATCAGCGCTGACCTGATTCCGTCCTACAACGGCGATATGGCAGCGCGCGCTCGCATGCACAATGCACAGTGCCTGGCTGGTATGGCATTCTCCAACGCACTGCTCGGTATCGTGCACTCTATGGCACACAAGACCGGCGCAGCTTACACCGGCGGCCACATCGTTCACGGCTGTGCAAACGCAATGTACCTGCCCAAGGTCATTCGCTTCAACGCCAAGGAGCCCGCTGCGGCTGAGCGCTACGCAAAGATCGCAAAGTTCCTGGGTCTGGCTGGCACCACCACCGATGAGCTGGTTGACGCACTGATCGCGCACATCCAGGAGATGAACCGCGCACTGGATATCCCGACCTGCATCAAGGACTACGAGGGCGGCATCATCGACGAGCAGGAGTTCCTCGACAAGCTGCCGTCGGTTGCTGAGCTGGCTGTCGGCGACGCCTGCACCGGTTCCAACCCGCGCTCGATCAACCCGGAACAGATGGCAAAGCTGCTCAAGTGCTGCTTCTACGACACCGAGGTCGATTTCTAAGATTTCTTTTGACCGGCGAAAAAGTCCCGTATCACACGATGCGGGACTTTTCTTCTGTCCGTCTGAGGCTTGCGTTTGCGCGCAAATATGCTACACTGTATTCATCAAGATTTGTTTTAGAAAGGCATTGGCATGGGAGTTTTGAAGTATGCAATCCTTGGATTGCTCAACCGCCAAAAAATGACCGGATATGATATCAGCCGCGCGTGCGATACCAGTCTCTTCGAGTTCTGGAACGCCAAGCACAGCCAGCTCTATCCCGAGCTCAAAAGTCTGACCGAAGCCGGTCTGGTCGAGTAGGAAATCGAGATTGCGGGCAATGTGCTGCAAAAAAGCTCTATTCCACCACCCCGGCCGGTCGGGAGGCCTTCCACACCTGGGAGCTGACCCGCCACAAGCCGCGCGGTGTGCCCAAGGATGAATTCCGCTTGCAGCTGTTTTTCTCGGACAGCATCCCCTCCGAGCAGCGGCTTGCGCTGCTTGACGCCGAACTCGAGGCGCACACTGAGCGTCTGGCCCAGCTGCACGACGATCTGAACAAGTTCGACGGCATTCCGCCTGCCGACAACTGCGCATTCTGCGACTATATGGTGCTGCTCGGCGCGATCAAGCGCGAGGAGGCCAGCTGCGACTGGCTGGAAACCTGTATTGACCTATGCCGCGCCCGCGCGTGACCTTTTCCCCTGACCGCATGTCGGCCGGGGGATTTTTTTGTGCGCGTTGGGTGATGTCTCAAACATGTAATAATTAACATGTTGTTTTTGGGGTGCTATCATAGAAATGGTAAAATAGGAGGTATCTGCATGAAGGAAGCACAACATAAGTTGAAACGCTATCTTGTCTTTCTGCTCGGACTGTTCGTAAACTCGCTGGGCGTGGCGCTCATCACCAAGGCCGAACACCTGCTGCAGATTCCGGTCTCGCTGGTTTTCGGCTATTTTATCGATCTGTGCATGCTGCTCCTGTTCTTCGTTCAGCCCGCAGCCTATGTACTCAAGATTCTCCATCTGCTCGTCGGCTGTATCGTGCTGGGCATCGGCGTGTACATGGAAGTGCTGGCCAACGTCATCATGCTGCCCGGTGAATCCTTCGTCCGCGCGGTGGTTTTCCGCTGGAAAACCGAATTTGGCGTGACCAAGGTCGCATTCGATGTGTCCATGGCGGTCATCGCAGGCGTTCTCGGCATCGATCTGACCATCGGTGCATCGGCAGCGCTGGTCGCTGTGCCGACTGGGTGCTGCGGAATAATTCGCGCTGTGTCCGCGTCTTTCTGCACGCGCCGCTCGACTACCGCATCCGCACGGTCATGCAGCGCGAACATCTGACCGACGAAAAGGCGGCCAGACACCACATCCAGCAGACCGACAAGCAGCGCGCCGACAACTATCGCTACTACACCCGCACCATCTGGGGTGCGTCGGCAAACTATCACCTGTGCATTGACACCTCGCTGGGTGAAGATTACGTCGAAAACCTGATTCTCGGTCTGGTTGACCGCATCAAGACCGATCCCGCAAAAAAGTAAATGAAAAAAAAGCGTCCCAAACGGGACGCTTTTCTTATTTTATGCTGCCTGTGCAGGTTCGCCGACCGTGATTGCCTCGTACAGCAGGCTGAATGCCTCTGCGCGGGTGATCTGATCGTTGGGCTGGAGGGTGCCGTCGGTGTAGCCGCTCAGGCTGCCCTGTTCCGCCATGCCTGCCAGCGCGCTGACTGCCCAATCGGGAATGTCAGCTGCATCGGTGAAACCGGCCAGTACCGAGCGGTCATCGGACGATACCTTGCAGGCGCGTGCAATCATGGTGATGATCTCGGCACGGGTCGCGTAGTCGCTGCCGCACAGATAACCGAACTCATCGCCCTGCAGGATGCCTGCATCCTTGGCCGCTGCCAGTGCGCCATACGCCCACTCAGACGAACGGTCGGCGGCATCCAGCTTGGTGTCTGCCTTGGGCTTGATACCCAGCATAGTGTTCATCACCCAGATCATTTCCTCTCGGGTGATCTTGTCATCCGGGCGGATACGGCCGTCGGCATCGCCTTCGAGCACACCCTCTGCCATCATCGCGCGGATGGTCTTGGCTGCCCAGTGGCTGTCGTCCACATCCCAACCCGCTTCCTTGGGCTGCTCGGGCTTGGTCTCGGTGGTGGTCTCAGTCGTGGCTGCGGTACCAGGCTGGGTGGTCTCGGAAGAAGCTGCGGTCTGCTCGACCGGCTTACCCTCGTCCACTTCGCCTGCGTAATCGTCAAAATCTTCGCTCAGTGCGCGGTATGCATCCGAAGACTGGTGACCTGCGCCGTCGGCAAAGGTGCCCTTTGCCCAGTCTGCGTAGGTGTTCCATGCTGCGGTGCTCTCGCCTGCCTTGAGGGTGTAGGTGTACAGAACCGGAATGTCGGTCTGCTCGGTGCCCAAATTCGAAGTGAACTTGGTGACGATGCGCACATACTTGCCCTCGCCTGCGCCGGTCAGGTCGATGGTGTTCTCGCCGCTCTTGAGGTCGAATGCCTTGGAGCCCGAAACGGTCTTGCCGTCCTTGGAGAACTCAACGGTCGCCTGAATCGCCGACTTGCCCGGGATCTCTGCCTTGTATGCCAGGGATGCCGGTGCACCAGAGATCTCTGCCCACTCGGTCGTGTGCGTACCGGTCTGGACAATGTTCTTAGGATCAAAGTTCAGCCACAGCACCAGATCGTCGCTCTTCGGGCCTGCTGCGCTCGGTGCATCGGCTACCGCTGCAACCTCTGCCTCGGTCAGCTTGCTCTGGTACATGCGTGCCTGCGATACCTCGCCGGCCAGCATGGTGCGGTCAACACCGCGGCCGCGGTTGGTCAGCAGGGCACCGGTGTACGAGAAGCCGATGTAGGTGGATGCGCCCGGCCAGTTCTTGATCTCGGAATCGAATGCCGGTGCATCAATGTGGCCGCTGCTGTACTTATTCTGGTAGGAATCGCCGCCGGTCGTGCGGTCGAAACCGCCGACGTACTGCACCCACTCGCCCTTCTTGATGCCAGCGTTCGGGTCTGCGTCGTCATCGTTCCAGAAGAATTCGCCGTTGTCGTTGTTAAAGCCGACGCCGACCGTGACCTTACCGGTTGCACGGACTGCCATGCGGTACAGGTAGTTGGTACCCCAGCCGATTGACACGCCCTTGGTCATGAGCGGGTTGTGATCGCGGCCATTCGGGGTCAGGGTATTGATACCGGTGCCCTCGCTGACCGGCAGCTTGGCCCATACCATACCGGTGATGCCGTTGTCGATGGTGAAATTCTGGTTGTCGGGAATCTCGACGTAATCCTTATCTCCGTCCAGAATAATGGTGCCGTTGCCCTTGTCATCGGTGCCGATGGTCGGTGCACCGTGCAGGTAACCGTTATTGCCCTTGCCCGACTGGTCAACGACCATGGGCATGCCCTGAATGGAACCCTCGATGTAAACGGTCTCGGGTGCAGAATCGCCGATGCGGACAGCGAACTCGCCAGCCTGCTCGAACTGATAGGTGAACTCGCAGGTCTTGACCTCGCCGGCTTTGAGCGTATACTGCTTGCTCAGGGTGGCTTCATCGCCAACGTACAGGGTTGCCGTTGCGGTGCCGTCCTCGTTGCCGATGTTGGTGATGTCGGCCTTGATGTTCAGGATATCGCTGTTGATGTCGCTGAGCTCACCACCCCCCAGCTTGGTGCGGACGTTGGTGTAGGAGAAGGTTGCCGGGCGGAACTGGACGTCGATGTCCTTGGACACGTCTGCGACCTTGACCGTGTGCTTGCCGATCTCGGTCAGAGTGACCGTACCGCTCAGCTCGATGGACTCACCGGGCTCGAGGGTCTTGACGCCGTTGGACGATACGCGCACCGGCTCGCCCGAAGTGGACAGGCCGCTGTCGCTCTCGAGATCGCCGTAGATGTACTTGATCGTACCGTTGTCATCGACCGGGATGACAGCCGCTGCCATGCCCTTGCCGGTGTTGGTGATGGTCGCGGAGATCTCAATCTCGCTGTTGCACGGAACCGGGCCGGACTGAATGGAAATGTTGCTGTATGCAAGCTGCTGCTTGTCCACAGCGGTGACGGTCGTGCCGACGACGCCGCCGTTTGCCATATTCTGGGTGGTCAGAACGCCGTCCTTGATGGTGTGGGTCATGTAGCTGCCCTTGGCGCTGACCGCACGGGAATCCTGATGGGTCAGGTAAATGGTGCCTGCACCGACGGTCGGCTGATCGGATACTGCACGGGCGTAGCCATGGGTGTGACCGGCCAGCATCATATCGACGTGACCTTCCTCAGCCACCGGTGCAATGTGCATCTTGGTGTAGGGGTCGGAAATCGGATGGTGCATAACCAGAATGCGGAACGCCTTGTCCTGATTCTTGGCCAGGTCATCCTTCAGCCACTGGACGGACTTTTCAATCTTGTCCGCGGTCGCAGCGTCCATCTTGCCGCCCGAAGTCTCGGCGTTCATCTGGAACAGTGCCCACGGATTGCTGTCCATGAGGTCAAAGTGTACGTTGCCGTAGTCAAAGGAAATGTTGCCCGCGACCGCAGAGCCGTACTCCTCGGTCTGGGTGTCGATGACGTACATGTCAAAGTAATCGCTGAAATCGTGGTTGCCGCAGGCGTAAACCACCGGGTAATTGTGGATAAATTCGCCGCTGTTGAACCAGAATGCGTACTGCTCCTTCTGGGTACCGGTGCCCTCGACCATATCACCGCCGTGGATGATGAAGGCCGGGTCATAGCCGGCAACCGCAGCGTCAAACGTCGCCTTGGTGTCAAACTTATGGGTGTCGGTGATCGAGATATAGCGGATCTCGGTCGGGTTCTCCTCCAGCGTGCGGAAGGTTCCGCGACTGGTTTCACCGTTTGCCAGCGCTACCTCGTAGTAATAGCGCGTGCCCGGGGTCAGTTCGGAGAACTTATACCGGTAGATATTGGTCTGTACACCGCCGTAGGCCGGTGCTTCCGGGTCACGCTCGACCGTGACTGCATCGCCCAGCGCGTTGGCATCGGTGCCGAACCGAATGGTCGTCGGCTCGCTGCCGCTGGTCTCCCAGACGGCTACCATGCTGGTCGTCTTGGGCGCCAGCAGGTACGGCCCGATCACAAAACCGGAAGCCGTGTCCACTGCGAATGCCGTGGGAATCATGGCCAGTACCATAACCACGGTCAGCAGCAGGCTGAGCAGGCGTTTGAGATGCTGATTTCTTGCTCTCATACGTTTTTTCATCCCTTCTCTGAATAACTATGAGCCCATGCGGCTCATGATTGGTATAGTATAACAGAGGAGGCTGTCTATCGCAACCTATTTTTTGTTCAAATTCCTCTATTTTTATTTATTTTGCAATAAAACTGTGCACTTTTTTGTACCAAAAGTTGATTTTTATTTGTTCCATCCCTAGAGTTGCATCCTATATTTCTTGCAATTTTCGCACTTTGGTCTATACCTATAGCAAAATAGACAAAAATTTACCCCCGCGGTTTTTGTACCGCGAGGGCAGCATTTTACAGGGAAAATCGCTCGATTGTGCGCCGCAGCGCTTCGTTAAAATACGGGAAATCGTGTACGCCGTCCCAATTCTCGAACGTCGCGTCGATTCCCAGCCCGGCAAGCGACTGCAAGAAGCGCTCGTGATCGGGATAGAATCCGTCCTGTCGTCCGCAGGTCAAATAGAGCGTCGGCAGCGGGCTGCCCGATGCCTTGGCACGCTCGGCCAGCGCCAGCAGGTCGTTTTCCGGCCTCCATGTCAGGTCATCGCCAAAGATGGCGGCAAAATCGCGCGGCATCTGCACGCCCCATCCATCTATACCATGTACACGCGCGTCGTCCAAGCCTTCGCGCAGCAACAGACAGCACGAGGAAAACGCGCCGCACAGTCCGTACTGTTCGGGACGGGACAGCGCACATTTGAGCGCACCATAACCGCCCATCGACCCGCCCAGAATCACCGTGTGATCACGGTTGGCTGACACCCGGAAGACATTGCGTACGATAACGGGCAGCTCGTCCGCGATATAGGTAAAATACCGCTGGCCGTACTGCATATCAGCGTAAAAACTGCGTCCGACTTCGGGCAAAACGTAAATTGATCGTCCGTGCTCGGCGTAAAACGGGAGCATGCTATAGTCAAGCCATGTTTTGTTGTTGCCGCACAGCCCGTGCAGCAGATATACCACCTGATAGGGCTCGTCTTTCAGGTCGTTCGGCGTGATGATGGTAATGTCGGTATCCATTTCCAGGACATTTGAATATACCGTACCGCTGAGTCTCATAAAATTCTCTCCTTTTTTCGCTGGAATAGCTCGTTTTTATGATCGTTTGGCCTCTTAAGCCATCCCAGCTGATACAATGCACAACCTCATGGTCTCATCTCCTATTCTGTCTGTGCACCACACCTGAGCATGCTCACTTGACCGGCCGATATCCGGCATCAACAATCAGTGCATGGTCAAACATTTCATGCATGGCGCATTCGTAATCGCGCAGGCGCTTGGCCTTGCGAATCTTTTTAAGCACTTTTTCACTGTCTTCAAACAGACAATGCAGGTAAAACCACAGTTCTTTCATCTTAAACAGCACCGGCGTCTCGCCCGACAGCGTCTCACGGTACGCGGTGTACAGTTCGTCGTGGAAACCGCGCAGACGGGTCTTGTCCAATACACCCTCGCCCCGAATCTGGTTGCCAAGATCGGGGTTTGCAATCCAGCCGCGTCCCAGCATGACGCGCTCGACGGTCGGGAAGGTCTGGCAGAATCGCTCGTAATCAGAGACGGTGAACAGATCGCCGTTATAACAAACCGGATGGCGGCAGGCTGAGAGCGCCGCAGAAAAGGCGTCTAAGTCCGGCGTACCGGTGTAGAAATCCTTCTGCACCCGGGCGTGAATGATGACCTCGGACAGCGGATAGCGGTTGTAAATGTCTAAAATTCGGGGAAATTCGTCGGATGACTGCAATCCCAAACGAGTTTTGACCGAAATCTTGCCCGAAAATCCGTTGCAGACCGCGTCCAGAAAACGGTCGAGTTCCTCGAGATCGGTCAGCATGCCCGCGCCCTTGCGCTTGACGATCACCGTACCCGATGGACAGCCGAAATTTAAATTGACCTCATTATAGCCCTGATTTTTGAGCACATCGAGCGCCCACAGACAGTGCTCGGCATTGTTGGCCAATAGCTGGGGAATGATGGTCAGACCCGTATTATTTTCGGGGAGAACATCGTTTTTCTCGCGGGATGTGAATTTATAGGTCTGATTCGGGGTCAAAAACGGGGTGAAATAGCGATCGGCTGCACCGAACCAACGCGCATGCGCATTGCGGAAGCGATAGCCGGTAATGCCCTCGAGTGGGGCAAAGGAAAGCTGCATAAAAGGACTCCTCTTTGGGTTAGAATGGTCGGACTTCCCGCGGAGCGAAATAAAGCTTTCGCTCAAGCCTTTCTCGAACCTTGCGGAATCCGAAAAGGCCCCTGTGGGGCGTTTTCCCGCAAGGCTGTTGCCGACTCGCTCGGCCAAGGCCTTAACACGCGGGCACTGTTGCCCTGCGCCGCGTCCCGCAGGACGCGGAATCCCCTCTTGAAACCCGGTGTCCGCCCCGGGTTTCAATGAAAACATACTTTTTGAAATTGCCGTCCGAGGACGGCGATTTTTATTTGGCTTATTTTGGTTGATTCCGGTCGTTAACCGGAATCAAAAAGGGGAGTTTCGCCATCTGCGGATGGCGACTCAGGGCTCTGCCCTGAGAACCCGCAGCCTTTGAAAAGGCTGGCGAAACTTTCCGTGAGGGGTGCGGCGAACACGATTAAGTGTTCGTTTTCGCCTTCTGAATCTCGCCCAAAATCTTACTCCGCGTATCATCAAACAGCAGCGCCTGATTGTGTCTGAAATACGCCTCGCAGCCGCAATTCTGAATATACCATGCGGTGTAGGGATTGGCGGTCAACTCGGTTGCAAACAGCACCATTTCCTGACTCTCGCCGGTTGCCTGCTCCAAAAATGCAAATGCATTGTCCAGACTCTGGCCTGCCATCGTGACGCTCTCGGCTCTTTTGGCGGTCTGTGCCCCGAACTGGGTACGCAGTACATCAAACGCCTTATCATTATCGCTCTCGTTCTCATGTTCAACGGCGTGCAGATACTGCTCGAGCTGGGCAATTTCCAGCTGCAAGCGGCGCTTGCGCTCGGTGTCCAGCGTACCCGACGCGCGACCGCTCTCCAGTTCCTTTGAATGATCTTCGATGATGGCCGTGAGTGCCTTTGCGACTGGTGCGGTGGTCAGTGCACCCTTCACGCGGGTCAGGTCGGCGTACAGAGCATCGGTTAGTGCGTCCATGCGCTGCGCCGCGTGAGCATGCTCAGACAGGCGAGACAAAATGAGGCTGATGACGCTGAGCTTTTCGTCAAACGGTGCGGCAGCAAACTCGGATGCGCGTACCGCTTCCCACTGACCTGCGACGATCTCATCGACGCGATAGACGCGCTGATATTTGCGGTACAGCTCCAGATAGTTTGCGAAATCCTTGGCGATGCGCGGCAGCTGGATATACTGTCCGACAACCTCGCGGTCGACCGGCAGGTCAAGGGCTTCGTAGGTAGTGAGCAGCGCGGATAGGTCTTCCCAGCCGCGTGCGGTCGCGAACTGCAAGCCGTCGGCTGCCGCCTCGATCTTATAAAAGTTGTCCGGTCGGATGTCCAGATAGGAAATCACCGCGCTGTGCAGGCCGCGCTGATATGCGTATTCCTTCCAGACCTGGTAGTCCTCCTGCACGTCGATGCGCTTGACGCGGTCGAGTGTGACCACATCGAACTCACGCACCGACTTATTGTACTCGGGCGGGTTGCCCGCCGCGACAATCACCCAGCCCTCGGGCAATTTCTGATTGCCGAAGGTCTTACACTGCAAAAATTGCAGCATCATCGGGGTCAGCGTCTCGGAAATACAGTTGATCTCATCCAAAAACAAGATGCCCTCACGCACACCCGTGCGCTCCATGAGGTCGTACACCGAAGCCAAAATCTCACTCATGGTATAGGATGTGACCGCGTATTCCTGTCCGTCGTAGGTGTGATGGTCGATATAGGGCAGGCCGAGCGCGCTCTGACGGGTGTGGTGGGTGATGGTGTAAGCGATCAGACCCACACCGGTCTCGGCTGCAATCTGCTCCATAATCTGGGTCTTACCGATGCCCGGAGGACCCATCAGCAGGATGGGTCGCTGGCGCACGGGCGGAATCTGGTACTCGCCGAACGCATCGCGGGCAAGGTAGGCTTTGATGGTATTGGTAATCTCCTGTTTGGCTCGTTTGATGTTCATTGGTTCCCTCCGGTTTCCAGTGTGTCGGGGTCGAGTACCACGCGGATGCCCCAAGGCGGGACGCGCTCGGGGTACCCCTGACCGGCCAGCATGACAAAAGCGGCATCATACGGCGGTCTTTTGCTCGGGTAAATGCCCAGACCGTCGGTAAAGTACAGAATGCCGCGCAGACGGTGGAATGCTCCTGCCTTTTGCAGCTCGGTCACGCGGTCAAAGACCGGCCGGAAGTCGGTCGCACTCTGGCCGATCAGCGTAAAATGCTCCATATAATCGGCAAGCTCGCGTGCGCTGCGGATGTGCTGCTCGGCGCGAATCTGGTCGTCACACTGGATGATATACAGGTTGATTTGACGGAAAAAGCTCTCGGTATCCTTCAAAATACCGTAGGTGTAGGACAAAAATTGTCGGACAAGGTCGCCCGAAGTCGACATCGAAGTGTCGATCGCAACGACAAAGTCGGAAATGCGCTTGACTTCCCTGGTTTCCAGCGGCTCGATGAGCGGCATGTTGCCATAGCGCCGCAGGCCGTAGGCGTAGTAGCCATAGTCGAAGCTGTCCGCATCCACGCCCATTTCCTCGCCGACCACGGCGAAGCGATGCAGAAAGGCGCGGTAATTGTCGGTCGGCTGGGTCTCGACGCGCAGCTGCTCGGTGATGGCTTGGCCGCCGGTCGCGGACTCGCTCATGACCGTCTGCATGCCGGTCTGCACGCGCTCGGCGACGCGCGGCCAGGGATCGTCCTGCTCCTGCTCGTTTTCGGCCTTCTCCCACAGGCTGTGATCGTCCTGCGCAAACTCCCGTGCGTAGGTCGCACGGTCGTACTCGGACAGCGGTTCCCGCCGGAACTGGCGATAGATCGCGCCCGCGGTCAGCACAGGCATGTGCGATTTGAGCGTGCGGTAGAGATGGCTGCGGCGCACGCTGGGCGCGGACGGCGACAGACAAGGATAGTCCAGCTCATCGAGAATGCTCTCGACCGCAATGTCACAGCACAAATCCCACAGCTCGCCGTCCCGGCCTTTGCGGCCAGCCGGATGGCGCAGCAGGCAGTGCAAAATGACGTGCAGAAAGGATCGGCAGGTCATACTGCGCGCCCGCTCGTAGCGTGAGGCCAGCCACGCGCCGTTATAATAGAGCACCTTGGTGTCGGTCGCAAGCGTCGGCGTGTCGAAGCCCTCTGCAAAGGGCAGCGCACACAGTGCCGCGTCCAAAAACGGTAGATTGAGGTATAATTCATTGCGGGCAGCGGTCAAAATTTCGCGCCCGATGGTCTGCCAGTCGGCACCCATCCGCTTTCCCTCCTTTACAGATCATAGGTCTTTTGCATGAGCGGCGCAGCGCGTCCCGCCGAGCGGTCAAGCGCGGCCAGCAGCAGCGCGAGCGCTTCGGTCTGTCCCATCTGCCGCGCAAGGTCACAGGCGGCAGACAGACCGGAACGGTCGAGGACGCCGAACGACAACAACGCTGACAAACCAGGCACGTCCCGGCTATCAAGCAGCGTGCGCACGGCATCGGTCGGATGCTCGCGCAGACAGGACAAATAGACCTCGCGCGCCTGCGCGGACAGTCCCACCGGCCACCGCAGACGCAAAAGCGCCACCCGGCAGGCCGTGTCATAGTCCTGAATGCGCAAAAGCCGCTCAAATGCGCTATCGTACTGCAAAAATGACAGCACACCGTTTTGAATGCACTGGCGATAGGCATAGCCTGCGCCCTCGATGCGTCGCTGGAAGATGTGCGCCGGGCCGAGGTCTTCCAGTTCCTCGTTAAACGGCGGGAAGATCAGCCGCGCCTCGGCGTATTTCTGGTGCAGATCGACCGCAATCTCGCCGCTGGTCTGACCCAAGAGGTCGGACAGACAGGTCTTTTCACCTTCCTCAGCGTATAAATCGATGGTCTGAAAGGCGGTGCAGTTCATCAGAGCACCGTGTCCGACCGCACGCACGCCGGAATGCACGGTCAGTGCGCGCAGACTGTAGCAGTTGTAAAAGGCATAACTGCCGATGGTGTGCACAGAAGACGGAATCACCACCCGCTCGATGGCGCGGGCATTGTGCTCCGGGGCGGACAAGATCCGGTCACCGGTGGTCAGACGCACCTCGAATACCTCGTATTTGGATACGTCGGGTTCACGCCCGGCACACAGGTAATCACCGAGTGCGACGACCGGCAGGTCATGTATGGTTTTGGGCAGGATGATGACCGGGTCAGATGTGCGGCAGCGCAGAATGCAGACACCGGTATCCTGTTTGGTACAGAGTAATACGGCCTCATTTTCGCAAATGATCTGGTTCATAGACCCTCCTTTACTACGTTCCACTCTATCTTAACGCAAAGCGAGGATTGCGTCAATTGTAAGGCAAACGGGTTCCCGCCCGCAGGCGACAATCGGGGTCCAGGGGACGAGTTCCCTGGCGCGATCCAGCCGCGCAGGCTGGCCGGACTCCGCAGAGTCCGGAATCCTTTTTGATTTTCCCGATCCCCCGCGAGGGAAAATCAACTAAAATAGAAAGAAAAGCGCGTCCCGCAGGACGCGCAATTCTCTGGAAAGACCAACCGGATGGTTGGTCTTTCCTTTTTGTTTGTTTTGATTGATTCCCGGGCCGTACACCGGGAATCAAAGGGGGGGATTCCGCTCGCTGCGGCGAGCGGCCAGCACACTCATCTTATCCGCGCACGGCGCGGAAATAAGGATAGTGGCCTACGGGCTGCGCGGCTGGATCGCGCCGGGTCGCAGACCCGGACCCGCTTGTCGCCTGCGGGCGGGATTGATTCGATGCTTTAGGCAGACACGTCCTCAAACTGGCTATTATACAATGTCGCGTAGAATCCATTCTTCTCGAGCAAGGTCTGATGATTACCCTGTTCGATAATATCACCATCCTTCATGACCAGAATCAAGTCTGCATCCTTAATCGTAGACAGTCGATGGGCGATAACAAAGCTGGTTCTGCCCTTCATCAAATTATTCATTGCCTTCTGAATGAGCTGTTCGGTACGGGTATCGACGCTCGATGTCGCCTCATCCAAAATCATAATCTTATTATCAGCCAGGATGGCACGGGCGATGGTGAGCAGCTGGCGCTGACCCTGAGAAATATTGGATGCGTCCTCACTCAGCTCCATCTGATAGCCGCCGGGCAGGGTCTGGATGAAGTGATGGACGTGTGCAGCCTTGGCGGCAGCGATGACCTCCTCGTCGGTTGCGTCCAGTCTGCCATAGCGGATATTCTCCATGATCGTACCCTTAAACAGCCAAGTATCCTGCAAGACCATGCCGAACGCCTCGCGCAGCTGGCTGCGGTTGAAGTCGCGCACGTCGTGGCCGTCGATGCGGATGGCGCCGCTCTGTACGTCATAGAAGCGCATGAGCAGTTTGACCATGGTGGTCTTGCCCGCACCGGTCGGACCAACGATGGCGACCGTCTGGCCGGGCTCGACGGTTGCGGAGAAGTCGCCAATAATGATCTTATTGGGGTCATAGCCGAAGCGAACATGGTCAAAGGTGACCTGTCCCTGGATGGACGAAGCCGGAACCGGACTTTCTGCGAGCTGGTCTTCCTCTTCCTCTGCGAGGAACTCAAAGACGCGCTCGGCCGCCGCGGCCATGGACTGGAGCATATTGGATACCTGTGCCATCTGGGTGATGGGCTGGGTGAAGTTGCGCACGTACTGGATAAAGGACTGAATATCACCGACCTGGATAGTGCCAGCAGCGGCCAGGATCGCACCGAGCACGGTCACGGCGACATAGCCCAAGTTGCCGATAAACTGCATAATGGGCTGCATGAGGCCGGAGAAAAACTGCGACTTCCATGCCGACTGGTACAGCTTTTTGTTGGTCTCGCGGAACTCGTCGAGCACGGCCTGTTCGCGGTTGAAGGCGCGCACGACGTTATGGCCGGAGTAGGTCTCCTCGACCTGTCCGTTGATGGTGCCGAGGAAGGCCTGCTGGGCGCGGAAGTACTTCTGCGAGTGCTTGACCACGACCATGACCAGCACCATGGATACCGGCAGGATGACGATGGTCACGCCGGTCATGATGGTATTGATGGACAGCATCATGATGATGATGCCGATGATGGTGGTCACCGAGGTGATGAGCTGGGTGACCGACTGGTTAAGGCTCTGACCCAGCGTATCAATATCGTTCGTGATGCGCGAGAGCACTTCGCCTACCGTTTTTGACTCAAAATACTTCATCGGCATGCGGTGAATCTTCTCTGAGATATCACGGCGCAGGCGATAGCACAGGCGCTGGGTCACGCCGGTCATGATCCAGCCCTGAATAAAGGAAAACAAGGCACTGAGCAGGTACAGACCGAGCAGCAGGAGCAAAATGGTGCCGATCTTGCCGAAATTGATGCTTCCCGCGCCCTGCACCTTGGCAACCAGGCCGGAAAACAGTTCGGTGGTCGCCTGACCTAGAATCTTGGGGCCGACGACGTTAAACAGGGTACTGCCCGCGGCGAACAGCAGAACGCCGATCAGAGCAAACTTGAACTTTCCCATATAGGACAGCAAACGCAGCGTACTGCCCTTAAAGTCCTTGGCCTTCTCGCCCGGCATCATGCCATGGCCGCGCATCGGCCCTCTCATCGGTCTCTGACTCATGCGTTCATCCCTCCTAACTCCTTTTCCGACAGCTGCGACCGTGCGATCTCCTGATAGGTCGCGCACGTCTTCATCAGTTCCTCATGGGTGCCGATGCCTGCCACCTTGCCCTCGTCGAGGACGATGATCTGTTCGGCGTGCAGGATGGTGGAAATACGCTGTGCGACGATGATCGTGGTTGCATCGTGTACGCGCTCGGACAGCGCACGGCGCAGTGCGGCATCGGTCTTATAGTCCAGTGCCGAGAACGAGTCGTCGAACAGGTAGATTTTCGGGTTCTTGGCAATCGCGCGGGCGATGGACAGGCGCTGTTTCTGACCGCCCGACACGTTGGTGCCGCCCTGTGCGATGGGGGTCTGGTAGCGGTCGGGTTTGCTCTCGATGAACTCAGTCGCCTGTGCAATCTCGGCAGCCTGTTCCATCTGTGCGTCCGAGATATCCGCGCCGCCGAACTTCAGGTTGGATTCGATATCACCCGAGAACAGTACGCCCTTCTGCGGGACGTAGCCCAGCACCTCGTGCAGCTTATGCAGCGACAGATTGCGGATATCAATGCCGTCGATGGTGATGCGGCCGTAGCTCACGTCAAAGAAGCGCGGAATCAGGTTTAACAGCGAGGACTTACCCGCACCGGTCGAGCCGATGATCGCGGTGGTCTGTCCGGGCTTTGCGGTGAAGGAAATATGCTCGAGCACGTCGGCATCGGCATCCGGGTAGCGGAAGGATACGTCGTCAAAGACGACCTCGCCGCGGCAGTCGGTCAGCTTATCATCCTCGACCTTTGCCTTATCACGGATGCGCGGTTCGGTGGTGAGCACCTCGTTGATACGGTCGGCAGCAACGCCTGCGCGGGGCAGCATAATGGAAATCATGGAAATCATCAGGAACGACATAATGATCTGCATGGTGTAGGTGATAAACGCCATCATATCACCTACCTGCATGTTGCCGAGGTCTACGCCGTGTGCGCCAAACCAGACAATCGCGACCGTGACCACGTTCATAATCAGCATCATGCACGGCATCATAAAGGTCATGACGCGGTTGGTGAACAGCTGGGTACGGGTCAGGACGATGTTCGCCCCGTCAAATCGCTCTTCCTCGTGCTTTTCGCGGCTGAACGCACGGATAACCGGCAGACCGGTCAAAATCTCACGGGCAACTAAGTTCAGGTTATCGATGAGGGTCTGCATCTTCTTAAAGCGCGGCAGCGCAACGCCCATCAGAACGGCAACCAGGCACATGACCGCACCGACGGCGGCCGCGATAATCCAGGTCATGCTGGTTTCGGTGCGCATGACGCGGAAGATGCCGCCCAGTCCCAGAATCGGAGCATAGAGCACGATGCGCAGCAGCATAACGATGACCATTTGCACCTGTTGGATGTCGTTGGTCGAGCGCGTGATGAGCGACGCGGTGGAAAACTTGGTCATCTCCTCGTTGCCGAACGAGATAACGTGGGTAAACAGGCTTTCACGCAGGTGCATGGCGAGTTCTGCCGCCGTGCGCGAGGCGATCAGGCCGACCAGAATGGCGGCTGCGACCATGCCGAGCGACAGCGCCAGCATTTTGCCACCGGTCGTGAGCAGGTAATTCATCTGCATCTCGTGCAGGTCGTAGCCCAGCGCTTCATACTCTTTCTGCGTAAACAGAATGGCCTTCTGGGTGATGGTCGAGCCGCCCATACCGGACAGCTGGCTTTCCATCTGGCTCTCTGCGCCCAGCAGGTATTCGCGGGTGATCTCACCCGACGCTAAACTTGCGTACAGGGCATCGCGGTCAATCTGATCGGACGACTGGATGGTATCCAGCATGACCATGGGCATGGACATTGCCTCGTCCAGCTGCTCCAAGGTCTTTTCGTCGTCGGTCGTGCGCACCCAGCGGTCACCCGACTGTTCATAGCAGGATGACACGAGCGCTTGTTCCTCGTCGGTCAAAAACAGGCTGAGGTCTTCCATGGTCGTGTCCCGCATCTCGGCAGGCGCGGCGTGCGCGATGCCGTTCTGCTGGATGCCGATATCGACCAGATTGGACGTAAACTGCGGCAAGGTCAGGTCACAGCTGGCCTGGAAGATCAGCAGCATGAAAATGAGCACGACCGACTTCCACGACCGTTTCAGGTAGCCGAATATGTGCAGCATTTAAAGGTCTCCTTTCGATGGTTCATTGGATTGTGCCAGGATACCGGGCAGGCGGTGCAGGATGCGGCAAAACGCCGCAGTATCCTCGGGCCCAAGCGCCTGTAAAATATACGTCATTTGTTCGCCCATATGCGCATAAGTGGCCGCAAGGCGTTCCCGTCCGGCCTGGGTCAGCCGAATCTGCACGCAGCGACGGTCACTGCCGAGCGGCTCGCGGACAATCTGCCCCTTGCGTGCAAGGCTGCCCACAATCGCCGCCACACGTGCGGTCGAAATGTGTATGGCGCGGCTGATTTCACCCGGCTGCGCCTGTCCGCCGGTCTGGCACAGGTAGTGCAGCACCTGTTTCTCGCCCTGATTGACACTCTCGGCGTTGTGCTGTCTGGCTGTCTGATAGATTTCCCGCAAATCCCGGAAAATCTGCATGATCTGCTCGTCTGTCTGCACCGCTTTCCCTCCTTTTGCTAATGCTGTTAGCTATTATAAAATCAACAGTTTCTTTTGTCAACTATTCACAAGGCTGCACCTGCATTTTTATGGAACATTATAAAACCCGGACGCAAGTGCGTCCGGGTTTTAGACAGTTTTGAGCGTGGTATGGACTTGTCCTCAGACGTTGGCCTCGGGCGTCTCGTCCTTCTGCAAATGGCGGTCTAACTCCGGTCGTTTGCCGCAAAAGTGCACGAGGTAGCGCTCCATGCACTCGGCGACAATCTGCTCGGCAGCGCGACGGCCGTACACCTCGGAAATCGCCGTGCGGCGTCCTTCGAGCTGCTTGTAGACCTCGAAAAAGTGTGCAAATTCGTTGCCGATATGGGGCGGCAGGTCGTCATACTCGCGGTAGAAGTTCCAGGTCGGGTCGTGCTCGCAGACCGCGATGATCTTGTCGTCACACGCGCCGTTATCTACCATGCGCACAACGCCAACCGGGTAGCACTGTACCATAATGGACGGGTCGAGGGTTTCCGAGCACAGGACCAGAACGTCCAGCGGGTCGCCGTCGTCGGCATAAGTACGCGGGATAAAACCGTAGTTTGCCGGGTAGTGGGTGGATGTGTGCAGAATGCGATCGAGACGCATCAGTCCCGTGCGCTTGTCCAGTTCATACTTTTTCTTGCTGCCCGCCGGAATCTCAATGACCGCGGTGAAGCTGTCGGGCTGAACCAGGGTAGGATCGATGTCATGCCAAATATTCATATCGCTTGTCCCCTTTCTATGTCTGTAAAAAAGCGCGCGCCTCCGCAGTCCCCCGGAGGCGCATGCAGGATCGATAGATCCTCTATTCATTTTAATACATTTCTTTGATATATGCCATAACATCTTCGCGGGTTCCCTGAAACGGGCCGGGTGTCTCCATCTTGAGCGACACCAGCGCGGCAGCGTACTGCAAAGCGGTCGGCACATCGGCGCGCAGGCGCTCGGTGATATAGCCGGCAAAGCAGGTGTCACCGCGGCCGGTACGGCCGGACAGGTTGCGTGCGACGATCGGGCAGGTGTAAATCTGCGTGCCGTCGTAGATCAGCACCTCGGTGTTGTGGGTAACCATAACCTCCTTGGTGCCCCACGCGTGCAGCTGGCGGGCAGCCGCGGCGCGGTCGTCCAGACCGGTCAGAATGGCAGCCTCGGCGGCGTCGGTCTTGAGGAAATCGATCTCGGGCAGATAGGTCAGTTTGTCCGCCCAGTCGTGGAACTGCATGCTCTTGTCGTCCTCGACGTGGCGCAGCATGCACTGCACATCGACCGCAACCTTTGCGCCGGTCGCGTGTGCCTTTCGGAACAGTTCGCCGTCAAAATCGCCGTAAACCAGACCGGCAAAGTGGTAGATGCTGGTCTCGACCTCGGGCAGCTCCTCAAAGGTGAACGGGTCACACTTGCCCATTGAGCGGCAGTCACGGCGCTCCTTATCGGCGGTAAAATATTTATTGCGGATGGAACAGGTCTCGGCCGATGGCTTCCAGAAAATATCTGCGCCCGTACCGGCAAAGACAGCGTCCGGATCGGCGTCCTTGGGATTGAGTTTGGTGAAAATTGCGGTCACGTTGCCGCTGTGTGCTGCGGCAAAACCCGACTGTACGATCGCACCGCCCACCTCACGGCGCTCAAAGTCCTGATAGTCGATATTCTGGTCGAGGGAAATCGGCCCAACGACCAAGGTGTCATAGTGCTTGTGCATCGCTTTCTCCTTTCCTCCAGACCGCGTTTCGGCTCGACCCGCTTCTCTTGTTCTCTATGTCCGCACAGGTCAATACTGTGTGGTTTCCAGCTTCTTAACGTTGAGATTTCCGCCCAGTTTCTCCAAAAAGACCGCCTGATCGACCTGTGGATTGGCTCCCCGAAAGACCGCAATCGCGGTCAGGTGATACACGCCCCGCTCTTCGGTCTCGTCGAACTGTACATGCGAGAGCGTGGCGTTCTGCTGCACGGAAAAACGGTTGAGGTCGTGCATGACACCGGACAGGTCTTTGCACTCCAGATCGAGTGCAAGCGTGGCGTGACGGGTGACGTTCATCTTGCGCTGGACAACCTCAAAGACGGTCAGCGTCGCGTACACCGCCGCCGCACCGGTCAGGGCGATGGCGTAGTAGCCCGCGCCCGCAGCAAGTCCCAGACAGGCGACCGCCCAGATACTTGCAGCCGTGGTCAGGCCTTTGACCGACAGGCCTTCGCGCATAATCGTACCCGCACCCAGAAAACCCACGCCGGACACAACCTGTGCGCCCAGACGGGCAGGGTCTGGAGTTGCGCCCAGTGGTCGGAACTGGACAAACAGAAAGTTACTCACCACCATGGTAACACACGCGCCCAGCGCGACCAGCATGTGGGTACGCATACCTGCCGGACGGTGGTTGCGTCCGCGCTCGACACCCACGACGATGCCGACCAGCATCGCGCACAGCATGCGCAAAACCGCTTCAAAATAACTTATATCTCCCAATACGACACCTGTCTCAGCAGCGTCCATATACAGTAACCCCTTTCTGCAAAAATCGGCGGGAAAGCCAACATGCAATCGCTTTCATCGCCCGTGTTATACTACATATAGTACCATAACTATGCCCTTTCGCAAAGGTTGAATCACTTCTATTTTGCACAAACTTCCTTCAATATTTTCTACATTATGACGTATCAAACAGATTTGCTTGCTATTTTTTGTAAAATCAGCTAAAATAGGTTGAGAACTTATTCTCCCGTTTCACGAACACTTCTGCGCGTATGGATATCGTTGTGAAAGGATCGTTTGTTATGTACAAAATCGAACCCCATCTGCACACCCGACAGGTCAGCAAATGCGGCTGGCTGGACGCCGAGGAACTCGCCCGTCTGTACCACGAGGCCGGATACCATGCCATCGCCGTCACCGACCACTACAACCCCGACACCTGGGTCTACATGGGCATCGACCCCAAAGACCCCGCCGATGTCATGCCGCGCTTTACCGAGGGCTACCAGAGACTGGCCGAGGCTGCGGCGGCGTACAATATGACGGTCTACTTAGGCGCAGAGCTGCGCTTCTACGAGAACGACAACGACTATCTGTTCTACGGCTTTGACCCGGCCATGCTGGCTCATCCGCACGAGATCATGTCCATGGGCGCGGTCGCCTTCTCCGAGATTGCACGTAAATCCGGTGGCATCTTTATACAGGCGCATCCCTTCCGCAAGTCGTGCGTACCGCTTGCACCCTGCTTCCTCGACGGCATCGAGGTCTACAACGCCAATCCCCGCCACATGCACCACAACCATAACGACCTGGCACAGGCGCTGGCCGACGCGCAGGAACCCGGCTTCATCCAGACCGCCGGTTCGGACTGTCACCGTCCGGAAGACGTCGGTCTGAGCGGCATTCAGAGCCGCATCCTGCCGCCGAACGCGACTGCCTTCGCCACGCTGCTGCGTTCGGGTTCTTTTGAGCGTATCATTCCAGCACAGGATGGCAATTCCGATCGATAAGCGCAAAAAAAATAGAGGGATGCAGCTGCATCCCTCTGTCTGTTTGCCCGGCTTCTTATAGGAAGCCGGGTGTTTTTTGTTTCGGGGTCATTTTATTTGCTTCCCGGGGTGGATGTTGGGAAGCAAAGGAGTTTCGCCATCTGCGGATGGCGATTTGGGGTTTGTTTTAATTGATTCCCGGATCGAACACCGGGAATCAAAGGGAATTTCGCCATCTAGCACTCATTTTATCCGCGCACAGCGCGGGAATAAGGATAGTGACCTACGAGCCGGAGAACGACTCAGGGCAACGGTACCCGCGGCGATGCTGAGCAAGGTAAAGCACAGGATAATGAGTGCCATAGCGGGCAGGATGAAGGACGATGCGCCGAATACCAGCAGGCATAGGACATCCCCAAAAGCAGAAAGCCACACAGATTGGTATGGTGTACGGCAGCGCCGCACGGAACGCCTTACGCTTCATGCTGTCCCCTCCTCTGCGCGTCCGAACGCGGGTTACTGCACGTAGCTCTTGGCCGTATCCAGATTGATCTCGGACAGCTTGTCGCCTTCCTTGACCTTGGCTGCCTGCTGCCAGGCCTCGGCCTGCTCAGAGAACAGTGCTTCCTCCACGGTTGCCTGCTTTGCGGTGAAGTCCTCATCGCGCAGCGGCAGGCGCTGGATAATATGCCAGCCATAGTTCGACTTGATCGGGTCGGAAATGCCGCCGACTTCCAGTGCCTTGGTGCCCTGATAGAACTCGTCCACCATCTCACCCTCGGTGAAGACGTAGCCGTCCGGGCTGCTCTCCATGCCGGGGTCTTCGTTGTATTCCTTAATCAGGGCGTCGAAGTCCTCGCCAGCCTTGGCACGGGAAGCGACTTCCTCGGCCTTGGCCTTGAGCTCGTCCTGATTTTCCAGCTCCTTCTTATTGTCATCAACAGTCTTGATCAGAACGTGCTTGCAGCGCATATAAGTCTGGTCAAAGCGCTCGCGGGCAGCGTTCGGGTTAGCCTCCAGATATGCCGCGCGCAGCTTGCTGATCATGACGTTCAGGCGTGCCAGATCACTGTACTGCTCACGGGTCAGGCCTACGCCCTTGAGGTACTCATCGACCTGATCGGCGCCGCCCATCTGTCCCTCAAACTCGGCCATCTGTGCATCGATATCGCTGTCCTCAACGGTCAATCCCTGCGCTTCCATCTGCTTTTCGCATACTGCCATGTAGGTCAGCTGCTGCTTTGCCAGCGTGGCAATGTTCTCGCTGTACGTCTGACGGTCGGACTCGTCGGTCACATCCGCCGAGGTCTGCTGGCCGTACATCGACATCATGCTGTCCACACGGTTCTGATTGTATAAGAACGAAACCGCGTACTCCTCCGCGGTGAACTCCACGCCGTCCACGGTCAGTACAACCGCATTCTTCTCTTCCTCGCTCGCCGTCTCTACGGTTTCTTTCTTACCGCCGCAGGCGGTCAGGCTCAGCGCCATCACGGCTGCCAGCACGCCGGCTGCTGCACGTTTCCAAAAAGTTCTCTTCATCTTGGTATAGCTCCTCTCTCTCCGGTTGATTCTCGGATGCAAGTTATCTTTTATTATACCAACTTTTTGTGCATTTCACAACCTTTTATCATTTCTCCGGGATTCTCCCAGAGAAATGCGTAGGGTCGGCACCAATACAGTACCGACCCCGACTAAAGTCTGAGAATATAAAAAGGGAATCAAAGTGGGCAAGGGTTAATGGCAGCATCCGCCGCCATGGGAATGGCCGGAACAGGAACAGCTTCTCCAGATCGGAAGAG
>CAUEJN010000003.1 GCA_959018045.1 uncultured Butyricicoccus sp. | reverse complement strand
TTTCCACTTTTTTGATTGACTATCCAAAAAAGTTTCAATTTGCTGTGACGCTTCTGTCGTTGTGGATACCGTCTCTCAGAGACAGCTTGTATAGGATACCACCACAGCCGACCGTTGTCAATCTTTTTTTACAAAATTTGACTTCTTTTTTTGTGCAAAAAAGAAGTCGGTCAAAGGCCGACTTCTCCATGCAGCGCAAAGCGTTACGCTTCCAGCTCTGCTTCCTTCTTATTAAATACTTCCTTGTCGAGTGCCTGGTTCTGGTTTGCGACGATGGTCGTGCAGACTGCGTCACCGGTGATGTTGACCGCAGTACGCGACATATCCAGAATACGGTCGATACCCATAATAAAGCCAATACCTTCGATGGGCAGGCCGACCGAGGTCAGAACCATGGACAGGGTGACCAGACCCACCGACGGAACGCCAGCCGTACCGATCGACGCCAGGGTCGCGGTCGCAATGACGGTCACGTAGTCCATCGGAGTCAGCACGATACCGTAAGCCTGCGCGATGAACACAACCGCGACGCCCTGCATGATGGACGTACCATCCATATTAATGGTCGCGCCCAGTGGGATGGTGAAGGACGAAATGCGGCGCGATACACCCATCTTGCGCTCCAGCGTATCAATCGACAGCGGGATGGTCGCATTCGAGGTCGCGGTCGAGAACGCAAAGCCCATAACCGGCAGGAACTTCTTGATAAACCGGATGGGATTGAGTCCGGTAAACAGCTTGAGCAGAATCTGATATACGCCCAGGCACTGGATGACCAGCGCCAGCATAACCGCAAACATATATTTAATGAGCGGCTGGAAGGCGTCGAAGCCCATGCCCGAGAAGGTACGCGCGATCAGGCAGAATACGCCGATCGGTGCCAGAGACATGACCATCATGGTCATTTCCATCATAATATCATTGCCCTGCTGGAACAGGTTGTGCACGATCTGGGTCTTATCGCCCAGCTTTGCCAGGATGATGCCGACAATGATGGCAAAGACGATGATCTGCAGCATGTTGCCGGTCGCCAGCGACTCAATCGGGTTTTTGGGGATGATATCGAGCAGCGTGTCCACCATCGAGGTTTGAGTGGTTGCAATCTGGGTCTCGGTGGTTTGCAGCGCGTTCAAATCCATACCCATGCCGGGGTTAATGATGCGGGCAACGGTCAGTGCAACCGCAACCGCAAGCGCGGTCGTAATAATGTAAAAGACAACCGTGCGCACGCCGACTTTACCAAGGGTTTTGGTATCGCCGATCGCGGACGCGCCGCAGACGAGCGAGCACAGAACCAGCGGTACGACCAGCATCTGCATCAGACGCAGGAAGCCCTGTCCGACCACATAGAACACGCCGTCGACCAGAATATTCTGTACGGCATTGTTGGGCAGCACGCAGTAGTGCAGGACAATGCCCAGAATCGCGCCCAGCAGCAGCGAAATAAAGATACGTGTTGTCAGTCCGATCTTTTTCTTCTCTGTCTTTGCCATCACCGCGCCCCCTTCTTACTGAAGTAATCGGTCAGTGCGGTTTTCCAGTCCGGCATCTCGTACAGACCGGTCATGCGCATCATCATATTGTCGAGCAGCGTAAAGCGCGGGCGCATGGTCTCGCCTGCGACCGTGGTCTGTACCAGATTTTCATCGTATCCGCTCAGGCGCAGAATCTCACGCGCAAACTCGGCCCGGGTGCACGCACCGGTGCAGGACGCGTGGTATACGCCGTACTCACGCGATTCGATCAGCTTCTGGATGAAGCCGGCCAGCGCATCGGCACTGGTCGGGGACGAAATCTCGTCACCGGCAACCTGGATCGGCTCCCCCTTCTTGCCCGCTTCCAGTACCTGATGCAGGAAATCGTTTGCGCCTGCGCCGTAAATCCACGACGAGCGCACAATTACATGCTTGTCGGTCAGCTCGCGCACCAGACGCTCGCCCGCATACTTGCTCTTACCGTAGATCGTAACCGGGTGCGGCTCCAAAAACTCGTGCAGCGGCTTGTTGCTCGTGCCCTCGAACACGTCATCGGTCGAGATCTGAATGAGTTTTGCATCAATACGGCGGGCAGCAATGGCCAGATTACGCGCGCCGAGTGCGTTTGCCTTGTACGCTTCCTCGGGCGAGGCCTCGCACTTCTGCACGTCGGTCAGGCCGGCGCAGTTGATGATGACGTCGGGATGGCTGACATCCGCAAAGTGATTGACCGCTTCGCTGTCACCGATCGGCACGTCCATGTCGCTCGGCAGGATGCGGTATTCAATATTGGTCAGCAGGCGGCACAGCGCCGCGCCCAGACGGCCGGACGAGCCTGTGATCCAAATGCGAGTATAACTCATACGCAGGTTTCCCCCTTTTCCGAAAACTTTAGACTTACTGAATGATTATACACCCATTCCACCCCGCTCTCAATCCCAATTTTGCCAGTTCTCGTATTTTTTGCACGCATAAAGCGTCATTTTATCAAACTGCGTCAAAATTTCCAGAAAATTTGTATATAAATTTATATACAAATTTGCCGCTCCCGGCAATTTTACCAGACCTGCGGGTCGATTTTTGCTCATAACGTAAAATATCTGTGTATGTGTTACAAAATTCACTGAAAATTTTGTGAAATTTATTGAAACTGAAACTTTCCGCCGAACTTTGCATCTGATATAATGAAAAAAAATAGTTCCGGCGTATGCGCCGCATGACCTGTCATTCGGAGGAACCCATGAGTGATACCGCGCCGACCCTGATTTTATTGTTTGTCGTATGTAATCTGGCGGAAAACCTGTATCATCTGTACTTTTTGTCGGGAATGGACACGCTGACCACCCGTCCGCTCTCTATGATTTTGATTCAGCTTTTGTCCGTCGCCGCACAGACCCTTCTGCTGTTTTCCCCGCATTATTTCTCGCTGTCTCTGTTTTACGGGCTGATTTTCGTCTGTCAGTTCGCACAGAGCATGGGGTGCCGTCTGTCACGTACCACACCCTTTGAAACCTTTATCGTGCGTTTCGTGCAGATGGTCGCGGTGCACCTGTGCCTGATCAGCATTTTTGCGCTGCTTTCTGATCGCAGTCTGTACGAGATCCTATCCATGCAGACCTCCCGCGTCTTCAGTATCTGCATCGCGCTGGGATTCGGTCTCATGGTCAAGCTCATAAACCGGCTTTTCCTGCCGCAGTACCGCTCCATTCTGGATCACGGACAGATCAAGGATTTTCGCTTTTTCAAGCACTTCATCTTGCTCAGCGTCATCTATCTGTTTGCACAGAGTATCCTGTGCGACCTCGACCCCACCCATCTGCTCATTCCGGCCTTTCTGCTCGGCTCCAACCTGCTTTTGATCTTTCTTCTGGTGGGATACCTGGTCAACATCTATTATATTTCGCTGACCAGCGACGCCGAGCACTCAAACGATGAGCTTAACCGCTCGCTTGCCCAGGCCGACAGCCGTCTGCGCATCCTGCGCCACAGTACTTATCACGACGAACTGACCGGCGCGTTTTCCCGTGTCTACGCCTTCCAGTACATCGGCACGCTGCTCGAGCAGCACACCCTGTTCGCGGTAGTCTACTTCGATCTCGACCGCCTCAAGCACATCAACGACACCCACGGCCACCAGCAGGGTGACCACTACCTTTGCAGCTTTGTCGACCAGATGCACCACCATATTCGACCCTCGGACGCACTCGCGCGCATCGGCGGCGATGAATTTGTGCTCATCCTGCCCGGATGCGACCGCGTGATGGCCGACCAGCGTATGGAGGAGATCGGGCGCGAGATCGAACAGGGCGAGGAAGCTCTGCTGTTCAGCTTCGGTACTTCGGACTCGTCCGAGGCGCGCGACGTGCACGCCCTGCTCGAATGCGCAGACCAGCGCATGTACACCCGCAAAAAAGAGCGGAAAGGACGGTCGGATCATGCATGACAATTTGATCTTTCTCCTGTGCACGGCCATCTCTTACTATATTTACTGCGGCGGTGCGCTCAAAATCGGCTATACCGTTCTGACCCCGCGGCCGGTGAACCGTCTGTCCTCGACCATCGTCTTTCCCATCAATTTTTCCGTGCTCTGTCTGGTCGCCGCACTGGAACTCGAGCTGATTGCCAACTGGATTTTATTCCTGATTATCCTATCCATTGAATTTCTCATCCTGTTCCCATCGGACAAGCTGGGCGCATTCTTTCTCACTCTGCTGTGCATCCTGTGCGGGATGGCGGTCAATCTGCTCCTGCGCGCAGCCTTTTCACTGGTTCTGCGCATTCCGCTGGCCAGTTTTTCCCCGTTTGACTCCCTGCGCGTGTCCTCGGCGGTCGTCGGCTTCATGCTGACCGGTCTTGGACTGCGCTGGCTGTCCGGCAGCCGCTATGCCGCATCGCTTGTCCGCATTCTGCGCCTGCGGCGGCATCTGCCGTTTTTGCTCTGGATTATGATGGTGCTGTTCGTGTCGCTGACCCTGCACCTGCTCTTGTACTTACGGCTCGACTATTCCCCGCTGCCCAAGCTGTGGAGTCTGGCATCCTGCCTGTTTGCCCTGCTCGGTCTGTACTGGTCGCTGTGCTACGCCGCCCGCCTGAGCTACCTCGATCACCTGCACTTGCAAAACACAACCCTGCAAAAGGCGCTCGCCTTCCGGCAGGTGCAGGAATCACAGCTCGCCGCAGCTTCCAATCAGGACGCTTTGACCGGTCTGCCCAACCGCCGCGCGGCGCAGCAGACACTGACCCACTGGCTGGAACAGGATACCCCCTTTGCGCTGTGCCTGATCGATTTGGACGGACTCAAACAGGTCAACGACGTGCAGGGACACAACCAGGGCGATCAATACATTCTCACCGTGTCGGGTCTGTTACAGCACGCCTGCCGTAAGGATGAGGACGCGCTGTTCCGCTTCGGCGGGGATGAATTCATCCTGTTATTCCACAATATGACCCGGGATTCCGCCCGTCAGCGCCTGGAATCGATCAGTGAAGCGCTCGCCCAGACCGAGGGAAGCATGCCGATGGCGTTCAGCTACGGCATTGCGCTGCGCCAGCCCAATGACACACCGGACACGATCATCCAGCGCGCAGATTCACAAATGTACGACATGAAGCACGCGCACAAAGCGCAGCGTGTATAAGAAAAACCGCACCAAATGGTGCGGTTTTTTTTGTCTTTTGGTGCGGTCAGAGGAAGAAATCGGCTAACGTGTCGTCGATTTCGTCCTGGGTGATGCCGATATAGCGCAGGGTGATAGACGGCGACGCATGGTTAAAGAGCTGCTGGAGCAGCGCCACGTCCTTGTATCGCTTGTAATGAAAGTATCCAAAGGTCTTGCGCAGCGTGTGCGTGCCGATGTTGTCCAAACCGACCTCGCGTGCGGCGTCGTTTAAAATATAGTACGCCTGAATGCGGCTGATATGCCCGCCCTTGCGGCTGGGAAAGACGTATTCTTCGGGCGTGCGTCCGATGGCGTACTGCTCGATCTCGCGGCGCAGCTGGTTATTGATAAAAAAACGCTTGCGCTTTCCGGTCTTTTTTTCCTGCACGACCAGATGGGTGCCCATGAGGTCACGGATACGCAGCGGCAGCAGGTCGCTGATGCGCATGCCCACATTGATGCCCAGAACGAACAAAAAATAGTTGCGCTCGCTCTTGCACAGCAGGGCTTTTTTCATCGCGTCGATCTTGGCATGGTCACGGATCGGCTGAACGGTTTTCATCTATCCCCATCCTTTCTTTATCAAACAGTATACTACAATATGTTAAATTCAGGCAAGCCCCACGAGTAAAGTGCAAAATGTACAGCGGTCTTTCTGTGTTTTTGTGCAGGGTGACAGAATTATATTTAACACAATGTGGATTTTGTTAAATAGTGATCGGACAGCGCAAGCGTTGGCATAGAAGGCATAAAAAAACAGGATACAATCGGCTGACTGCATCCTGTTCTGCTTATTCGGTTTTGGATGAATTTTCCTGTGGTCGCAGGTCTCGGGTATATCCTGCCACAATGTATCCTTTTTGATACAGCATCCTGACGAGCGTAATCTCTGCCGGAATGGGTGTGCCGTCCAGCTTTTGATGCATCCACGGGAAGACCGTGCGTCCCTCGCGGAACGCCTGCGAAATCTTTTCGTATGCGACCTCGGAGGACGGACGGCCGTCGGGTTGGCAGGGCGGGGACAGCTCAAAGAAGCGTTCCAAATATTCGCCCTCGTTGCGCAGGTTGAACAGCTCGACCACCGCAGTATTGCACGCCATATTCTCGAATTTTTCGTTCCACACGTTGATGCTGAGCGGCGTTGCGTTCATCATCGTGCGCAGCAAGTCGTTGTCGCTGAGCATGGTGTTGTTGCGCTCCTGCTTATCCGCCCGTGCCGAACGGGACTGGAAACAGTCGGGGTGGGCAATCAGTTCGCGCGCGAAGGTGTCCGCATCCAGCGGTTTGGACGTGTAATAGCCCTGACAGGTGTCGGCGTACAGGTTGTTGACCGTGCGCAGCTCGTCCTGCGTCTCGATGCCCTCGACGCACACGCGCAAGCCGGCGTTGTGGCACAGCGCAATGACCGCCTTGACGAAATTGTAATTGTAGCTGTTGTTGTGGATGGAGGTGATAAACGAGCGGTCGATCTTGACAATATCGCTCGGCAGCTGCTGCAGGCGTCCGAGAGAGGAATAGCCGGTGCCGAAGTCGTCGATGGCCAGCCGGATACCGCCCGCACGCAGGGTGGACAGCGTCTGCGCCACGCCGCTCTCCTCGTCGGCAAAGCAGCTCTCGGTCAGCTCAAGCACCAGATGCTCGGGCGGCAGACCGATCTCGTTTAACGTCTGGAACACACGCTGACTGAACCCGTCGCCGAGCGACTGGTAGAGTGAGACATTGACGTTCATGGTGAATTCGGGCAACTGCTCGACCCAGGTCTTGCACACCGACACCGCCTGTCGGAATGCCCACATGCCCACGTCGCTCATCAGTCCCCCGCGCTCGAGCAAGGGAACGAAACTGTCCGGTCGGATGCGTCCGAATTCCGGGCTTTCGTAGCGCAAAAGCGCTTCTGCACCCACCAAACGCAGCGAATCTGCCGTACAAATGGGCTGATACACCAGATAAAAACCCTCAAACCCGCGGGCGACGCTCTGACTGAGTTCCTGAATGAGTTTTTGTTCGTGCAGGGTGCTTGGCAGCATGGACGGGCAGAAGATTTTGAGTCGGTTCTTGCCGCTCTTCTTGGCCTGGCGCATGGCAAGCACCGCGTTGCGCAGCAAGCCCGCCCAATCGGGCCCGCCGTCGGCAAACATCGCCACACCGCCCGAAATGCTGAACTGGTAGCTGATGCCGTCCAGGCTGCGCGGGTGGCGGACGTACTCCTGCAAGCACTCGAACAGCTCGCGCATCTTGACATGATTGCACACGCGGCACAGCACGAGGAACTGGTCGCCGTTAAGGCGGTACAGGTCGGCGCCCTCGGGCAAGAGTGGCTGCAATTCCTGAATGACCGTGCGCAGCACCATATCGCCGAATGCGTGCGAGTACAGCATATTGATGCGGGTGAAATCGTCGATGTTAAAGAGCAGAATGCCGCACTGCTGCGCCTGTCCGTGCGCGATCAGCGACTCGACCACCCGGCGGCAGCGGTCACTCGTGTGCAGACCGGTCACGCGATCGACCTCGCCGTCCTGCTCGAGATTCTCCAGAATGCCGATGACGTGGGTGGGCTTGTCCAGACCGGGCGGCTGGTAGATGCGTCCGCGCGCACGCACCCAGAAATACCGTCCTGAGGTTGCACGCATCTGAAATTCGTCGTCAAATGTTTGTTTCTGTGCGCTGTACAGCAGCGAAATAGACTCGTCTACCCGGTCGCGATCACGCGGGTGAATGCGTGCAAGCCAGGTTTCACGCGCGTTCTGAATCACGCACTCGGAAAAGCCGAAATCCTGCTTTGCTTTTTCCGAGATACAGATGCGGTCGCTCTTGATGTCGGTCAGATACAAATATCCCATAATACTGTCTGCAACCGCATCGTAAAGAAACTCCAGTGACGGGACAAAATCATGTATATGCATTTCCATTTTTGCCCTCCTGGGTACGTACTTTCAGTCGGTCAAAAACCGTGTGCAGACGGGCAAACCGTCCGGATTTTTTGCGGCAGAAAGAATGGTTTATTTCTATCATTCTCTCACGTCCGAGGTACCTCTGTCAAGCTTTTCTATGTTTCATCTCCCGCCGAATGCGCACCGCTGTTCTAGTCCGCGCGCGTCCTTTGCTGTGTTTTATATCGCCTACGTTTTGTATCATTCATCCGGATACAAAAAACTCTGTCCATCGCACAGTTTCTGATCTTTTTTGTCCTCTCATTCTGCGCTCTGGTTTTCGGCTTCCCACACATTTTTTACAGCAGTCTGCTAAAATAATGCTTGACAAAATTCGCCATACGGGCGTATACTGACCTCGCAAACACAACATACATCTTCAGGGCAGGGTGCAATTCCCTACCGGTGGTACAGCCCACGAGCCGCAAGGCATGATTCGGTGAAACTCCGAAGCCGACAGTACAGTCTGGATGAAAGAAGATGACAAAACTCCAAGATCACACGATCTTCGTGTATTTGCCGAACTTTTACGCCCTGGAATGCTTGCATTCCGGGGTTTTTTTGTTGGTAAATGCGCTTATTTTTCGATTTTGTCTGATGCCCTGAACCCCAAGGTTCGGGGCATCTTTTTTTGCAGAAATGAGGCGGTATTTTATGAGCCATTCGGCTGAAGATCTGGAATATATGCGCCGTGCGCTGTCGCTTGCCGCACGCGGCGCGGGACATGTCAGCCCCAATCCCCTGGTCGGCGCGGTCATCGTCCGGGATGGCCGGGTGATCGGTGAGGGATGGCACGCCATGTTCGGCGGTCCGCACGCCGAGCGCAACGCGCTGGCAAACTGCACCGAATCGCCGCGCGGCGCGACCATCTACGTGACGCTCGAGCCCTGCTGCCACCAAGGCAAGACCCCGCCGTGTACCGACGCGCTCATCGAACAGGGACTTGCGCGCGTGGTCGTCGGCTCGTCCGACCCCAACCCGCTGGTTGCTGGAAAGGGCGTGCAGATATTGCGCGAACACGGCATTGAAGTGGTGGAAAATGTCCTGAAAGACGAGTGCGACCGCTTAAACGCACCGTTTTTTCACTATATCCGTCACAAAACACCCTTTGTGGTGCTCAAATACGCCATGACCATGGACGGCAAGATCGCGACGCGCACAGGTGCTTCCCAGTGGATCACCGGAGAAATTGCACGCGAGCAGGTGCACCGCGACCGCAACCGGTACACGGCCATCATGGTCGGCGCGGGCACGGTGCTGGCCGACGACCCCATGCTGACCTGCCGCATTCCCGGCGGCCGCGACCCCATCCGCATCGTGTGCGACAGCCGCCTGTCCACCCCGCCGTCCGCCCGTCTGGTCGAGAGCGCGGGCAGCCTGACCACCATTTTGGCGACCTGCTGCACCGACCCCGACCGTCACGCGCCCTATCTGGCCGCGGGATGCGAGATTCTGACCGTTCGGGCCGATGCCGACGGGCATGTCGATCTTGCAGCGCTCATGCAGGCGCTCGGCGCACGCGGCATCGACAGCATCGTGCTCGAGGGCGGCGGCACGCTCGCCTGGGCGGCGCTGCGCGCGGGCATCGTTCACCGCGTGCAGGCCTACATCGCGCCCAAGCTGTTCGGCGGCGCACAGGCTAAAACCCCGGTGCAGGGCGTGGGCGTTGCCTACCCGGACGACGCCGTCCGCCTGTCCGTACCCCGTGTCACCCAGCTGGGCGACGATCTGCTGCTGGAAAGTGAGGTCATTGCATGTTTACAGGAATCGTAGAGGAAGTCGGACGGGTACAGTCCATCCGGCGCGAACCGGCAAACGCCGTGCTGACCATCGCAGCGTCCAAGGTGCTCGAGGACGTGCATCTGGGCGACAGCATCGCGGTGTGCGGCGTGTGCCTGACGGTCACTTCGTTTACATCGAGCGCGTTCACCGCCGACGTGATGCACGAGACACTCAACCGCTCGTCCCTCGGCGCACTGAAACCGGGCAGCCCGGTCAATTTAGAACGCGCCATGCCCGCAAACGGCCGCTTCGGCGGGCATATCGTGTCCGGCCACATCGACGGCACGGGCAGAATCACCCGTATTCGACCGGACGGCAATGCGATTTGGTATACAGTCAGCGCCACGCCGTCCCTGCTGCGCTACATCGTGGAAAAGGGCTCGATCGCCATTGACGGCATCAGCCTGACCGTCGCTGCCGTCACCGGACGCGACTTCTCGGTCTCCATCATCCCGCACACCCAGGGACAGACCACCCTGTCCGCTCGGCGGGTCGGGGATACGGTCAATCTGGAGACCGACTGCATCGGAAAATATGTCGAAAAACTGCTGGGCAGCCCGGATGCGGGCATCACCCAGGCATTCTTAGCCCGCTGCGGCTACTGATTTGGGAGGCTTTTTTATGCAACAGAACAACACCATCGAGCAGGCGCTCGAAGACCTGCGACAGGGCAAGATCATCCTGGTCACTGATGACGAAAACCGCGAAAATGAGGGCGATATGATCTGCGCTGCGCGGTTTGCAACCACCGAAAACGTCAATTTCATGGCGAAGTACGCCAAGGGACTGATCTGCACGCCCATGAGCGAGGAAATTGCACAGCGTCTGGGTCTCGAGCAGATGGTTAAGGTCAACACCGACAACCACCAGACCGCCTTCACCGTGTCCATTGACCACGTCAAGACCACGACCGGTATCTCGGCCGAAGAACGCGGTTTTACCTGCCGTGCCTGCGTCGACCCGGCTTCCCGCCCGGAGGACTTCCGCCGTCCGGGTCATGTGTTCCCGCTGGTTGCCCGCCGCGGCGGTGTGCTGTGCCGTCCGGGTCACACCGAGGCAACTGTCGACCTCATGCGTCAGGCCGGCCTGCCCGAGTGCGGTCTGTGCTGCGAGATCATGCGCGACGACGGCACCATGATGCGCGGCGACGAGCTGCGCGAGCATGCGGAAAAATGGGGCATGACCATGATTACCATTCGGGATTTGCAGGACTACTGCCGCCGTCACGACAAGCACGTCGTGCGCGAGGCCTGCGCCGAAATGCCCACCCGGTTCGGTGATTTCCGCATCTACGGCTATATCAACGACCTGACCGGCGAGCACCATGTCGCACTGGTCAAGGGCGAGATCGGCGACGGCAAGCAGCTTTTATGCCGCGTACACTCCGAGTGCCTGACCGGCGATGTGTTCGGCTCGGCTCGTTGCGACTGCGGCCAGCAGCTCGCGGCAGCGCTCACCCAGATCGAGAAAGAGGGTCGCGGCGTTCTGCTGTACATGCGTCAGGAGGGCCGCGGCATCGGCCTGATTAACAAGCTCAAGGCGTACGAGTTGCAGGAACAGGGCTTTGATACGGTCGAGGCAAACGTCAAGCTGGGCTTCGCTCCCGACCTGCGCGAGTACTGGATTGGTGCGCAGATCTTGCAGGATCTGGGTGCGAAAGAGCTGCGTCTCTTAACCAACAACCCGGAAAAGGTCTATGGTCTGGACGGCTTCGGCGTGGAGATCGTTGAGCGCGTGCCCATTCAGGTTGCCGCGACCGCGCACGACCTGTTCTACCTCAAGACCAAACAGAAGCGCATGGGACATATCTTAAACTACTAAGCACAAAATGACCGAAAGGATGAGTACAATGAATCTGTTCGAAGGAAAACTGACCGCGCAAAACATCAAGGTGGGCATCGTTGCCGCACGTTTTAACGAGTTCATCACCAGCAAGCTGCTGGGCGGCGCAATGGACGGCCTGACCCGTCTGGACGTGCGCGAGGAGGACATCGACGTTGCCTGGGTACCGGGTGCGTTCGAGATTCCGCTGATTGCATCCAAGATGGCACAGAGCGGTAAGTATGACGCGGTCATCTGCCTGGGCGCTGTCATCCGCGGCAGTACCAGCCATTATGATTATGTGTGCGCGGAGGTGTCTAAGGGTATCGCACAGGTATCGCTGTCCACCGGCGTGCCGGTTATGTTCGGTGTGCTGACCACCGATACCATTGAGCAGGCGATTGAGCGTGCGGGCACCAAGGCAGGTAATAAGGGCTTTGATTGCGCACAGGGTGCGGTTGAAATGGTCAACCTGTGCCGCGCGATGGCCTAATCCCGCCCGCAGGCGAATTGAAGCTTTCGCTCAAGCCTTTCTCGAAAGGCTTGCGGAGTCTTGAGGCAGAGCCTCAAGTCGCGGCTCGCAAGCCGCGAAACTCCCCTTTGATTCCCGGTGTCCGACCCGGGAATCAACTCAAACATACAAGAGAAAAAGACCGTCCTTTGGGACGGTCTTTTTTATGAGCGCACCTTGTGCGCGGAGTATTGCGCGTCTGCGGACGCGCTTTTCTTTTTTATTTTAGTTGATTTTCCCTTGCGGGGGACGGGAAAATCAAAAGGAGATTCCGCGCTCTGCGGAGCGCGGCCAGCCTACGCGGCTGGACTGCGCCAGGGAACTCGTCCCCTGGACCCCGATTGTCGCCTGCGGGCGGGTTTTATCCTTTATGACCGTGGAACAGACCAGTCAGCCAATCCATGAACCCATGCTTTTTATCCGGTTCCAGATCGGTCATTTGATCGTCCGGCTCGAGTGCCTTGGCCATGAGCATCTGTTGACTGTCAATCGGCGTTTCGTGGATGGGACGGGTACGGTAAGAACCATCACGCTGCAAAGCGCGTGCCTTGACGTTATCCGCCCAACAGGTATCCATCAGATCGTGAATCTTCTCGCGGACGGCCTGGTCATAAATCGGACATGCGACTTCCACGCGCTTTTCCGTATTGCGCGTCATAAAGTCAGCCGAGGCGATATACATACGCTCGTCATTTCCCTGACCGAAGCAATACACGCGGGAGTGTTCGAGGAAGCGTCCGACGATGGAAATGACCTCAATATTCTCGGTTTTCTCCGGGATATCGGGCAGAATACAGCAGATACCGCGCACGATCATACGCACGCGCACGCCAGCGCACGAGGCCTGTTTGAGCTTCTCGATCAGGTCGATATCGGTGATGGCGTTCATCTTGATGAAGATGCGCCCCTCACCGCGCTTGGCGATCTCGCGATCAATCTCGCGGATGATGCTGGTCTTGAGCGAGGACGGGGCGACCATCAAATGCTCGTACTGACCGGACACATTGCCGATGGCGAGGTTCTGGAAGAAGTGGTTTGCGTCCTGACCGATGGCCGGATTGGCTGTAATCAGCGACAAGTCGGTATACTGCAAAGCGGTTTTCTCATTATAGTTACCCGTACCGACCTGGGTGATATACTGCACGCTGCCCTGGCTGCGGCGGGTAATCAGGCAGACTTTAGAGTGCACTTTATAATTCTCCACGCCGTAAATGACCGTGCATCCGGCATCCTCCAGACGCTCTGACCAGTCGATATTATTCTGCTCGTCAAAGCGTGCGCGCAGCTCGATGAAGGCGGTGACGTCCTTGCCGGCCTCGGCAGCCGCGCACAGGTACTCGACCAGCTTGGCCTTACGCGCCAGTCGATAAATGGTGATTTTAATGGAAATAACATCCGGGTCGTATGCCGACTCGCGGATGAGGTGCAAAAAGGTGTCCATGCCCTCAAAGGGATAGGACAGCAGGATATCATGCGCCTGTACCTGCGGTGTAATAGGCGCATTTAAGCGCACCCCATGCGGTACACCGGGTGTAAACGGTGCGTCAGTCAGGGCGTGGCGCTTGTTTTCGCTGAGTTTTGCAGGCAAGGCAAAGGCATAACCCATTTTGAGCGGCGCATTGGTGACATAGACCTGTTCCTGCGTGACCGGCAGGTGCTCCTTTAAGTACTTTAAGAAGGTCTCGCTGATCGGCCGAGACAGCTCGAGGCGCACGGGCGCGAGGCGCTGGCGCTGGCGCAGCAGTTTTTTCATCTTGCCGCGGAAATCGTCACTGTCGAAGTCGAACGCCTCGTCGTCGGGGTTGATATCGGCGTTGCGAGTGACGCAGAAAACGGTCTTTTCCAGAATCGTGTCGTCCTTGAAGATCTGGGACACGTGCTCTAGGATGACTTCCTCGGTACGGATGTAGCGCGTCTCGCTGCCGGGCAAAAAGATGACCTCGGGCAGGACGGCGGGCACCGGAATGACCGCAAACATGGGATCGTTTTTATATTTGAGCCATGCGCCGATATGCAGCGCCTTATTTTGCAGATGCGGGAAGGGATGGTGGGTGTCCACGATCTGCGGCGACAGGATGGGCGCGATGGAGGATTTGAAATACTGGCGCACGAACTTGACCTCGGTCTCTGCCAGCTCGTCATAGTGCAGCTGGCAGATGCCGTGCACGCGCAGCTGCTGTTCGACCTCCTGATAGATCTGCTGACGGCGGGCATAGAGCACGCGGACGGTCTCATAGATGTGCGTCAGCTGCTCGCCGGGCGTCCAGCCGCTCTTCTGGTCGATGGTGTGCGTCTTGAAGTGGGACAGATCGAACAGACTGCCCACGCGAATCATAAAAAATTCGTCCAGGTTGCTGGTGAAGATGGCAATGAACTTGAGGCGCTCGAGCAGCGGCACGGTCTCGTCGGTGGCCTCCATCAGCACGCGCTCGTTAAAGCGCAGCCAGGACAGTTCTCGGTTTTGTGTAAATCTGGTATCGGGCATTTGGGGTTTTCCCGCCTCCTTAAAAATAAGTCCTATGACAGCTCATGCGTTTGAGCTGACTGACGACCGTGCTGCAAATCTCATTATACTCCTTTAAATAGGTGAGCTTGCGGCGATATTCCTCACTGCGCTTTTTCTGCTGCTGCCGCCAGACCGGGCAGGTCTTGTGACAGCCTTCCTGATACATCAGACAGGTGGACTTACAGGGAATCATGGCAAAAGCCCCTTTCTTTGAAAAAAACGGTCAGGTAATCGCGTGCACACGGAATTGTCATTGTGTTTTTATCATATCCCGCGGCGCGCGAAAAGACAATCGTACCTTGGAAAAGCGTTTGTAAAATTTTGCAGAAATTGGTAGAAATCGAGCAAAAAAGGAACGCCCGAGAGCGTTCCTTTTGTTTTTAAGCCTGCGTATAGGATTGTGCAGAGACAGAGCCCTCCAGCTTGCGGCGCTTGGACAGCTCGGCAACCGCGGTGTAGAGCACGTCGGTGGACGAGTTGATCGCGGTCTCGCAGGAGTCCTGGATCACGCCTACGATGAAGCCAACGCCGACGACCTGCATGGCGATGTCACCCGGGATACCGAACAGGCTGCAGGCGAGCGGTACGAGCAGCAGCGAGCCGCCGGCAACACCGGACGCACCGCAGGCCGAGACGGCGGACAGCACGCTCAGGACGACCGCAGATGCAAAGTCAACCTGAATGCCCAGGGTGTGCGCAGCCGCCAGCGCCAGAATGGAGATGGTCACGGCAGCGCCGCCCATGTTGATGGTCGAGCCGAGCGGAATGGAGACCGCGTAGGTGTCACGATCAAGACCCAGCTCTGCGCACAGGCGCATATTGACCGGGATATTTGCCGCCGAAGAGCGGGTAAAGAAAGCCGTGATACCACTGTCCTTGAGGCACTTGAGCACCAGTGGGAAGGGATTTTTGCGAATGCCGATGAAAACGATGATGGGATTGACCACAAAGGCGACGAAGGCCATGGTGCCGACCAGCAGCACGATGAGCTTGCCGTAGCTGAACAGCGAGTCGATACCCTGCTGGGAAATGGTGGTGAATACCAGACCCAGAACGCCGAAGGGTGCGCAGCTGATGATCCAGCGGACGATCTGGGAAATGGCTTCCGCGATCGACTCGATGGCGACCTTAACGCCCTCGGGTGCACGGCGCAGCGCGATGCCGAGCAGGACAGCCCATGCCAGAATGCCGATATAGTTTGCCTTGACCAGCGCGTCAACCGGGTTTGCGACCAGATTCATCATCAGGGTGTTCAGAACCTCACCGATGCCGCTGGGCGGGGTGATGTCCGAGGTGGACTGCGCGAGCGTCAGGGTCACGGGGAACAGGAAAGACGCGATAACGGCCATCAGACCGGCCAGAAAGGTACCGAGCAGGTACAGGCCGATGATATGCTTCATATTGGTCTGCTTGCCCTCCTGGTGCTTTGCCAGCGCGGACATGACCAAAAATAGGACGAGAATGGGTGCAATCGCCTTGAGCGCACCGACAAACAGATTGCCGAGCAGCGAAAGCGCGGTCGCCTGCGGGACGACCAGACCCAGAACGATACCAATAATCAGGCCGCAGATGATGCGCTTGACCAGACTGATCTCGTTCCAACGGGTTACGAGGTTCTTCATGTGTTTCTTTCAACTCCCTTGATTTTGACTTTTTCTAGTATATCACACTTTTTTCGGTTTGAAAACGCCCTTTTTACAGTTTTTTGTCTCGTTCGCGCACAATATGGAAAAGTGTCCTCGTCAGAAGGACAAAAGCAGGTATCCGCAGCGGGTGGAATCTGTCCGGACAAGGGCGGTTTGCACGCCGTTTTTTGTACCCATTCACAAGGTGGTCATCATCACCAATCGGTCGCGCTTTGAGGCGCTCAAGAACGCCATGAACGAGATCGGCGAGACCGGTTATGATGCCTTGCAGGACGACTAAGCCTTGCTCATTTTCCTTTCTCCATAGATCGACGCCCCGGACATCAAAAGAGCGAAGCTGCGTATATGCGGCTTCGCTCTTTGGCTTTTTATGCAGTTTTTTGCTGCGCCTGTTCGAGGGCGTGGATTTTGCGGAACTCGAGCGCGATTAAAATTGCGGTTGCAACGAACGCGGCAAAGTCCGCGACCGGACCGGCGAACAGGATGCCGTCCAGACCGAAAAACAGCGGCATGAGGAGCACGGCGGGAATGAGGAAGATGACCTGTCGGGTCAGCGACAGCACCGCGCCCTTGATGGGCTTGCCGATGGCCGAGAAGAAGTTCGAGGAGATGAGCTGCACGCCGTTGACCAGCACCATAAACAGGAAAATGCGCATAAAGTGTACGGCGAACTCGTAATAGAGCGCGTCACCCGTACCAAACAGGGCGATGATGGGCTTGGGGAAGAACTGGAACAGGAGGAAGCCAACGAGGGAGACGGCAAGGTTGCAGGAGATGGCCAGCTTGTAGATGCCGCGCACGCGGGCATACTGCTTTGCACCGTAGTTAAAGCCGATGATGGGCTGAGAGCCCTGCGAGATGCCGATGATGATGGCGAGCAGGATGGCGTTGGTCTTCATGACGATGCCGCAGGCGGCTAAGGGGATATCCGAGCCGTAAGGCGACTGCGCACCGTAATAAATCAGCGAGTTGTTAATGACGATCTGCACGAAGGTGAGCGCAACCTGGTTTAAGCTGCTGCTCATGCCGAGCGATGCGATCTTGCAGCAAATGGCGGGTTTGAGGCCGAAGTGGTGACGGGTCAGACGTACATGACGGAAATAGCGCAGGTAACCCACCGCCATGATGCAGGATGCCAGCTGACCGATGACGGTTGCGGCTGCCGCACCGGCAACGCCCCACTTGCAGACAAAGATGAAAATGGGGTCTAAGATGGTGTTGATGACCGCGCCCAGCAGCATGCAGGTCATGGAATATTTGGGGCTGCCGTCGGCGCGCGCCAGGTTGCTCATGCCGTTTGTAAGGATGAGCAGCGGCATACCGGCTGCGGTGATGCGCGTATATTCCTGTGCATAGGGCAGCACGTCGGCGGTCGCGCCGAAGGCGTGCAGCAGCGGATTTAAGAAAATCTCGATGAGGATGACGTAGAGCACGCCGAGCGATATCATCATGCACACGGCGGTGCCGACCGTCTGCGCCGCATCGTCGGGCTGGCCTGCGCCCAGTTTGAGTGAGAAGCGTGAAGCGCTGCCGATGCCGATGAGCAGGGCGATGGCAAGACAGATGGTCGTGAGCGGATAGGCGACGTTGGTCGCGGCATTTCCGAGGTAGCCCACACCCTGACCGATGAAAATTTGGTCAACGATGTTGTAGATCGAGCTGACCAGCATGGCAATGACGCTCGGGACGGCGTAGGTGCGCAGCAGGCGAGACAGTTTCTCGTAGCCCAAGGGGTTATTTTGTACAGATGCGTCCATGAGAAACCTCCTTTTGGTACGCGGACAGTTTTTTTCTCCCATATATCATACCATAATCGCGGTTTTGCGACAAGCGCGCATGCTTGACTGCGCCGGAGAAAGACGGGTATAATGAAGAAAAAAAAGGGGGGGTTGAATGTCGTCCGAGATCCACGCGCGCACGCGCGTACAGTTTACAAACCCCATTTTGGCCGATTGCCTCAGGCGGCACGCGGCGCTGTTCCAGTACGCAGGCATTGAACCGGACTTTGACCCGGAGGGGTGTTTTTTCACCGTCCGGGACGACCTCTTTCCCATGCCGCGCCAGCTGTCCGACTTTGCGCCCTGCCTTTTGCGGTTTCTGACCGGCTACAACGACCGAGACGACGCTGCCGCGCTGCGCGACCGGCTGCGCGCACAGGGTGCAGAACTGACCGCAGCTTATACCGCGCTGTCCATCGACCAGCAGGCCGTCCTGACCGGGACGTATGCCGCGCGATGGAACACCCGTCCAACCAGCTACGCCAAGGACTACTATGCTGCGCTCGTGCGGCGCATCGCAGAGCGCGACGGACTGCCGCTCGAGGCGGTCACCCTCGACCGCTTCGCGTATGCCGTGCGCACCGTCCCCGCCCGGGTGTCGGCAGTTTTCACTTTCGATGGGATACAGTCCACCTATCTGCGCACCTACCGCCTGCGCGGGTTTGAAACCGACGCCGACCCGCTGGTCTTGCGCGTGACCGTGACCTATGACGACCATGGCCAGCCCCGACAGGCCGTGACCTACGATGCCCGCACCCGCCCGACCGCGCACCGCTCAATGGGCACAGACTTTGCCCGGCAGATTGGGCCGAAACCACGTACGCTGGACTTTGCGGGCAAGCACTTTGTGCTGACCGGCGGCGACAAACCGGCCATGACGCGGGTTATTCAGTCGCGCGGCGGCATCGTGCACTCGAGCGCGGTCAAGGCCACCGACTACCTCATTATCGGCGACGACGTGCGCCGGGAGACGGCTAAAATCACACGAGTCAAGCAGATTAACGCCACCCGTGCGCAGCCCGTGACCGCACTCTGGGTACACGAATTCTGGCAGCTGTGCACGGTCTGTCCGCCAGCCGAGCAAGACGGTCAAAACGTTCCGGAAAATCCCGATACGCCTTGACCGACCCCTTACAACCTGATACAATGTCTTTATTATCGATTTTTTCACACAAACTGACAGAGAGGACGTGAAACAAACACGTGATCGAAATTTTAAAAACGATTCTGTTCGGCATCGTCGAGGGCATCACCGAATGGCTGCCCATCAGCAGTACCGGACACATGATTCTGCTCGATGAATTTGTCAAGCTGGACGTCAGCGAGGCCTTCTGGGATCTGTTCCTGGTCATCATCCAGCTGGGCGCGATCCTGGCCGTCGTTCTGATCTACTGGGACAAGATTTTCCCCTTCCGCGTACGCGGACGCTGGGGTGTTGACCGCCAGAAAATGAACATGTGGGGCAAGATTCTGGTCGCCTCCATTCCCGCCGGTGTCATCGGCATCCTGTTCGACGATCTCTTCACGGCCTGGTTCTATAACTATCAGACGGTCGCCATCATGCTGATTCTGTTCGGCGTGCTGTTCATCGTCATCGAAAACCGCAACCGCAATTCGGTTCCGCGCGTGCGCTCAATCGCATCCATCACCTACCCCACTGCCTTTATGATCGGTGTGTTCCAGCTCATCGCCGCGGTCTTCCCCGGCACTTCGCGCTCGGGTGCAACCATCGTCGGCGCACTGCTGCTCGGTGTATCACGCACGGTCGCCGCAGAGTTTACCTTCTTCCTCGCCATCCCGGCCATGTTCGGCGGCAGCGCAATCAAGCTGCTCAAGGCTGGCTTCCATTTCTCGGCGAGTGAGGTTGGTTTGCTGGTTCTGGGTATGGTCGTCGCGTTCATCGTGTCGATCTTCGCGATTAAGTTCCTGATGAGCTACATCAAGAAGCATGACTTTAAGGTCTTTGGCTGGTATCGCATCGTGCTGGGTATCCTGGTATTGCTGTACTTTGCGATTTCCAGTATGTAAATATGTGTTTGAGGCAGCGTCCTACATGGGCGCTGCTTTTTTTGTAAAGGAAAGCACCGCACCCCTCATTGAAGTTTCGATCAAACCTTTTCAAAGGTTTGCGGGTTCTCAGGGCAGAGCCCTGAGCCGCCGTCCGCAGACGGCGGAATCCTCTTTTGATTCCCGGTGTCCGACCCGGGAATCAATTCAAACAAACAAAAAAGGAAAGACCGTCCCTTCGGACGGTCTTTCCCATGAGCGGCCAATGGCCGCGGGGTATTTCGCTCGCTGCGGCGAGCGATTATTTTTTTATTTTGGTTGATTCCGGTCAAAAGACCGGAATCAAAAGGGGGTTTCGCGCTCTGCGGAGCGCGACTTGAGGCTCTGCCTCAAGACTCCGCAAGCCTTTCGAGAAAGGCTTGACCGAAAGCTTCATTTCGGCGGCGGCCGAGTTTCTCACTTTGTCCCGCACCGGGGACAAAGTCAAAAATCACTTCTCCCGGCGCATATCCGGGTGCTGTTCCAGCCATGCTTCCAATGCATCGACGATAATCGTGCTCAAATCCTTATAACAAGCTTCATTAAAATGACCGGCGACGTATTTTCTTGCGTGCAGCATTGCTGTTCTCATACTGCTATCGTAATTCTGTCTTTTACTCTTTTTCTTACCGGTCACGATCTCGAAGGCGGTATTATCGTCCCAACCGCTCTTTTCCAGTTCCACGAGCTGTGCGCCGATGGACTCGGAAATCAGGTGGACATGGGGCAAGATAACCTTCTGGTGTTCGGGTGTCAGGGCTGCGATTTTCTCACCGGCTCGCATGGACAGTTTACCCTCGTCGAGTGCGGGCAACAGTTCAGGGATGAGCGAGCGCAGCGCGAGGTAGCGGTAGACCTGGGAGCGCGAGGTCTGCACGCCCTTGATGTAAGCGGTCAGGGTATCCTGTGCGCCGAGGTCAGAGCGTGCGCCCTGATTGGAATGGTTCTCGACGACCAGACCCCAGCCGTAAATCTGGTCACTGATGACGGTCGAGCGGCGCTGAATGTTGGTCAGCGCGAAGATGTCCAGCGCTTCGCTGTCCGAGCAGTTGCGAATCACGCGGGCGGTGATGGTCTTTGCACCGGCGGCACGGGTGACGCGCAGGCGCTGCTCGCCCGCGATCAGTTCAAAGCGGTCACTGCCCTGCTTCTGCCGCACAATGATCGGCTCAAAGCTGCCGCCGTACTGCCGGAAGGTCGGCACGGCGTTCTGCACTTCCTCATCTGACCAGCGCGAGAAGTCGGACGATCCCTTCATGGAAAACGGGTCGATCAAATCAACCGGGATCTCATAAAAGTCCTGCGCGGCGGTCAGTTCTCGTCCGCTGCCGCGCACGATGTCCAGAATTTTCTGGTCGCTGCGTCCGGTGTCCAGTGCAGAAATGTCCTCGTCCAAAACGGCGTCCATCTCGGCCTCGTCCAACATAAATTTTTTCTTTGCCATCTCTTAACCTCCGAGCAGCTGTAAAATCTCGTCCGTCCACGCCGCGTAGTCCTGCGCCGCGGTCGACGACTTGGCATACGACCAGATATCCTGTTTGCTGGCCATAGCCTCGGGCACGGCAACGCACTTGCGGATGTGGGTGGAAAAGACGCGAGTGTTCATCTTCTTTGCCATGCGCTGCATGAATTTCTCGTAGTGCCGGTGAATGCGCACATTCTCGTATCGGGTGAGCAGGAAGCCCAGAATCTCAATCCGACGGTTGAAGTCCTGTCGTTCCAGCACGCGGATGGTGTCATACAGCTCGAGAATGGCCTCGCGTGACGACTCCTCGGCAAAGGCCGGAATGACCACTTTCAGCTCCGGCCAGCACAACAGGGACAGCGTGGTCAGATAGCCGAGGTCAGGGTTGGAGTCTACAATCACATAGTCAAAACGATCCTGTTTGGCCATGCGTTTGAGCTCACGCTCTAAACGGTGGGTATCGTCCTGCATGGGGTCGGTGACCTGCGCATAGCGCGCGCGCAGCTGCTCCATGAGTGCATCCGGGTCGCCGCACAGATTGCGGTATTCCTCGAGCGACAGCAGCGGCGTACCCGTCCACTGATACATCAGATTGGACGCCGGCGCCAGCGTGCCGACATCGGTCTGGACAAAGATGTCCTCGAGGTGCTTGTCCCCCTTGAGCACGTCATACATGCTCGCCTGCTCACTGCCGCGCGGAATGGGTGCGCCGCAGATAATATCCAAATTGCGCTGCGGGTCCATCGATACCAATAACACACGCTTTTTGTGTACCTGGGTCAAAATTGAGGCCAGCGCCGCCGCCGAAGTCGTCTTGCCAACGCCGCCCTTCTGTAAAATAAATAACAGCACTTCCATTGTCTTTAACTCCTCTGTCCTGCCGTTTTTATGTTTTCGAAATCATATAGTTCATGCGGTGATTTTCTCTTTTGATTGTAGCATGATTTCCAAATACTGTCCAGCACGCTTTCAGTCGAATGACTGGATATCCTGCCGATGATTCCCGCAGTTTTACTTCGTCCCGCACCGGGGACAAAGTGGAAAACTCATCCCGGCCGCAGTCGAAATAAAGTTTTCGCCGGCCTTTTTCAAAAGGCCGCGGGTTCTCAGGGCAGAGCCCTGAGTCGCGCTCCGCAGAGCGCGAAACTCCCCCTTTCATTTTCGCCTAGGCGAAAATGAACTAAACCCAAAATAAAAAGCGCGGCCTTTGGCCGCGCAACGCCCCTGCGGCCAAAGGCCGCTCATGCAAACCAACCTGCCGGATTGGTTTGCCGCAACCTCGTCCCGCACGTGGGACGAAGTGCGGTGTGGGACGAAGTGCCGGTAAAGGGGGAACCGTCCTTTCGGGACGGTTCCCTCCATGAGCGCGCCTGGCGCGCAAAGAATCTTGCCGCCCACTCATTTTATCCGCACACAGCGCGGAAATAAGGATAGTGACCTACGGGCTGTGGGCGGCGCTTTAAACAAGAGTTTAGTTGATTTTCCCTTGCGGGGGACGGGAAAATCAAAAGGGGATTCCGCCCGTTGCGACGGGCGGCTCAGGGCTCTGCCCTGAGAACCCGCAGCCTTTCGAGAAAGGCTGGCGAAAGCTTCAATTAGGGGTGCGGTGCTGTTTTGGGTTTTGCGCGTTTTCGTCTCAAAACCCGCGATTGATTGACAAAAACAGTCGGAAAGATTATACTAGCAATACATCATTGACAGCAAAGGAGAGAATTTCATTTGGATCATCCAACATATACCGACGATGAAGAGCTTGACCTCATCCGACTGGCTGAAATCGACAAATTGATGAGCGATTTTGAGGATCAAGTCGCGGAGACGGTAAAGCTGGAACCGGAAGTCGTCTCCATCAGTTCAGAGCTGCCGGCCAAAGTATACAAGAGTAATGACAAGATCTCGAACAGTCTGCCCGATCTCATGGGACAGGGGCCGCAGGATCTGCGCATCGAGGGACGGGACAGCCCGTATGAAATCACGACCCGTGTGACGCTGTCATGGGAGAGTCTGCAAAGCATCTCCAAGGACCTGCAAATGCTGACCGAGGATCAGCGCTTTTCGCTCTTTGACCGTTCGGTGTTCGACGCCGTGTGTTCACTGTTCTACTCGGGCACGGTGTACTTCACCGCCTCGACCGTCTTCAAGACCATGACCGGCAAAGGGCCGGAAGCCAAGGTCACCGAATCGCAGAAAAAGGCGGTCACCGAGAGCATTGAAAAGTGCCGATACTGCAACATCACAGTAGATTTCTCGCAGGAATCCACATACTACCCCGAGCTCAAAAACATCGGCGGGGATCAGGCCGCATCGGCATCGTTTTCCGAGAACCTGCTCAACCTGCGCCGCATGACCATTGTGGTCAACGGCAAGAAGGTCGAGGGCTGGAAAATTCTATCGAAACCTATGCTTTTTGCATACTCCCTTTCTAAAAAACAGATCATGTCTTTCAGCTCGCATCTGCTCAACAGTCCGGTGTCCAAGAAGGAAGACATCATCGTCATTCAGGACTATCTGCTCCGCCGCATTCAGCAGATGCGCCGCCGCAAGCAGCTGACCAAGCGCTCCGATCGCATCATCCTAATGGACACCATCTACAAGGTGGCCGACATCCCTAAAGAGTTCTCACTGAAAGTCCGGCAAAATAAGAAGCGCCGCCTGCGCGACACCATCACCGAGATCCTCAAATACTGGGAAGAGATGGAGTTTATCGGCGGCTTCGAATTCCTCACCCAAAACCGGGAGATCCAGAAAATCCTCATCCTGTTCCCCGGAGAAAATGCAGAAGATTTCAAAGACCCGACCTAAAATCGGGTCTTTTGCCGTTTTTAGAGGTACCATCAAAAATACCTAGTCCCCTTGGACATATGTCTGAGAACGATGACCCATCACTTTTACATATTCGAACATCTGTTCTGATTTTAGGCATATTTTTTGCCGGTTTTCGCCCCAAAAACAGCCCGATTTTACCCTTGACCCATCAAAAATACCTAGTTCATTTTCGGCCAATCCGTGCAGAAAGCGCCGGTTCGCCTGCCCTGGCATCATTTTTACCTAGTCCCCCGAATTCTCTCAAAAAAACAAATTTTTAAAACAGTTGAACTAGGTAATTTTGATGCCGAACTAGGTATTTTTGATGGGTGGACTAGGTATTTTTGATGGTATAACTAGGTAAAAGTGATGCCAAAAGCCAAAAATTTACTATGAAAAATAATTCAGAAAAAACCCATATCAATACGATATTTCCAATCTATTCCAAAGTATAAGTTCTCAAATCTATCAATTTTGAAAACCGGAAAAAAACGTATAAGTCTTTATAAGTCTTTATAAGTAATATAAGGCTAAAAAGGGACGAAAAAGGGAACTAGGTATTTTTGATGGGTGACTAGGTAATTTTGATGCCGACTAGGTAATTCTGATGGGTCACTAGGTAAAAGTGATGGTATCTGAAAATTTATAAACCCAGAAATAAGTTACAATAATAGGGTGTATAGGCAAATTTTCCAGGTTTATGCTGCTTAAAAATTGCAAAAACTGTCATATTTGACAAAACGTTCAAGGGTTTGATATGCTTATAGCAGTGAAAAAGGGGGTGGGCAGCATGGATTATACGGCATATGTCCGGGAAAGGTTTGGCGCCGATCTGACCCGACTGAAAGAACATCTGCCCGATTTCCTGTCACGAGAAATGGGCATCTCGCTGAACAGGAAATTTCATTGCTTATCTCCCCAACATCAGGACCGGCATCCGTCGATGTCGTACTACGAAGCCGGTCAATGCGTCAAGTGTTTTTCCTGCGGCTTTACTGCCGATCTGCTCACGGTGGCAAAGCTGCACTGGGGACTCACCGAGGACGCAGACAGTATTGACCGTTTGCTCTCGCTTTATCCCGATTGCCGGGTGCAAAATTTCCAGGAATCGCAAAAAATAGGTTTTTCGCCATATTTGCAAGCTCGCGGTCTGACTGCGGATACGCTGAAGTGGGCCGGGGTCTTCGAGACGATGGACGGCAAGCTGGGTCAAGCAGTTGCATTGCCGTACCATCAGAGGCAGTATATGGCTTATCGGTCGATTGAGGGTAAGGCTTTTCGCAAGCCGTCGGGACTGATCGAACCGGTTTGTTTTCCCGAGTGGCTGGACAGTAGCGAGCCGGTTTTTCTGGTCGAGGCTTATATTTGCGCACTGTCGGTGTATCAGTGTGGCGGGAAAGCCATCCCCTGTAACGGTGTAGGCTATCGGCAGGTGCTCGATGCCTTGGGCGAACGTCGACCGACTTTTCTAGTCGCATTCGATCACGATGAGCGCGGCGAACAAGCTGCCAAGCGATTTTGCGAAGAATATGCTGAGATGGGTGGCAAAGCGCGGATTGTCGACCTGTCCGGTGCGTACAAAGACCCGAATGAACGCTTGATGCATGACCCGGAAGGACTCAAACAGGCGGTCAAGCAAGCGTTGTCGGGCAGTGCGGATTTGTTGCCGTTTCCGACCTTGCAGCAGTATCTCAGCCGTCAGTTTTTTACCGATCTGTCGGCGCGTGCTGATCGTTCGGGCTGTTTGACCGGCTGGGACGGTATCGACCGGCAGCTGGGCGGATTGACGCCCGGATTGTACATTCTGGGCGGCGTGCCCTCGGTGGGCAAGACGACCTTTTTGGGACAGATGGCCGTGCAGTTGGCCGAACAGGGCGGTTCAGTACTGTTTTTGTCCTACGAGCAGTCGCCGTTTGAATTTACCTGCAAAGCGCTTGCGCGAATGTCCTATCGCACGCAGCAAAAGCCTTTTGTCTCGCGGGATTTGGTGCATGGTTTTTGTGATGACCGCGTGCGGCAGATGGCGCAGGTGTACGAGCAGAAAATGCTTGATCTGTGTGTGCTCAAAGTGCGGGATACGGCCGAGCAGCTGGGTGAGCGTATCCGGGAGTTTGCAGCCGACCGCGAACACCCGGTGGTTGTGATTGATTATCTGCAATTTATCCCGGGTATGGGCAGTGATCCACGTCTGAATAATGACCGGGCGCTGCAAATTTTGTCGCAGGCGACGGCTGGTCTGGAAGTGATTTTGATTTTGGTTTCCAGCTTTAACCGTTCGTCCTATCTGCTGCCGGTGACCTTTGAATCGTTCAAGGAGTCGGGCAACGTGGAGTATTACGCCGACGGTCTTTGGGGATTGAGTTACTCGATTTTGTCCTCGTCAGTGTTCCAAAAAGACGGTCAGTTGGCTGAAAAGCAGGCGGCGCTCGCTCATGCTAGAGAACAAGAGGTGCGCAAGCTGGATTTCTGCTGTGTCAAGGCACGGCACGGCGGTCTGTTCACGGTCGGACTGGACTATTATGCCGCGCACGACTATTTTGCCGAGGCCACGACGGTCAAGCGCAAACGTATCTAAAAAACCCCCAAGCCGGTGTTTTGGCTCGGGGGTTTTGTATTCAGCGATAGGAATTTGCAGCTTGCAGGCGCAGAGTGAAGAACAGTTCGCCTGCCCAGAAGCGCAGCGTACCGGTATCGCGGTCGATCGGGATGACCACGCCGGGCTGCAAAATGGGCTCTTCCAGATTGCCCGTTCGCTCGTCGATGGGCACGATGCCATTGGTACGCGACAGGTTGCGCACCGAAACTTCGCCGTAGGCGTCGCGGAAGATCTCGAAGTGCTGGCGGCTGATGGTGTCGTTGTCGATCACGCAGTCACAATCGCTGCGTGCGCCCACACACAGCGGCAGGTGGTCGACCGGTACATATCGCGCATTGCCGTCGATCTCGGTCGAATAGCACAGCGTGATTTCGGTCGGCTGCGGCGGTCTGCGGGTCGGTCGGATGTAGGCGGTCTGGTCTGCGTCCGGCTTTGCGCGTCTGGGTGCCGACGGATGGTGTGCCGCTTGGGCCGGTCGGGATGCGCGCTTCTGCGGCTTTTCCTCGGCAAGCTCGCGGGCGAGCAGCCAGTCGATCAGGCGCTGTGGGAAGGGTTTTTTGCTCTTGTGATTGCGGCGGCGCGCGATGAGCCATATAATCAGCACGATGACCAGCGCGCCGATGATAAATTTCAGCATAATTTTGATGCCTCCAAACCTTGTGTAAAATCATTTCCGACCCCTATTATAGCGGAAAAGACAGATTTTGTCGCGGGCTTTGGACAGATTTTCATGAAAAAATTCATGCTTTGCGTTTCGAGCAATAAAAGACCCGCACCTCAGACTCGAGGGTGCGGGCTGTTTTTTACAGAGCGGTTTCGCCGCGCTCGCGGGTGCGGATGCGGATGGCATCTTCGACCGGTACGATAAAGATTTTGCCGTCGCCGAAGCGGTCGGTGGCAGCGGCCGTGCAGATCTCGTCCACCAGCGTATCGACCACAGCGTCGGGTACGACCGTGTATACGCGCAGCTTGGCGGCCAGGTGTTCGGGCTCGAGTGCAGGAATCGCGGCAACGTCCTCGATATCAATCTGCCGCTTACGGCGGCCGCAGCCCTCGACGTTGGACACGCTGAAGCCTGCCGCGTTGTGCCGTCTGAGCACATCACATACTGCGTCCAGTTTTTCCCGTCGGATGTGGATGACAAGTCCTTTCATGGGCCTGTGCCTCCTTTTCAGCTTCCTAGATGGCCATTCTGACCCCATTATAGCAAGGCTCCGGCAGGTTGTAAAGCCGGGGCGGGATTTGGTCGGAGGGCTTTTGGAGCGCTTGTATTTTTTGGAGAAATTTTAGGCTGATAGACTGGAAAAATTCGGGTTATGGATTATAATGACAGGAGATTCCAAGAGATTTGCCGGGAAAGACGGCGAAAATGTACCGAACGGACGATGCGCGTCCGTTTCAGATAAAGGAGAGAGAGCGGCAGATGAGAGTGAGTGAACACCCGATTTTAGGTGCCCTGCCCGAGGCCGAGGTCGTGACCATCTACTTTGACGGTCAGTCCATTCCGGTGTGTGCGGGCGAACCCATCGAGGCCGCCCTGATGAACGCGGGCATCCGTGCCTTCCGCACGACGGCCAAGCGGCACGAGCCGCGCGGTATTTTCTGCGCGATTGGCCGGTGCACGGACTGCATGATGATCGTCGACGGCGTACCCAACACCCGCATCTGCGTGACGCTGGTGCGCGACGGTATGCAGGTCGAGACCCAGCACGGCCTTGCCGCCATGCGCACCGAGGAGGACAAGGCATGAGAGATCACAACCGATATCGCGGTCATCGGCGCGGGTGCTGCACAGACCATGGTCAATGTCAATCGCGTGCTGCCCGGCAAGCGTGTAGTCATGCTGGGTTCGGGCAACGTCGGCTTGATCGTGTCTTATCAGCTCATGTAGGCGGGTGCCGACGTGGTCGCGCTGGTCGAGGCTGCGCCTAAAATCGGCGGCTACGCCGTACACGCGGGTAAGCTGCGCAGGCGTACCCATTCTGGTCGGTCACACCATCACGCGCGTGACCGGTGACGGTCAGGTCGAGCGCGTGGAGATTGCGCAGGTAGACAAGCAGTTCCAGCCTATCCCGGGCACCGAGCGCATTTTAGAGGCGGATACCGTTTGTCTGGCGGTCGGCCTTAATCCCATGACCGGGCTGGTCTGGACGGCTGGCTGTAAGTTCTGCTTTATCCCGGCGCTCCCATGCACGACGGCAACATGGAGACGACTGTCCCCGGTCTGTACGTCGCGGGTGACGTGACCGGCGTTGAGGAAGCATCCTCTGCGATGGAAGAGGGCAATCTGGCGGGCGTGTGCGCCGCGCACGCGCTGGGACTGCTGACCGATGAGCAGGCGGCAGACAAAAAGGCCGAGATTAACGCGCGTTTGGACGCGTTGCGCGCCGCCGCACGGCTAAACAGCAGCAGCCCGATGCCATGCAGGCCGAACAAGGAGGGAACGATCATGTGGGGTGACCCGAACAAGTTGAGCCGAGATAATTTGCAGAAAGAAGACATCAACCCGGGCGTGCAGTACACCGGCGTACCGTCGCAGGATGAGCTGTCGCGCTGTCCGGGTCTGGCCATCCCGCACGAATACATCGACAGGGTGCGCAGCATGAAGCGGCTGCCGCGCCGGGACTGAGGAGGCGAAACGATGGAAGACATTATCATCTGCCGGTGTCAGGAAGTGACCGAGCAGGAAATCATAGATGCAGTGCACGAAGGTGCGACCACCGTAGACGGCGTCAAACGTCGCACAAGGGCCTGTATGGGGCTCTGCCAGGGAAAGACATGCGGAAGGCTGGTAGAACGCATTGTAGCCCGCGAGAGCGGCCGCAGCGCGGCAGAGGTCACCCCGCAGCATAGCCGCATGCCGGTCAGACCGGTCAAGATCGGCACGTTTGGAGGGGACGGCGATGCGTGAGACCTATGATGTGATCGTAGTCGGCGGCGGCATCATGGGCTGTTCGGTGGCCTGGCAGCTGGAGAGAAAACAGAAACGTGTGTTAGTCATCGAGCGGCGCGACGTGGCAAGCGGTGCGGCCGGTGCACGCGCTGCCCGGCTTCTACATGGCAGCCGGACACGAGGGCGACGGTATCGCACTGTCTCCGATCACCGGCAAGCTGATTGCCGAGTGGATTGTGGACGGCAAGCCGTCCTATGACCTGTCCGACTTCGATCCCAACCGATTTTTGAAGGCTTGATAGAGTCGAAGTATGATTGGGGTCTTGACGAAATACCCCCAGAACAGATATACATAAACTTATGCAAAAGCTACAAGGCGTCTGCGATTACAGACGCCTTTCTTTGTATGGCTTGTGCAAGAGGCAACCGGGGGTACAGACTGCGCCCGGTCTGTACACTGTGATTCAGGAGGGAAATTAAGCATGCTCAAAGTTGCTGTCCCCATGGCCGTCCTGCTCATTCTCGTGCTGTGAAAGAAGATTCTGCTCATCGGCGGAAAGATCAATGCAGCGCTGGTCATCACCGGTTCGCTCACCCTGCTGCTCGCGGGCATTTACAGCCCCGAGACCTGGATTGCCGCCTGGTTTGACGGACGCAACCGTCTGGCGTGGATCATTGCCCTGTCCATTTCGGGCAGCCTGTTCGCGGAAATCTCCATGCGTCTCGGCACGATTGACACCATCATCGGCGCGATGACCGCCAAATTCGGCAGGCATCCGCGCATCCTGATTGTGTGCATTCTGTTTGCGCTCACCATTGCCGGCTCGCTGCCGGGCGACGTGATCGCGGCTTCCACGGTCATCGGTATGCTGACCATCGGCATTCTGGTTTCCATGAACCTGTCTTACGAGAAGATCAGCGCCATCATCGTTATGGGCGCGTGCGTCGGCTCAATTATGCCGCCAATGACCCAGGCGCTTGCGCTGGCATCGTCGCTGGTCGGCACCGAGCCCGACCCGGTCATCAACATCGGCTATGTGACCGTGTCCATCATCTTCGTCGTAGTCGCCATCTACTGCGCGTTCTTCCTCATTCACAAGGATAACGTGCGGGGGCAAACGATACAGTCGTGCTCAAGTTCACCGACCAGACCGCAGGCCAAATTTTGCGCCGCAATTGGAAGTCGCTCATTCCGCGGATGTTCCTGATTGCGGTCGTCCTGCTGCGCACCGTGCCAATCCCCTACCTGTCGTTTGACCTCGGCTCCACCCTGCTCAAGAATCTGAGTTATACGAGCGCCGACGGCGTGACCACCAGCTTGTACAACCTGCTCGCCGGTACGACCGTCTTAAACGGCCTGACCAACGGTATCGTGCTGTCCATCCTGTGCGCGATTGGCATCTCGGTCTTCTTCCCGGCCGTCAATAAGAACGCCGGAAACATCATCCGCGAGAGCTTTTCCAAGGTTAAAATGACCGTCGTGCTGCAAATCTGCTGCGCGTTCATGCTGGGTAGCTTTTACGTCGCCGGTTCGGTGGATGCTGTGTCCGAGTTTGCACAGAGTCTGGATAGTAACGTCCTTAAGATCGGCGGCGCAGTCGCTATGATTCTCATTGGTATGCTCACCGGTTCGCAGTCCACCAGCCAGAACATCGTCTTTTCGTTCTTCGACCCCGCACTCGTCGCCTTCGGTGTCGATGCCACCCACGCTGCCGTCGCCGGTGCACATCTGGCTTCGGCCGGTCAGGGTCTGTCCCCGGCAGATTTGACTACTTTCGTTGTCGTCAGTATCGTCGCCTCGCAGTTTGGTAAAAAGGTTGATCCGCTCAAATCCATGTTCTATTCTATGCCCATGTGTATCTGTATGGCGATTATCGGTATGGTTTTCCTGTATGTGTGAGAAAAAAGCACCGTGCCAATTCCGCCCGGAGGCGAAATGAAGTTTCGATCAAACCTTTTCAAAGGTTTGCGGGTTCTCAGGGCAGAGCCCTGAGTCGCCATCCGCAGATGGCGAAATTCCCTTTTGATTCCGGTCTTTTGACCGGAATCAACCAAAATAAAAAGAAAAGCGCGACCCGCAGGTCGCGCAATCTTTGGAAAGACCGTCCGAAGGGACGGTCTTTCCTTTTTGTTTGTTTTGATTGAACCCCGGGGCGGACACCGGGTTTCAAAGGGGAATTCCGGACTCTGCGGAGTCCGGCCAGGTTCCACCTGGACGGGCCAGCACACTCATATTATCCGCGCACGGCGCGGGAATAAGGATAGTGGCCTACGGGCTGCGCGGCTGGATCGCGCCGGGTCGCAGACCCGGACCCGCTTGTCGCCTGCGGGCGGGATTTCTCACCTTGTTCCGCACCGGGGACGAAGTCATTCCCCACGCGCTGCGCGGCGTTTTTCATCAAAAACACAGTGTGTGCCCTGATGCTGCTGCATACCGCCAAGGCATGCGCGATTGCAGCGGACACAGCGGAAAATCTGGTCGGTCTGTCCGTTCTGCACCAGACGCGGCCAATCGGGGTCGGCGATGAGTGGACGGCTGAGCGCGATATAATCGACGCGGCCGCTGTCTACCTGAGCGGCGGCAAAGTCGGGGTCGCCCAGACCGCCGACACCGCACAGCGGGCGATTGGTCAGCGGACGGACGAGGTCGCAGAACTTCAGGAAGCATCCAGGCTCACTGAAATAGGGGTGATTGTGCGGCGGGATGGTGTCGGTCAGTGCGCCGTGATTGGCCAGTGCAACTTCGTAGCAGTCCACGCCGGCCTCGTCCAGCAGCGGCACAAAGACCGGCAGTTCGTCGGTCAAAATACCCGCGTTGCCGTAGTGCGGGTCTTCTTGCCGCACGGCGAGCTTATACTCGATGGGCATGTCGGGCACGGTGCGGCGCACAGCCTGTACGCAGGACACGGCAAAGCGTGCACGGTTCTCCGGACTGCCGCCGTATGCGTCGGTGCGGTGGTTGTAAATGCTCGAGCTGAAACTGCCGCACATGCGGTCGCCGTGAATCTGAATCATGTCGAAGCCCGCGTCACGCGCCAGAATGGCGGCCTGCCCAAAGCCGTCGATGATGGTCTGGATGCGCTCGACTGGCAGGCCGGTGATAAAGTCGCCGGTCATGTCGTTAAGCTTGCGGCGCAGATCGTCGGGCGTGATGCGTCCGGCGCGCAGGTCGGGCAGATAGCGCTGCAAGCCCTGCACGTCGCTGTCGCTCATGTGCAGCTGGGCGGAGAGCTTGGCACCGCCTGCATGTGCGGTCTGGGTGATCTGGCGGTAGAAGTCCAGCCCCTCGGGCGTGTAGAGCGAAAACATAGGCGACGGCAGCACGGGTACGTCTCCGATGACGATCAACCCGGCACCGCCGCGGGCGATGCGGTCAATATGCGCCAGAAAGTCCTCGGATTTTAAGCCCATCGAGGTGGGCGCAAAGACAATACGGTTTTTAAGCGTCAAGCCGCGCACGGTCAGCGGCTGAAAGAGCGATTTATACATGGACGATAGCCTCCCATGGAAATTGATTTTTTCTTATCATACCGCAATACTTGTGTTTGTCAACTGTTGCATTGTAAAATCTTTTTGAATGGGGAAGATGAATGACTTCGTCCCGCACGCGGGACGAGGTGAGAGCCGCGGGAATAGGTTCAAGGTCGTCCCACCTGCAGGCGAAAGCTTCAAATTCGGCTGTGGTGGTTTTCCTCACCTCGTCCCACATCGGGGACAAAGTGGCTGTATCCGCCTTGTAGCTTGAGGCAGAGCCCGACATCTGTTATACTAAACCCATACAAACCGCCGGTTTAGACGGTTGGAAAGGACGGGAAAATCGGGATGAATCATGGCATCAAACGGGGACTGTGTGCGCTCTGTGCAGGTGTGCTGCTGAGCAGTGCAGCCGGGGCGATCAACTGGGGCTTATGGTACGGAAATGGAGCTGGAAAGCCGCCGAGCGGCGAGGATAGTGTACAGACGCTGGCGAAGTACGGGTCGTACTACATGGGTGACACGGACAGCAAGGTTATTTATCTGACTTTCGACTGTGGTTACGAGAATGGCAACACGTCCAAGATTCTGGACGTGCTCAAAAAGCACCATGCACCGGCGGCGTTTTTCATGGTCGGCGACTATCTGGACACAGCGCCCGAGCTGTCCAAGCGTATGGGCGACGAGGGGCATATTGTGGGCAATCACACGAGCAATCACCCCAACATGTCCAAGGTATCCAAGACCAAATTCGAGCAGGAACTGACCAGCCTGTCCAAGCAGTACGAGCAGGTGACCGGGCGCAAGCTCGACCCCTTCTACCGTCCGCCTGAAGGGTCGTACACGCATGACAATTTGCAGTGGGCACAGAATTTGGGCTATCATACCACGCTTTGGAGTGTAGCCTATGCCGACTGGGATCAGAGCAAGCAGCCCAGCCGCGAGAGTGCATTAAAGACGCTCAACAGCCGCGTGCATCCGGGTGCAATCGTGCTGCTGCACGCGGTGTCGTCAACCAACGCGGCTATTTTGGATGAACTGCTGACCGGCTGGGAGAATCAGGGTTATCGTTTTGATTATCTCTCTGCCCTGCCTGGACTGCCCGTCCCGGCCAAGACGGCCATTCCCAGCGACTGCACCTTTGCCGTGGATGGTACGACTGCACCGCTGACCGCTTACCTGATCGACAGCGCCAATTATGTCAGCCTGCGCGACTGCGCCGCCGCGCTGCGTGCGACCGGCTCGGCCTTTGCCGTTGGATATGACGAGGCGACCGACACGGTCACTTTGACACGCGGTGAGGTTTATGAACCCATCGGCACGGAACTCAAAGGCACGCCAGACGTGACTGCCATGCAGGCCAGAGCAGGCAGTAAGGGTCTGTTGGTGGATGGCCAGACGGCGAGTGTCTCGGCATATACCATCGACGGCGCAAATTATGTGAACTTGCGTGAGTTGACCGTATTGGTCGGCGGTACGGTTGAGTATGATGAGAATAGTAAACAAGTCACGCTCACAAGCGCAAATTAGCACCGCACCAATTCCCGCCCGTAGGCGAAATGAAGTTTCGATCAAACCTTTTCAAAGGTTTGCGGGTTCTCAGGGCAGAGCCCTGAGCCGTGTCCCGCAGGACACGGAATCCCCTCTTGATTCCGGTCTTTTGACCGGAATCAACTAAAACAAAAAAATAGTCGCTCGCCGCAGCGAGCGAAATACTCCGCGGCCAATGGCCGCTCATGGGAAAGACCGTCCGAAGGGACGGTCTTTCTCTTTTTGTAAGTTTTAGTTGAAACCCGGGGCGGACACCGGGTTTCAAAGGGGAGTTTCGCGTCCTGCGGGACGCGACTTGAGGCTCTGCCTCAAGACTCCGCAGCCTTTCGAGAAAGGCTGGCGAAAGCTTTATTAAGACAACTGCTGCCGTATGAACGCGACAAACTCCCGTTCCGCGTCCGACAATTCCCCGCGTCCGCGCTTGACCAGTCCCAGACAAATCCGCTCCTCGCACCGTGCAATCGGCACCGGATGCAAGGTACAATCCTCCGGGAACATCCACCGGCAGCCGATCACACACGCCGCGCCAGTCTCGGTCAATCGCCGCGACAGAAGTGGGCTATTGGTCTGGATGCGTCCGGGGCTGTCCGCGTCCTGACCGATGAGCGCGGACGGCTGAAGAGCAAACAAACCGTCGGGTGGCTGGATGAAAGACAAGGTACGCAGGGCTGTCGCGTCGACCGAACCGGCCTGCCGGAGCGGATGGTCTGCGCCGACGAACAGACACGGGCTATCCTCGCACAGCACCTCGAGCGTCAGCCGCTTTTTATCGATGATCTGCCCAAACCCGGCCAGCTTGCGGCGGGTCAGTGTGACCAGACCCAAATTAGCTTCATGTCGGTGCAATTTTTGCAGAATATCCTCCATGCTGCCCTCGTGGTAGCGCAGATCGAGTGCCTGCCGGTCGCGGCAGAACCGGGCGGTCAGGTCAGCCAGAAAACCGCTCGGGGTGGCGGCGATGTGCAGCGGCTCGCACCCGCCATCGGCTTCGACTTGTGCAATCTGTCCGCAGCGGCGCAGAATGTCGCTTGCATGGGTGTAGACCTGCTTTCCAGCCTCGGTGATGGTCACGCCGACCGGGTGACGGTCGAACAGGGTCAGACCCAGCTCGTCTTCCAGCGCCTTGATGGTCTTGCTGACGTGTGGCTGGGTGGTGTAGAGCGCGTCAGCGGCCTTTTTGAAGCTGCCCAAATCGACGCTTGTGACAAAATATTGCAGTTGTTTGAGTTCCATGACCGCCTCCGTGCCGGGTATTCCTGCCCTTTATCTTACGGGAAAGCGTGCGCGCCGTCAAGCGGTAAAAAAACGCACCGTCTGAGACGGTCAGACGGTGCGAAAGGGGGATTTACGCAAATTTCCTGATGACGATGCATGCATTGTGACCGCCGAAGCCGAGCGAATTGGAGATGGCGACGCGCACGGGTGCGTGTACTGCAACGTTGGGGGTGATGTCCAGATCGCAGTCGGGGTCGGGCTCCTTGTAGCCGATGGTGGGCGGGATGATATCCTCGCGGGTCGCCATGGCGCAGGCGATGGCCTCAACGGCAGCTGCACCGCCCAGCAGGTGACCGGTCATGGACTTGGTCGAGGACACCGGCGGCGCCGACTCCCGACCGCCGAATACCGCCTTGACCGCCTGGGTCTCTGCGATATCGCCCAGACCGGTCGAGGTGCCGTGCGCGTTGATGTATCCGATATCCGACGGCTGGAGACCTGCCCGTTTGAGTGCACGGCGCATGCAGGCCGCCGCGCCTGCGCCTTCGGGATGGGGTGCGGTGACGTGGTGCGCGCAAGGGTCTTGGGCATGTAAGCGGCCGGGTCGAAGTCACGGAGCTCGGCTGCAATCTGTACGGGCAGGTCGGACACGTCAAAGCGGGTGATGCGGCCGATGCCGCACTTGCCCGCGGTCAGCGCCTGCCAATAGGCCGGAACGCCCACCCCGATCGGGGTCACCGCGCCCATGCCGGCAATTACAAGTTTTGTCTGATCCAAATGGTTCACCATCTTTCCCGAGGTATTTGTTGAAAGTCCACTTATATCAAAAAAAGCGACAAAACAAAAGCATGCTCCGCACCGGAATTTTTGTAGATTATGAACATAAATATGACCATATTCTGAAATTCTATGCAGATTTGTTCAGAAATCCGACTATTTGTCGGCATGTCGCGGGACGCGGTGCGCGTCTGTTTTCCGGTGTTTCAAACAGATGGTCTACAGGAAAAGACAAGCGCGGTAAGATAGAGCCAGGGATATTGACATAACCGAACAAAACAAAACGTATGATCGAGGAGATGGAGAAAGGAGCGCAATATGGAATTTGTACTCATTGGACCGGGACAGCTGGGGCAGCTCTTGCTGCGGCAGGCCGGACGGGACTGTCTGGTGATCGGGCGGGATGCCGACAGCACGCGGCAGGTGGGCGAGCTGTATGGCTGTCCGTGGACGACAAAAATCGAGCGCGCAGCGGAAGGTGAGGTCATCGCGGTGGTCGTTCCGGCTGCTGCCGTGCCGTCGGTGCTTGAGCAGGTGGCGAGCTGCGCCAAGCCGGGCGCAGTCGTACTCAACTTCGCGACCGCGGCCGACATCCCGCATCAGCTGCGTGAAAAACGCCCCGACCTTGTCTGGTCGGAAGCCAAGCTGGTCGGCTCGGCGGTGGGCATGGCGCACGGTCTGCCGTGCATGATCGTGCTGGGCGAGCACGACCCGGCTTTGCTGCGCCGGGTGCAGAACAGCCTGCCCGGCCTTGCCGACCAGATCACCCTGGGCGACGTGGCACTGGTGCCGGGGGTCAACCGAGCCGCGACCGAAGCCGCGCTGCGCGCCGTGATCGCCCTCGAGCGCGAACTGACCGACCTGGGCGTGCCCCGTGCGCTCATCGACGCCGCACTGGGCGGCACGGTGCCCGGGGTCTCGCTGTCCTATCAGCGCGGCACGCTGGGCGGCTTTGCGCGTAAGATCGTAAAGCAGATCGAAGAAGAGGGCTGACCGCATGACAAACAGCCGTGCAGAGCGCCTGCCCGGCTGTTTTTATGGTCGAAAAACGCCGGAAAAGGTTGCCCCGGCGGGCAGAATGCGGTATGATAAGAAAAATGCAGCGCAAGCTGCACCGAGTTCTGACCACCGCTTAGAGGAAACGATTATGGATAAAATTTTGAAACTGCTTGAGGCCATGCAGCGCGGCATGATTCGCCTGAATATCGGCGCGGACGGGCCGATCGTGTGGGGACGCACCCGTTTCGGCGGCTGTCCGGACGTGCCAGCGGGCTTTGTCTGGCCGACCTTCACCTCGGATACCTTTTACGACGACACGGTCAAGCCCCGGCCGCTGTCATTTCTGGCGCAGTTCGACTGCGGCGCGCTGGCCGCGATGGACCCCGAGGGACTGCTCCCGCGCACGGGCATTCTGTCCTTCTTCTATGAGATGGAGTCGGCGCGCTGGGGCTTTGACCCGGCGGACGCGGGCTGCGGACGGGTGTACTGGTTCGACGGCAGTCAGCCGCTTGCGCCCGCCCCCTTCCCGCATGAGCTCGACGAGGAATTTCGCCTGCCGCGCCTGCGCGTGCAGGCCAAGGCCGACCACTCGTTTGCATCGTGGGCAGACTTTGCCCAGGTGCACCCCGAACTGGACGAGGACGAGCTGTTCGAGGACTACATCGAGGCATACGAGGTCATAGGCGGCAGCGGCGATTGCAGCAAGCTGCTGGGCTGGCCGGACGTCATCCAGGACAATATGACGCTCGAGTGTGAGCTGGTCAGCCGGGGCTACAACCTCGGTGGACTGGACGAGTTCCCCGCCCATCTGGCCGCGCGCGAGGGCGCGGCTTCGGTGGAAAACTGGCGGCTGCTGTTCCAGCTGGATTCGTTCGAAATGGAAGATTTTGACTTAAATTTCGGTGACGACGGCGCGCTGTACTTTTACATCCGCACCGAAGACCTGAAAGCGCGGCGGTTCGACCGTGTTTGGGTGATTTTACAGTGCGGATAATCGGATAAAAAGACAAACCCGATGCAGATACTGAGTCTGCATCGGGTCTTTTTTTAGTCGCCCATGGAAAGGCCGAGATCACGTGCGGCCTGTACGATGTCGCTGTCGGGCGGGACGGTCTTGAGTTTGCCGGCTACCTCGGACAGCGGAACGGGTACGATCTTGCCCGCCCGGATGGCAACCATATTGCCGAACTTGCCGTCGCGAATGAGGTTCGCCGTCGCAACACCCAAACGGGTGGTGAGCAGGCGGTCAGCCGGACAGGGCGCACCGCCGCGCTGGTAGTGTCCGGGGATGGTGACGCGGATCTCCTGACCGGTCAGCTCTTTGAGCTCGTCGGCGAGACGGTAGGAAATCGAGGGATAGGGCATATTTTTGCGCGCTTCCTTGAATTCCTTCCTGCTCATCTTGGCCTCTTCCTGACTGATTGCGCCTTCTGCGACCGCCAGGATGGAAAAACGCTTGCCGCTCTCGGCGCGCTTTTCGATGGCGCGTGCAATTGCCTTGGCACTATACGGAATCTCGGGAATGACGATTACGTCCGCGCCCGATGCGATGCCCGCGTACAGGGTCAGCCATCCGGCCTTGTGTCCCATGGTCTCGACGATAAAGACGCGGCTGTGCGAGAATGCGGTCGAGTGGATGGAATCGATAACACTGGTGGCGATGTTGACCGCCGACTCAAAACCGAAGGTCAGGTCGGTGCCCCAAAGGTCGTTGTCGATGGTCTTGGGCAGGGTGACGACGTTGACCCCGTTTTCCGACAGTAGATTTGCCGTCTTGTGCGTGCCGTTGCCGCCCAGAATGACCAGACAGTCAAACCGTGCTTTCTTGCAGGTCTCCAGCATCTTTTGCAGCTTGGTTTCCTCGTTTTCATCGGCCTTCTGCATCATCTTGAACGGCTGGCGCGAAGTGCCCAGAATGGTGCCGCCCAGGGTCAGGATGTCGGAAAATTCCTCCGGATTCATCGGGTGGTAATCGCCCTCGATCAGACCGCGATAGCCGTCGCGGATGCCGTAGAGCGTCACATCCTTGCCAAATTCATTGTAAAGCGTCTTTGCAACACCGCGCAGCGCCGAATTCAGGCCCTGGCAGTCGCCGCCGCTGGTTAACATGCCAATTTTCATAAACGGTTACCTCCTGTTTGTTTCTTTTTATCATACGCTATTTTGCCCGCCCTGCAAAGTCTTGCAGGTGATTTTACCAAAATTTGACACAGGGCGGCAAGAAATGGGATACTGTTATGATAGCATGTCCATCCGGTCGAACGGTGTTTTTTACGCGTGAAGAAAGGCTGGGAAAGCTTCCCAGCCTGGTATATCATCCATTCCATCCCATATCACGCGCGATGCGGTCACGGGTCGCGAGCAGCGCGGGCTGCAGCTGGGCAAGATAGCTGTCGCTCATGCGGATGAGCGGCGCCGAGATGGACAGCGCCCCGCACACCTTGCCCGTATAGTCGCGGATGGCGGCGGCGATGCAGCGCACGCCCAGCTCGTTCTCCTCGTTGTCGAACGCACAGTCCCGACGGCGCACGGCCTCGAGCACGTCGTGCAGGCGCTCACGGGTGACGATGGTGTGAGGCGTGTACGCCTGAATGTCGCTGCTGTCCCAGATGCGGTCGACTTCCTCGTCGCTCATGCACGCCATCATGGCCTTGCCCACGCCCGTGCAGTACATCGGGCGGCGCATGCCGATGCGCGAGAACATGCGGATGGCACCCTGCTCGACGTCCACCTTGTGCACGTATACGATGTCGGTGTCCTCGGGTACGACCAGATGGACGGTCTCGTGTACCTGAGAGGACAGTGCTTCCATGGGTGCGCGTGCGATCTGTACGAGGTCGAGGTTTTCCACCACCTGACCGGACAGTGCATAGAGCTTGGTGGTCATGCGGTACCGTCCGCTCTCCTCATCCTTGCGCACGTAGCCGCGCGCGGCCATGGACGAGAGCATACGGTGTACCGTGCTCTTGTGCAGACCGGTGCGCTCGGTCAGCTCGTGAATGGGCAGACCATCGCGTGCCCCGCACAACTGTTCCATGATATCAAATGCACGATCGAGCGACTGCACCGTTCCTTTTTCCGCCATTTTAGACCACTCCGTTTCATATCGTAAAACTGTGTTTTGATTTTAACAAAAATCCATAAAAAATGCAAGGGATTTTTATGACGAAAGCCGTATTGATTTTTCAAACAGATTTACTATAATAAGAGCAGTTAAGATTTTAAAACAATGTTTCACATTATAAAACTATCTTGGAGGCTGACTACGATGGACAAGTTATTACAGCAGATCAGTGAAATCGGTGTTGTTCCGGTTATCAAGCTCGGTCATCCGACCCGCGACGCAGCGCCGCTTGCCAAGGCTCTGTGCGAGGGCGGCGTACCGGTCGCAGAGGTTACCTTCCGTGCTTCCGGCGCTGCACAAGCCATCCGCATCATGAAGGAGACCTGCCCGGACATGATCGTCGGCGCCGGCACCGTTCTGACCACCGCACAGGTGGACGAGGCGCTCGCAGCAGGTGCGCAGTTCATCGTAACCCCCGGTTTTGACCCCGAGCTGGTTGCATACTGCCAGGAAAAGCAGGTCATCATCCTGCCCGGCTGCACCACCCCGACCGACTACCACGCTGCATACAAGTTCGGTCTGGAGGTTCTGAAGTTCTTCCCGGCTGAGCAGTCCGGCGGTGTTGCAAAGATCAAGGCAATGTCTGCGCCCTTCCCGATGTTCAAGATCATGCCCACCGGCGGCGTTTCGCTCAAGAACCTGGCCGAGTATATCAAGTGCCCGGTGATTACCGCTTGCGGCGGCTCCTACATGGTGACCGCTGACCTGATCGAGAACCAGAAGTGGGACGAGATCATCGACCTGTGCCGCAAGTCGGTCGAGATCGTCAAGGAGGCGCGCAATGGCTGAGTTCTCGCTCGCCCATGTCGGCATCAACGCGCAGAACCCGGAAGAGGCGCGCCGCGCTGCCGAACTGTTCTGCACTCTGTTCGGTTTTGAGCTGAAAGACGGAAACAGTTCGATCTTCGCAGGTGCAGGCGTTGAGGTCATGAAGACCCCTTACCGCGGAACCATGGGTCACATCGCCATCGGTACTCCCGATGTCGCGGCGGCTCGTGCCGAGCTGGAAGCACGCGGTTTCCAGTTCGATGAATCGACGGCCAAGTTCAAGGCGGACGGACGCCTGAACGCGATCTATCTGACCGACGAAATCTGCGGTTTCGCCGTCCATCTGGTCGGCAAGGCCTGAAAACCTTTTTACAAAATACGTTACCCTACCAAAAAAACAATCCAAAATCCACGTTACCACCTCTCAAAGATCTGAAAAGGAGTTTATACCCATGAAGGTTGTTACCTTTGGCGAGCTCATGCTCCGCCTTGCCCCCAACGGCTATTACCGCTTCTTCCAGGACGACCAGCTGCAGGCCACTTTCGGCGGCGGCGAGGCAAACGTCGCGGTATCTCTGGCAAACTACGGCATGGACGCTTCGTTTGTCACCAAGCTGCCCACCCATGCGATCGGTCAGGCTGCTGTCAACTCGCTGCGCAAGTACGGCGTTGACACCTCCAAGATCGTACGCGGCGGCGACCGCGTCGGCATCTACTTCCTCGAGAAGGGTGCATCCCAGCGCGGCTCGGTCTGCATCTACGACCGTGCACATTCTGCCATCCAGGAGGCTGCCCCGTCCGACTTCGACTGGGATGCCATCTTTGAGGGCGCGGACTGGTTCCACTTCACCGGCATCACCCCGGCACTGGGCGAGAACCTGGTCGAGATCTGCCGCGAGGCCTGCAAGGCTGCAAAGGCACACGGCGTCAAGATCTCCTGTGACTTAAACTACCGCGGCAAGCTGTGGACCCGCGATCAGGCGCGTGCAGCAATGACCGATCTGTGCCAGTATGTTGACGTGTGCATCTCCAACGAGGAGGACGCAAAGGACGTATTCGGCATCGAGGCAGAGAACACCGACATTTACGGCGGCAAGCTCAACAAGGAAGGCTACAAGTCTGTTGCAAAGCAGCTGGCTGACAAGTTCGGCTTTGAGAAGGTCGCAATCACCCTGCGCACCTCGATCTCTGCAAGCGACAATGACTGGGCAGCTATGCTGTACGACGGCGAGAACTACTGCTTCTCCAAGGAGTACCACCTGCACATTATTGACCGCGTTGGCGGCGGCGACTCCTTCGGCGGCGGCCTGATCTACGCGCTGCTGTCCGGCAAGAACACCCAGGACGCAGTCGAGTTCGCGGTTGCAGCATCTGCACTCAAGCACTCAATCGAGGGCGACTACAACCTCGTGACCGTTTCCGAGGTCGAGAAGCTGGCGGGCGGCGACGGTTCCGGCCGCGTACAGCGCTAAACCATCCATCTTTGCCCCATTGGGGAAACATCTCCTATTTATATTTCAAGTTCAAATCTCCTTTCATGAGAAGAACCCCCTGCGGAAATGCAATCCGTGGGGGTTTTTCTTTGTCTGGCGTGCCGTTTCAGACACACGGGCGAAAGCACATAAAATGACAGCAAAGAGGGTGCAAATTTCATTGCCCGGGGCGGGGAAATCTGGCAGACTGGTGGAAAGAAAGAAAAGGAGAGCCAAACCATGAACCAGATTCAGGCGAATATCCGCGTGCTGAGCGATGACGAGATCGCACGCATTCACAATACATCCATGCGCATCCTGTCCGAGCTCGGTCTGCACGTACCCAATGAGACCGTGTGCGGCATGGCGCAGAAACTCGGTGCAAAGGTGGACGGGGAGACCGTGCGCATCCCGGCTGAGGCGCTCGAACCCATTCTTGCCCTGGCACGCGCAGGCCATCATCGCGGAGAACCGCACCGACGAGCCGGTTATCGACGGCGCACAGTGCGCAATGCTCGACAAGATCGTGCAGGATGCCCTTGACCATCTGGACGCATAACTGTTTTTACGCAAAAAAATAAGATCCACCGGACAGGTTTCCGGTGGGTCTTTTGCGTTATTCCATTTCGAATGCGCCGGTATAGAGCTGATCGTAAACACCCTTTTGGGCAATCAGTTCGTTGTGGCTGCCGCGCTCGATGATGCGTCCGTGCTCAAGTACCAGGATGGCATATGAGCTGCGCACGGTGGACAGTCGATGCGCGATGACAACGACCGTTCTGCCATACATCAGACCGTCCATGCCCTGCTGTACGAGTGCCTCGGTGCGGGTATCGATGGAGCTTGTCGCCTCGTCGAGGATCATAACCGGGGGATCGGCGACCGCTGCGCGTGCGATCGCGATCAGCTGGCGCTGACCCTGGGACAGGTTTGCGCCGTTGTCGGTCAGCATGGTGTCGTAGCCCCCTCGGGCAGACGGCGGATGAACTCGTCAGCGTTTGCCAGCTTTGCCGCAACCTCGATTTCCTCGTCAGTCGCACCCAGACGGCCATAGCGGATGTTCTCGCGCACGGTGCCGGTAAACAGGTTGGTATCCTGTAAAACAATGCCCAGCGAGCAGCGCACCCATTTTCGCGTTCATCTTGTTGAAATTAGGCATCTTCCTCGCCTCCCTTCTGCTGCGATGCAACGACTTCCTGATAAATCTGGCTGGTTTTGAGCAGTTCCTCGTGCGTGCCGTATGCGCTGATGTGACCGTCGTCCAGCACCAGAATATGGTCGGCATCCTGTACCGACGAGATACGCTGGGCAATGATGAACTTGGTCGTGTCCGGGATTTCCTCGCGGAAGGCCTGACGGATGAGCGCGTCGGTTTTGGTGTCGACGGCAGAGGTCGAGTCGTCCAGAACCAGAATCTTGGGCTTTTTGAGCAGGGCGCGGGCGATACACAGCCGCTGTTTCTGACCGCCCGATACATTGGTACCACTCTGTTCGATGTAAGTGTCGTACTTGTCAGGCATTTCCTGAATGAAGGGGTCGGCCTGCGCCAGACGGCACACGCGCTCGATCATCTCTTCCTTCTCGAGCGCGATCAAAAAGCGGGACGCGGTCGAGCGGCGGATACAGAAAACCTGCTCGATGTCATGCTGGCATAGCTGGTCGCCGACGTGCTCGCACAGATAGCCCATAATCATGCCTGCGGTCTCCGAACACGGCTTGCCGCCCGGCGGCTGGTGGCTCATCAGCTGCCGCCGAAACAGGTTGGACAGCGCGCGGATGGTGTACCCGATCAAATGCTCTGACTCCATGTTTGGGAATACACTCCTTTCGAGAAATTTGTTAGCTTGCTTACATTTTGTCAGCCTGCACAAATTCAAACCGAAAATGAAAAAAAGCCCTGACAAAAGTCAGAGCTTTTTTGGTTATACGACAGCTGGGGAAGCGGTTGGGGCATCGGTGAATTGCCGCCACATCTTGCCGCGCAGGGCAAAGAGCAGCACGCAGCGTACAATCTCGTCGGTCATAATGGCAATCCAGGCACCGCACACGCCCAGCGGGCCGGCCAGCAGATAGACAAGCGACGGACGAACCAGAACGATGCCCACGGTTGTGATGATCGAGGGAATACCTGCACGCCGACAGCTGCGCATACCGCTGGCGTAGATGAGTGCGACCGCTTGGAACGGCTGGTATAGGAAGATGATGCGCAGGACGCGCACACCCTCGGACAGCACCTGCGGGTCGTCCGAGTAGCACGACATGAGAAAGCCCGGAACGGCGAAAAACAGCACCGCGCACAGGCTGGAAAAGGCAAGTCCGTACACCATCGCAGCCGAAAACGCATCTTGTGCCGCTTTTCGGTCGTGGTTGGCGTAAGCCTTGCTCAGGAAGATCAGCGCGGTGGTCGCGACGGCTTCCGCGCCCAGATAGGCGAAGTTTTGCAGCGAAATCAAGATGCGATAGGCGGCAAAGGCGGTTGTGCCCAGCGCTGCAATGCGCGTGATGGACAGGAAGATACCCAGACGAATCATGACCTTTTCACCCGCCATCGGCAGCGCCTCAGTGCAGATTGCTCTGGTTTCGCGCCAGGTCGAGCGCAGCCAGTCGGACAGCGGAATCCGAATCTCGCGCGCCCGCAGCTGGTCACGCATGACCACCACCGCACAGATCAGACCCACCGCGCAGCCGCTGACTGTCGCCACAGCCGCGCCGAGTGCACCCAGCTTTGGGAAAGGGCCATAGCCGTTAATCAGCACGACGTCCCCGACGATATTGATGCCGTTTGCGATCAAATTGAGCAAAAATGACCACTGCGGCTTGTCCAATCCCTTTAAAATGGTGGCCATCGCACCGTACATGCGGCGGCAGACAAAGGCCAGCAGGGAAATCTGAAAATAGGGCACGGCAATGGGCAGGGTGTCCGCCGTGCCACCGAACAGAGTCAGGAAGGGGATGGCAAAGGCGCCGGTCAGGACGGCGAGCAGCGCCGCCGAGGCCAAGGTCAGTTTGAGATATCCCCGGATAATGGCGTGGATAGCGTTTCGGTCATTTTTGGCCGACGCGCGCGCCATGCGTGCGATGACCGCGGTTTCGACCGCGAAAAACAGAAATTCCAGTACGTTGATAGGCTCGGCGGTCAGACCGACGGCCGCAATCGCGGTCGTACCGCAGGGCTTGAGCAGCGCGGTGTCCACCATGACAAACAGGCTGACAAGGAACAGCTCGGCGAAAATAGGTGCGCCAATGTGCAGCATGTCCCGCATGGTCTTTCCCGTGGGACGTGTCCAGCTGGATCTTTGCATGATACCCTCCTTCTTTGTACACTTTACACATTTTTTACAAACAACCCGCAATGGAATATCGTGAGATATGACTATGATAGCACATTCCTTTGCCCGCTGCAACAAAATCTTTCCCATGCGATCTACAACCGCAGGAGCTCAACGAATGCTCGCTGACCAGTCTGTTTGTGCTCGATTTTCTCTACGCCCACCGCGATCAGCGTCTGTGTCAGCGCGATATCGAGGACGAATTCTTCATCAACCGCGCCACCGCATCCAAAATGCTGCGGCATTCTAACCGTCGTGTGCGACACGGCGCTGAGCCGTCCACTGCCCGCGGTCATGCTCTCGGTCTGCCGTCAGGGCCTGATCTTCATTCCGCTGCTGTATTTGCTGAACGCTGGCTTTGGTCTGGACGGCATCAACTTTACCCAGGCTGTCGCAGACTATATTTCGATCGTTTTGGGCATCATTCTGCTGGTTCAGACCTTAAAAGCCTTCAAGGGCAAGTCGGAAAGCGAAAATTCTTTGCATATTTCACAGACCGCCTCCAATTTATGACCGCATTCGCCTGCCGGACGGTGTATCATAGCAGACACAAGGCAAGCGATCGGAGGCAAATAAACCATGAAAAAACGAACTTATCTCTGGACGATCGGCATCACACTGATTGTCGGCGCCCTTTCCAGCTTTTTGACGCGTAACGACATGTCCTATTACACCGATTTGGTGAACAAGCCCATGCTGACCCCGCCCGCGTGGGTGTTCCCGGTGGTGTGGACGATTTTATACGTGCTCATGGGCATCGGGCTGGGGCGTGTGCTGGAGTCTGACGGCTCACAAGCGGACAAGCAGGCGGCCACCCGCATTTATGCCGTCCAGCTGTTCTTTAACTTTGCGTGGAGCATCGCATTTTTTACCTTCCGCGTCTACCTGTTTTCCTTTGTCTGGCTGCTGGTGCTGTGGGCGCTCATCATCTGGATGATTTTCATTTTTGCCCGCTCCGACCGTCTGGCAGCGCGGCTGCAAATCCCGTATTTCCTGTGGGTGACCTTTGCAGCCTATCTCAATCTGATGATTTATCTGCTCAATCGATAATTCACCTCCCAAAAAAACGCATCCTGCCGGAGTCTTGGCAGGATGCGTTTTCGTTATGTGTGAAAAAAAGTATCTTACGGTTTGCGATGACAAAATTGGTCAGCTTTACGCCGTGACACACGACCTGCTGTCCCGTGGTTATCCGGCAGCGGTGCCCTGCCGCTGAAAGTGAGCGTGGACGTACAGGCGATCGAGTTAGCCGTCCCAGCTGATGTCGCCAAAGCCAACGATCTGCCCATTACAGCGAGCTGTGGAAGGTGCGTTTGATGACCTCCTCCTGCTGCTCGCGGGACAGACGATTGAAGTTGACCGCATAGCCGGATACGCGGATGGTCAGGGTCGGGTACTTCTCCGGGTGATCCATCGCGTCCATAAGGGTCTCGCGGTTCAAGACATTGACGTTCAGGTGGTGGGCACCCTGCTGGAAATAGCCGTCGAGTACGGCGACCAGATTGGCCTCGCGTGCGGCCTCGTCGTGACCGAGCGCGTCGGGCACGATGGAGAAGGTATTGGACACGCCGTCCTGACAGACATCACGATAGGGAATCTTTGCAACCGAGTTGAGCGAGGCGAGCGCGCCGTTTTCGTCGCGTCCGTGCATCGGGTTTGCACCCGGGGCAAGCGGCTCGCCGCCCTTTCTGCCGTCCGGGGTCGAGCCGGTCTTCTTGCCGTACATGACATTGGACGTGATGGTCAGGGCAGACAGCGTATGCTTTGCGCCGCGGTACAGGGGATGCTTTTTCAGCTCGGACGAGAACTTGCGCACGATGTAAACGGCCTCGTCGTCGGCGCGATCGTCATCGTTGCCGTACTTGGGGAACTCGCCCACGGTCTCGAAGTCGACCGCGATGCCTTGCTCGTTGCGGATGGGGCGTACCTTGGCGTAGCGGATGGCAGAGAGCGAGTCGGCAGCGACCGACAGACCAGCGATTCCGAAGGCGGTCAGGCGCTCGACGTGGGTGTCGTGCAGCGCCATCTGGCTGGCCTCGTAGGCGTACTTGTCGTGCATGAAGTGGATGATATTGACCGTATCGGCGTACAGCTCGGCTGCATAAGCCAGTACCTTGTCGTAGTTTGCACGCACCTTGTCATAGTCCAGAATTTCGTCAGTGATCGGCTCGATGCCGGGGACAACCAGCTCGCCCTTCTTCTCGTCCACACCGCCGTTGATCGCGTACAGCAGGCTCTTTGCCATGTTGCAGCGTGCGCCGAAGAACTGCATCTGCTTGCCGACCTGCATGGCCGAGACACAGCAGGCGATGGCGTAGTCGTCGCCGTAAATCGGACGCATCACGTCGTCGTTTTCGTACTGGATGGAGTCGGTTGCAATGCTCATCTTGGCGCAGTAGGTCTTGAAGCCCTGCGGCAGGTGCTCGCTCCAGAGCACAGTCAGGTTGGGTTCGGGTGCGGGGTTTAGGTTGGTCAGCGTGTGCAGGTAGCGGAACGAGTTCTTGGTAACCAGGGACTTGCCGTTAATGCCCATGCCGCCGATGGACTCGGTCACCCAGGTCGGGTCACCGCCAAACAGCTCGTTGTACTCGGGCGTGCGCAGGTGACGCACCAGACGCAGCTTGATGATGAACTGGTCGATGAGCTCCTGTGCACCGGCTTCGTCCAGAATGCCTGCGTCCAAGTCGCGCTGGATGTAGATGTCGAGGAAGGTGGACGTGCGGCCGAGCGAGGTTGCCGCGCCGTTGTTCTCCTTGATACCGGCCAGATATGCCATGTACAAAAACTGCACTGCCTCGTGCGCGTCCTTTGCCGGCTGGGACAGGTCAACCCCGTAGCGCGCCGCCATGGCCTTGACCTTGCCCAGTGCGCGAATCTGCTCGGAAACCTCCTCGCGCAGGCGGATTCTTTCCTCGTCCATCGAGCCGTCAATTGCCTTGAGATCGTTCTTTTTCTCCTCGATCAGGCGGTCGATACCGTACAGCGCAACACGGCGATAGTCGCCGATGATGCGGCCACGACCGTATGCGTCGGGCAGGCCGGTCAGCAGGCCAACGTGACGGGCAACACGGGTGCGCTCGGGATAGGCGTCAAAGACACCTTCGTTGTGGGTCTTGCGGTACTCGGAGAAGTGGCGCTCGATGGTCGGGTCGAGCTGATAGCCGTACTGCTCGAGCGAAGACTTTGCCATGCGCATGCCGCCGTACAGGTTTACAATGCGCTTTAACGGCGCGTCGGTCTGCAAGCCGACGATGACCTCGTTTTCCTTGTCGATGTATCCGGGCGCAAAGTTGTCGATGCCCGAAATGCGGTCGGTATCGACGTCCAGAATACCCTTTTTCATCTCCTCGAGGATGAGCTTTTCGCACTTTTCCCACACGCGGCGCGTGCGGTCGGTCGGGGGGACCAGAAAGCTGTCGTCACCCTCATAGAGCGTGTAGTTTTTCTGAATGAACGAGCGGACGTCGATGGCGCGCTGCCATTCACCGCCGCGAAAACCGTTCCACTGGCTGTACTGCATCATTTCGACCAACCTCCAAAATATGTGTCCTGATATTGCTCACACCGCGCGCGATCCATCGCGGGCACGCCCTCGAGTGGATAGGGGAGGCCGAGCGCAGCATACTTATTGACCCCAAGCAAATGATAGGGCAGAAGCTCGACGCGCTGCACGTTCGGCAGCGTGCGGACGTACCCGGCGAGCGCCTGCATGTGCGCCTCGTCATCGGTCACACCCGGCACCACGACATGCCGCACCCACATGGGTGTCCCGGCACGGCGCACGGCCTCGACAAAGGCGTGCGTGCGGTCGATCGGCTGGCCGGTCAGGTCGCGGTAAGCGTCCGGCGCTTCGTGCTTGACATCGTACAAAACAAGATCGGTGTTTTGCAGGATGCTGTCGTAGTCACCCAGACCCACGCCCGCCGTGTCGATGCAGGTGTGAATGCCCTCGGCTTTGCACAGCCGCAGGCATTCGGACAGGAATTCCGGCTGCAAGAGCGGCTCGCCGCCCGAGAAGGTTACACCGCCGCCCGAACGGGTGTAGTACGGCACATAGCGGCGCAGCTTGCGCACCAGCGCTTCGGGTGTGATCTGCTGCCCGCCGCCGGTATTCCAGGTGTCCGGGTTGTGGCAGTACCGGCAGCGCAGCGCGCAGCCCTGTAAAAAGACCACCGTGCGGATGCCCGGGCCGTCCACCGTGCCCATGGATTCGATCGAGTGTAAATATCCGGTCATTTGCTTGCTCCCTTTCCCGAAGATACAGTCTTTTCGGCCAAAATGGCACAAAAAAAGCCGCACCTCCAGGCAACTGTGCCCAGACGGTCGGCAAAAAAACAGGATCATACTTCATGTGGTAAGCCCCACGATTCCGTCAGTCATATGATCTGGGAGTAGGATACCACGGATTTGGTATCCTGTCAAGAGCCAAGGGGCCATATTTTGTGCTGCCGCCTTGTCGGCCATCCGAGCTGCGTGTATTTTTTTGCTACAAGTTAGTTTTAACTAACCCAAGCATGATTGTAATCTGTCTCACCGGAAAAGTCAATGGAAAAACCCGGGTCTTGCCCATTTCGGCACATCGAACAAGAGCACAGCAAAAGAAGTCTCGCCGTTCCATTCGATCTGACAAAAGAACGCGCGGCAGGGATTTTGCTGTCCCCACCGCGCTGCTGCGTCTGCTCCAAGTTGTACAAAATTTTCATTTTGTATAGTTTATAAAATCTTTTTTGTTAGACTTCCTGTTCGGCCTGCTTTCCCTCCATTTGTTCCTGCTCTCTGGCCTTTCGCATGCGCGCAAACACCGTGCGGCGCACGATGCAGTAGCACGCCACATGTGCACAGACGGTCAGCGCCCACGAGATCGGGTAAGAAATGTACAGGTTAAACAGCGTGTGCTGCCACTGGAAAATCGTAAAAATCCAGATGATACGGAACAGGCACGCGCCCACGAACGAAACTAGCATGGGCAAAATGGAGTAGCCTAGACCGCGCACGCTGCCCGCGCCGACATCCATCATGCCGCACAGGAAATAGGTCACGCTGATCACGCTCAGACGCATCATGCCGAACTGGATGACCTCGGGGTCACTCGAGTAAATGCCCAGCAGATGTTCACCCAGCAGGTGCGCACCGTTGCCCAGCACCAGACCGATGACGATGACCAGACCCATGCAGTAGAACAGCACGCGGTCGATGCGCTTGTCGTTCTTTGCACCCAGGTTCTGACTGGTAAAGCTCAGCGAAGTCTGATAGAGCGAGTTCATCGAGGTATAGACAAAGCCCTCGATGTTGTTCGCCGCCGTATTGCCCGCAACCGCAATCGCGCCGAACGAGTTGATCGACGACTGAATGAGTACATTCGAGATATTGAAAATCACGGTTTGCAGTCCGGCAGGCAGACCAACCTGCATAATGCGAAAAAACTTATGCCGATAAAAGCGGATGTTCTCCAAATTCAGATGGCAAACACCGTCCATGCGGGTCAGGCACATGACAATGAGCGTCGCGGAGATGATCTGTGCAATGACGGTTGCAGCTGCCGCACCGGCGACACCCCAGTCAAGTGCAACGATGAACAGAATATCGCAGCCGACGTTAAACACGCCGGCAAACAGCAAAAAGTACAGCGGTCTGCGCGTATCACCGACCGCGCGCAGGATGGCCGCGCCAAAGTTATAGATCATCGTTGCGGGCATGCCGACAAAGTACAGACGCATGTACAGCGTTGCCTGATCGATGACCTCTTCCGGGGTCGCCATGAGTGTCAGCATGGGACGCGAGGTCGCAATGCCCAGCACAATCAAAATCAGACCGCCTGCAAGACCGGTCAAAAGCGCGGTCTGCACGGTCTCCTTAGCGTCCCGGTACTCACCGCCGCCGCAAAATCGTGCAACAAGCACGTTTGCACCGACCGAAATACCGATAAAGAAGTTGACCAGCAGGTTAATGAGTGAGCTGGTCGCACCGACCGCCGCCATGGCCTCGCTGCCGACAAACCGGCCGACAACCACAATGTCGGCTGCGTTAAACAGCAGCTGCAAGATGCCCGAGCACATGAGCGGAAAGGTAAACAGCAGGATACGGCTGAGCAGCGGTCCATGACACATATCGATTTCATACGATTTTCGTCTCATTGTTTCAGAAATCCCTCTTTTTTTCACATACCGGGGTCTGTACGCCGGTTCATCCAATCTTTTCGTCTCTATCTTATCCCTGTGTGTTGTCTGTGTCAACCCTGACCGTTTCCGGACACTCCGAACGGCAGAATAAATACACAATACCGGCAAGGTCGGCCAGCGCCCAGCCGATCGGCACCGAAACCCAAATGCCAATCACGCCGATCTGCGGAATGGCCGACAGGGTGTAGGCCAGCGCAACACGCGTGCCCAGGGAAATGACGGTCAGCACGACCGACATGCCCGGCTTACCGACCGCACGATAATAGCCGTACAGCAGGAATAAAATACCAATACCACAGTAAAACGCCGCTTCAATGTGCAAATACTGCACGCCAATGGCGATGATTTCGGTTTCTGCCGGGTCGACAAAAATGGTCATCAGCGGACGGGCAAACAGACACACCGCACCGCCGACCACGACACAGAAGGCAGCCGCGCACGCTGCCGCGCTGCGGATACCGCCCCGGATGCGGTCGGCCTTGCCCGCGCCGAAGTTCTGCGCCACGAAGGTCGAAAAGGCGTTGCCGAAGTCCTGTACCGGCATGTAGGCAAAGGAATCGATCTTGACCGCCGCGGCAAAGGCTGCCATGACCGACGGCCCGAAGGAATTGACCCTGCCCTGTACCATCAGAATACCGAAATTCATCACCGACTGCTGCACCGAGGTCAAACCGGACAGCCCGGCGATCTCACGCAGGACACGCCCGTCCCACTTTCTGTGTTCTCTCCGGGGCACAAGCTCGGGGAATCGCCAGACCGTGAACGCTGCCAGTCCCAACCCGGACACATACTGTGCAAGCACGGTCGCACCTGCCGCACCGCCCACGCCCCAGTCCAACGTGATGACAAAAAACAGGTCGAGCACGATGTTCAAGACCGCAGACACCGCTAAAAACAGCAGCGGCGTGACCGAATCACCGACCGCGCGCAGCAGATTTGCAAAATAGTTATAGAGGAAGGTTGCCGGGATGCCCAAAAACACAATCACGAGATAAGCCCGGATGAGCGGCACGATCACATCGGGAATCTGTAAAATCCACAAAATCCCGTCCATGCCCAGATAGACAATCGCGCACAGCACGGCTGTCATCACGGCAATCAGTACAAACGATAGGAAAATACCGGTTTTGAGCCGGTCAAAGTCCCGTTTTCCGTACTGTACCGCAAAATCCGCACCGCTGCCCATGCATAACCCCAACAAAATCGAGGTCAGAAAGACCATCAGCGTATAGGCCGAACCGACTGCCGCCAGCGCGTCCGCACCCAGAAAACGGCCGACTACCCAAGTATCGGCTACGTTATATAGCTGCTGCAATAGATTTCCCGCCATGAGCGGCAGGGCGAACAGGAGCAGATTGCCCGTAATGCTGCCCATCGTCAAGTCCTGCGTTTTGCACGCCCGCGCGTCGGATAAGCCAACCGATCGCTTCATCTCAATCCCCCTTTTTTCCCGTATGTTCTATTATACGAGCCTGTACGCGCCTGCGCAATGTCCGGGGCATACAAAAAGAGAGCCGTTTGCTTCGGCTCTCTTGTCAGTCTTACGGTTTGCACTTGCCACAGGCCTCATAGCCCTGATTGATGAGCTCTTCCCGCGTGCCTGTGTAGCTCTTTTTGTTGGACGGGCTGATGGTCTCCACACTGCCGCAATCGGGCTTGTGGAACTTGCGCGAGCTGGTGTTCAAGATATATGTACTCTGCTTGCCCGTGTCCACCGGTTCTTCATCCGACGCCCAGCTGTCGCCAGTCGCATAGTCGATGGTCACGCCCGGCTGATTGTTGTAGACATACACGTTGAAGCATACACCCTCGCCCTTATCCTCGACCGACTGGGCTTCCATCTGTACACCGCTCGCCACCAGATTGTCGCCCTCAAAAATGGGTGTCACTCGGTACAAAACATGGTTTTCGGTCTCCTTGACGTAGTCGGCAACCATGTTTTCAAACGGCAGCATGCCGTCGACGTTCATGTAGCGCGTGCCGGTAATCAGATTCTGGCGGTTGGCGTTCTCGCCCGTCAGCTGAAATCCGATCAGATGGCAGCGATTGTACAGACTCTTTCCGTCTACAAAGTCATACTGTACACTCTGCCAGCCGGTCGGCTTGACGTTGCTGATGCTGCCGCGCTCCTCGGTCGGCATGGTCTCCAGACCGACATTTGCATACGCCACACCGCAGCGTCCCAGATCGTCCAGCGGACTGTATTCCTCAAAGCCTTCGCTTGTGAAATCCTCCGCCGGGAAACTCGGCTCGTTGTCATTGATGACCACATAGGGCTCACCGGAAAATTCCGGAACATCGGACAGCGCAACCACCTCAGCCGTGTTGGAAGCCGCAGGCGCACAGCCGCTCAGTACCATAATCAGCAGTAAACCTACTGCAAACAGCCGTTTTTTCATCTTATGTACCTCTCCTTTGTGATTTTTTCATGGGAATGCCCCGGAAATTCTTCTTGCTCGACCAGCTTCCATTCGGATAAATCCAGATCAAACCGCATGTCGGACGGGTAAATCCGATTCCAGCGGTAAATAATCAGACCCTCTAAACGGCCTAAATAGGGCTTTAACGCCTGGTTTTCCACAAAACAATAGGCTCCATCGGGCGCTTTACCCAGAAAATCTTCCGCGATGCATAAGTTTTCCTGCTCGGTATCGGAAAATTGACGGGCTGAATAAGCGTTCAGCCATAGTTTTTGACCGCGAAGATGGGTCAACAGATCGGATCGCACACAGCGGTCTTGACTTAACCGCCGACCGTTAAATAACATGCCCAAATGGTCGTCTAAACAGATTGCAGCTATCATCGTTTGCACTCCTTTCAAATTTCCGCCCGCAGGCGAAATAAAGCTTTCGCCAGCCTTTCTCGAAAGGCTGCGGGTCCTCAGGGCAGAGCCCTGAGTCGCCCGTCGCAACGGGCGAAATCCCCTTTTGAAACCCGGTGTCCGACCCGGGTTTCAATCAAACTCTCGTTTTCAGCGCGTCCGCAGACGCGCAAATCCCTGCGGCCAATGGCCGCTCATGAAAACCAACCTGCGGATTGGTTTTCAATTTTGCGGCTGACACCGCAACCCGTTCTCCGTTCATGACTTGGCCGAGCAAGTCGGCCACAGCCTTGTGGGAAAACGCCCCACAGGGGCGTTTTCTGATTCCACAAGGTTCCCCTTAGAAGGGGGACGGAAAGCAAGGGATGGACAACCTACGGTTTTCCTCTCCATCGCTAAAAAATATTCCACCGGAATATTTTTTACGGTACGCTCGAAAATCGCGTACCGCCGCTCACCTCGAGCACGCACGCCTACGGCGTATTTTAAGGCGCGCTCTCGTCCCTTTGCGACCCCGTTTTCCCGTTCTCCGTTCATGGCTTGGCCGAACAAGTCGGCCACAGCCTTACCGGAAAACGCCCCACCGGGGCGTTTTCTAATTCCGCAAGGGGGTGGGAAAGTACGAGCTCCGCGCAGCGGGTGCGAGCCGTCCGGCGCTCCTGGT
>CAUEJN010000002.1 GCA_959018045.1 uncultured Butyricicoccus sp. | reverse complement strand
CTCGCTACCTCCACCTTGGCAAGGTGGCGCTCTACCAGATGAGCTACATCCGCATTTCTCTGTGGTGTTCGCTCGGAACGATATTTATTATATCAGCGTTTCCGGGGAATGTCAACATAAATTTTCAAGTTTTTTAAAAAATGTTTTTGAGGTGGGGAAGGGGGTGGAATACGGGTGTATTTTTAGGTGTAGCGCGGTGGCAGGGGGAAAAGAAAGACCCAATCCGGCAGGTTGGGTCTTAATGAGCGCACTTTGTGCGCGGGGAAGTTTCGCTCGCTGAGGCGAGCGATCAAAACGAGAGTTTATTGATTCCCGGGGCGGACACCGGGAATCAAAGGGGATTCCGGACTCTGCGGAGTCCGGCTCAGGGCTCTGCCCTGAGAACCCGCAGCCTTTCGAGAAAGGCTGGCGAAAGCTTCAGCAAGGGGTGCGGTGGTTTAACCCTTCTGCAAGATTTCCTTGAGTCGTTCCAGAGTCATTCCGGTCATGAGCTGGCCGTCTACGCGGACGTTCGGCGCCGTACGGCATGCACGCTGGCAGCCGACGGTCTGATACATCCACTTTCCACCTAAAAACGTCTTTCCGGGTTTTGCTCCCAGTTCATCTTCCAGATATCGATGGATATTTTTGCCCTCTCTGCTGCAATTCACTCCCTGACACACTGTCAGGGTATGGCTCGCGCCCGACAGCTTCAAATCCGAGATGCGTTTTGCCACGGCCTGCAAGTAGGCGGGCTTGACATCCAGCACATCCGCGAGAATCTGCTGTGCTTCGGCGTCCAGCATACCGCCGCAAGCCTGCTGTGCTTCGCGCAGGCAGCTCAAAAGTGCGGACTGGTCACTCGGTGCGCCCTGATTTTTATAATACAGTGCGATTTCCTCTAAACTTTCCTTCATCGTACAACCTCCAAAGCTGTGGTTCCAAGATGACGCCCCACTGTGGCGGACTATCCATCTGTGCGGTTGCGCGGATGCAGTCGCACACGAAGTTTGCCGCGCGGCTGGCTGCGTCTCTGAGCAAATCCCCGCGCAAAAGGGAGCCGGTCAGCACGGCGGCGAACAAGTCACCCGTGCCCGGATAGTATGCCCCAATCCGGGGATTGGTTACGGTCTGGACGGTATCGTCCTGTCCGCACAGGGTGAAAACGGTTCTCTCGTCTCCAAGTCCGGTCAGCACCGTGCGCGTCTCGTACCGCTCACACAATCTATGCACCCAGTTCTCGGCCTCGGTCATGCTCTTGGGGGTCGTATCAGCCGGTAAGTCCAGCAAGACGGCTGCCTCGGTGACGTTCGGGGTGATATAGTCGGCCATGTGGCACAGCTGCCGCAGGCTGTCGACCAGTTCCGGGGTGCAGATTTTATATAATTTGCCGTTATCGCCCATGACCGGGTCGACCAGCAGGATACCATTCGGCTGTTTACATGCCGCCGCGCGTCTGACGCACCCCACCTGTGCCGGTGCGCTCAGAAAGCCGCTCAGCACCGCGTCAAAACGCAATCCCAGCGTCTCGTACTGTCCGAGTGCACCCGAAAGCCAGTCGGTCAGATCCTGTGCGACAAAGCCGGGAATGCCCGCGTGTGAGGAATAGACCGCAGTCGGCAAGGGAATACACTGGTGACCCATTGCGGTCAGCGCGCTCATCGCCTGCGTCAGTCCCGCCCGTCCGATGGCCGACAGGTCATGCAGGGCAAGAGCCTTTTTTTGTTCCATCTTATCCCTTCTTTTCCGGGGTATTTGCTTTCTTTTTAGCATACGATTTTTTAGAAGCTGCGTCAAGCCCCTTGCGAAATTCCAGGCAAAATGTTAGGATGAAAGAGAGCTTTCCCGCGCAGCACGCACTCGGCTGTGCCGGGTAGTTTGTTTTCATGCATCGTTCGAGGTTTCGTTCCGCGGGCGGTCTGCACGACCCTGGCATCTTAGGAGGTACTATGAAACGATCTTTCCGTTTGCTCGCACTCGTACTCGTGTGCGTGCTCACCCTGGTGACCCCGGCGTTTGCAGCGCCCTCAGCTTCCGAGGAAATGCGCGGCGTTTGGGTGTCATCAGTTTACAATCTGGACTACCCCTCGTCTCCAACCACCGATCCTGACAAGCTCCGCGCCGAGGCCGACGAGATTCTGGACAACTGCGTCAAGTGGGGTCTCAACGCGGTCTTTTTACAGGTCAGACCGTCGGGTGATGCGCTTTACAAGTCCGATCTCTTTCCGTGGAGCAAGTACCTGACCGGTTCGGTCGGCACCGCTCCGCAGGGCGGTTTCGATCCGCTCGGATACTGGGTCGAGGCGGCGCACAAGCGCGGTCTGGAGCTGCACGCGTGGATTAACCCCTACCGCATCACCCGCAGCAAGGATACCGAGTGGAACGCGCTGCCCAGCACGCACCCGGCCAAGATGAACCCCGGCTGGGTGGTCAAGTACTCGGACGGCAACTACTATTTTAACCCCGGTATCCCCGAAGTACGCGATCTTGTGACCCGCGGCGCGGTCGAAATCGTACAGAATTACGACGTGGATGGTCTGCACATGGACGACTATTTCTATCCGGGCACCGATTTCAACGACAGTGCGACCTATCAGAAGTATGGCAGCGGTTTTTCCAACATCGCGGACTTCAGACGCGACAGCGTCAACCAGCTGATTGCCCAGCTGGACACCGCCGTCCACAACATCGACCCGGACATCCAGTTCGGTATCAGCCCGTCGGGCATCTGGGCCAACAAGTCCACCGATCCCCGCGGCTCCAACACAAACGGCAGCGAGCACTATGTCTCGAGCTACGCCGACAGCCTGTACTGGATTGAAAACGGTCTGGTAGACTATATCATCCCCCAGATCTACTGGGAGATCGGTCACAAGCTGGCCGACTTCGCCACCCTGGCCGACTGGTGGAACGATGCCGTCGCAGGCTCTGACGTGCATCTGTACATCGGCATGGGCGCGTACCGCTGCGCGGACAATCCGACCGGTGTGTGGACGACCACCGACCCGCTGTTCGACAGCCTGGCATACCTCGAAAACAAGGACAACGTCGGCGGCTGCGTCTTTTTCCGCTACGGCTCCATCCCGGCAGCATCCGGCATGGCCGACCGTCTGACCAACTGGTACGGCACGGTGCACAATGAGAACACCGCGCCCAATCCGTCCAATCCGGGCGGCAGCAGCCCGAGCACGCTTAACGGCGGGGACTTCGGCAGCATCCTGTCCCAGTTCCTGCGCTCTATGATTCAGTAAGAAGGTTTTTTGCATCATGCAGCTCATTTTTGACAAGGATTACGAACTGACATACAGCCACATTGACTGGCGCGGTACCGCGCGTCCATCGGCGTATTTCGACTTCATGCAGGACGCAGCCACCGTGCACGCACGTCAGTGCCACCTCGACCGCGACGATATCGGCGCACTGTGGGTGCTCTCGCGCATGCACGCCGAGTTCACCCGCCCGCTCGCACCGTACGACACCCTGCGCGTCACCACCTGGTGCGCGGGCATCAAGGGCCCGAGCTGGCTGCGCGCGTTCGAGTTCTCGGTCGACAGTCAGCCTGCCGGCCGGGCAATGTCCAGCTGGGTCATTCTGGACGCCGAGACCCACCGCATCCGCCGTCCGACCACCGTCCCGCAGGCCGCCGACTACGCCTGCGAAGCGCGTGAAGCGCTGCCCATGCCGGGCAAGCTGGACGTGTCCGGTCTATCCCTGCACCACACTCACCCCATCCTGTATTCCGATCTGGATGTGAATGGTCACCTGAATAACGTCCGCATTGCGGCGCTGGTGTCCGACGCGCTCGACCTCGGCGAACACGACTTTGTGCGCTCGCTCCAGATTAACTACACCGCCGAAACCCCTGCCGGTCTGACCCTGTCTCTGTACGCCGAGCGCACAGACGACACCTTCCGCGTGCGCGGTGAGGCCGACGGTCAGACCCGCTTCGAAGCCGCAGGCACGTTCGGACGACTGTAAAAAAACAAGTTTCAGCCCGGTCAGACCCGACCGGTCGATGCGGAAAGGAGGCTTCTCTCTATGGCATTTCCCGACGAGATCACCCAGACCATTCGAGGCGTTTGCCGTCCCCTCGCCATCATCCTGTATGGCGAAAAGCGCACCCTGGCCACCGACAAGCTCAAGGCGGCCAGCGTGTGCATCATCGTTCCCAACGATACCGACAAACATGCCTTGCAGCATACGCTCTATCTGGCCATCGTTGCGGACGTTCCGGTCAATCTGACCCTGTACACCGTGCAGGAATGGGACGCGCTGACCGAGGACGAGACCAGCTATGCTGCCTGGATCCGACGGAAAGGACGGGTGTTGTATGAGCAGGGCGCGTAAAGGCGGACGGGACAGTCTGTACTACTACAAATGGCTGGATAAGGCGCTGCTCGACCTGCAAGCCGCACGCATTCTGATGACCTGGAACGGCGATACCTGCAACATCGCCTTCCACTGTCAGCAGGCCATTGAGAAGGCGCTCAAGGGGTACTTACTGTTCAAGACCGGAAGGCATTTCGACGGCCACAACCTCACCTATCTGTGCCGTCAGGCTGTCCAGCAGGATGAAATGTTCACCGAATGGCTGGACGAGAGTGCGGCGCTCAATAACCTGTACATTGAAACGCGCTATCCGACCGACTTACCGGTCGCGATTGATGAGCATGCTTGCAGACAGTATTTTTCCATGGCGGAGAATATGTTCGCGGCGATCCGACAGGAATTGTATGATGAGGGAAGACCGCATAAGATTAAGAAATAAGGACGCACCCATACTAAAGCTTTCGCCAGCCTTTCTCGAAAGGCTGCGGGTTCTCAGGGCAGCGCCCTGAGTCGCCCGTCGCAACGGGCGAAACTCCCCTTTGATTCCCGGTGTCCGACCCGGGAATCAATCAAAACAAACAAAAAGGAAAGACCAACCGAATGGTTGGTCTTTCCATGAGCGCACTTTGTGTGCAAAGAGTATTTCGCTCGCTGCGGCGAGCGATTCTTTTTTTATTTTGGTTGATTTTCGCAAGAGCGAAAATCAAAAAGGGGATTCCGCTCGCTGCGGCGAGCGTCTCAGGGCTCTGCCCTGAGAACCCGCAAGCCTTTCGAGAAAGGCTTGAGCGAAAGCTTCAATTAGGGGTGCGGTGCTTTGGCTTAATAACCCAGTTCCTCACCGACAACCACGATCTCATAATGACTCATGCCCGTCGGGGGAGCCATCACGACGGTCATGGCACGGCAGATACGCTCGGGGCTGCGGCAATCATGGCACTTACCATCCACCACGCACGGTGTTCTCTTATTGAGTCTCTTTGCATTGAGCGGTGCGGCGATCTCTCTTGCGCGGCGCATTGCGCTGGTGAGGTCAGGTGCCAGTTTATTGATACCGCACACGACGTAGCACGCGTCAAAACCGTGTACCGATGCTGCGATGCGATTGCACGCGCCGTCGATGTTGACGGTCTCACCGGTTGCAGACAGGGCATTCGCAGAGGTCAGGAACACGTCTCCCTTCGGCAGCTGGTCGCCGCCCTTCCAGTGCCAATGCACGTCGGCCTGGTCTTTGAGCTGTTCGTACACGCCAAGGCCGTCCAGGGTCATAGAACCGCCGAAGCCGATCTTCTTGCCCTTGCACTGGCTGACGATGTAGTCGGCTGCCTGTGCTGCCGTCGCGCAGAACGTCCAGGTAAAGCCGTTGCGCTCAAAGGCCTGCATGGCAGCGTCGAGCTGCAAGCGGTCAAGCAGCTGAATGAGGTCTTCGGGACGCTCGACGACGTGGTCTGCGCCGGCCTCCAAGAGCGAAGCGCGGTCACGGAAGCCCCACAGGGCACCGATTGCGGTCACACCTGCTTTCTTAGCCGTCTGCATGTCTACGTCGCTGTCGCCGATGTACAGAATCTCGTCCGGCTGCACGCCCAGGACGTGCATGACCTCCTGGGTTGAGGTCGGGTCGGGCTTGCGCGGTACGCCCGGACGCTCACCGAAGGTCACGGCCATATCGCCCGGGAAGTAATGGTTGACCAGACGGCAGGCTGCGGCGTGGTACTTATTGGACAGCACGGCCATGCGCACGCCGCGGCGGCAGAATGCCTCAATGACCACCGGCATGCCCTGATAGGGATGGGTTCGCTCAACCAGATGCTCGTCGTACGCGCGCTGGAACTCTGCAAGGCAATCATCGACCATTGCTTTACCTGCATTCCCCGGCAGGCTGCGCTCGATCAGCTTGCGCACACCGTTACCCACACGGCTGCATACATCCTCCTCGGTCAAAAGCGGGAATCCGTGATGCCGCAGGGCGGTATTGACCGCGCTCGTCAGGTCACCTAGGGTGTCCAGCAGCGTGCCGTCCAGATCAAAAATCACTGCTTTGATACTCATATTCTTCTCCTTATTATTCGTGGCAAAAGCGCACAGACGGATAAAACCTCCGTGCGCCTGTATTTTGGGCAGATATGCAGGGTAAAAATCAGGACTCGAACCGCGTCAGAAACGCATTCGCCTTGCGCAGCAGCGCCAGCTGCTCACGCACGTCCGTCCAGTATTTGTGTGCGCCGTAGTCCATGTCCGGCGTGACCTCCTGTACTTCAACCTCGTCCAGCGGGGTACTGTCAAAGACAGCCGGTACCGGATGATAACGGCGGTTCACCTCGGTCACATGATGTAGGAAGGCTGCGACATCGTGGTTGATGCCCTCCTTGCGCACACGCCACGACCAGTTGCCGCCGACCGTCGACGGAATGTTCATGCGTGCATCCGCGCCCAAGTTCAAAAGATCCTGCATGGTGGTCATGGCGATGGATGCGGGCGAGGCAAAGAGCGTACGAATGGCCGACCACGCCATGGGCTCGCGCTCGTCCCAGCGGATGTATGCCTTGGCAAAGTCCGCGTCCTCGGGCTCGCAGATGTCCAGAATCTGCTCGCAGATGGACTGCGAGTCGTGGGTCGAAGTGTAGACAATCGAGTTGACCGGGTAGTTATGCGGCATGTGGTCGTTATCATCGAAGCGATTGAAGGCGAAGATCATCACGCGCATGCCCGGGAAACCGGTGCTGCGCAGCAGGGCACGTACTTTATCGGTCATCACACCCAGATCTTCCGCGATAATGGGCAGCTCGGGAACTGCGGCATCCAGTGCGCGGAACAGCTTCATGCCCGGACCCTTGCGCCATACGCCGTTAATCGCGGTCTCCTCGTCCGCATCGACCTCCCAGAACGACTCGAAGCCGCGGAAATGGTCGATACGGATGACGTCGAACAGGTCTGCGTTCTGCTTGAGTCTCCAAATCCACCATGCGTAGCCGGTCTTCTCGTGTGCCTTCCAGTCATAGACCGGATTGCCCCACAGCTGACCGGTCGCGGAATAGTAATCGGGTGGTACGCCTGCGACCTTCTTGGGCTTAAAGTCAGCGTCCACCTTGAACAGCTCGGGGTGCTGCCAGACGTCGGACGAGTCGGGCGAGACGTAAATCGGGATATCACCGATGATGCGCACGCCTGCGCGGGCGGCATAGGCTCGCAGCGTCGCCCACTGGGCAAAGAACACCGCCTGAAGGAACACGCGGAAGTCAATCTCGTCCTTGAGTTCCTCGCGTATGGCTGCCAGCGCTTCAGGCTCACGGTGCAGGATGTCGGCATCCGGCCATTCCCACAGCGGTGCACCCTCGTACTTCTCTTCCTTGAGCGCCATAAACAGCGTGTAATCCTCGATCCAATCGGCTGCGCTCCCGCGGAATGCCTGCACGGCTTCCATGACGCGCGGCATCTTCTGTGCACGGGCATAAGCCAGTCGCAGAAGCGGATAGCGTGCGGCGATGAGCGGTACAAAGTCCACTTTATCGGGGTTCCAATCCTCGTCGGCTGCCTCGACCTCCGCTTCGGTCAACATGCCGTCTGTCACCAGCTTGTCGAGGTCGATCATCAGCGGATTGCCTGCCGCTGCCGAGTAACACTGATAGGGCGAATCACCAAATCCGGTATGCCCAAGCGGCAGAACCTGCCAATAACGCTGGCCTGCATCGCGGAGAAAGTCAACGAAATCGAACGCTGCCTGCCCAAGCGTGCCGATACCATGCGGGGAAGGCAGCGAGGTGATGTGCATGAGCACACCGCTCGAACGGTCAAATGACATTGAAATTTCCATCCTTACCTTGTGAAATGGGACAATACTGGTATTATTATAGCGTTTACCCAGAAATCTGTCAATTTTACCTTGCCAAGAAATACGCCGGTAAGATATAATAAATGGCAGAAAAAACTTCGATTTGGAGGAATGCAACGCATGAGAATGCGCAAAAAAAAGAACCTTGACGTGCGCTTTGAACGATGCGCTTCGGTCATGGTATCCGACCCCCGTGCAGTACGCGGAAGGTGGCGCGAAAAATTCGGCAACGACAACCCCATCCGTCTGGAAATCGGCTGCGGTAAGGGTCGATTCATTCTGGAGACCGCCCGCCGCAACCCGGACATTAACTTTGTTGCCATCGAGAAGGAAGAGGGTGCGCTCATCATGGCCACCGAGAAGGCCATCGCAGAGGAGCTGCCTAACCTGCGCTTCCTGTCCTTCGACGCGGCAGCGCTGAATGAAATTTTCGCCCCGGGTGAAGTCTCGCTGATTTACCTGAACTTCTCCGACCCCTGGCCGCCCAACCGTCAGCGCAAGCGCCGTCTGACCTGGCGTGCGTTCTTGGCCGTATACGACGAGATTCTGGAAGAGGAAGGCGCGATCTTCTTCAAGACCGATAACCAGAGACTGTTCGAGTGGTCGCTCGGTGAGCTGTGCCAGAATGGTTGGCTGCTGCAAAACATCTCGCTCGACCTGCATAAGTCGGATTATGATAATATTATGACTGAGTACGAGGAAAAATTCTCGGCTCAGGGTTATCGGATTTATCGCGTCGAGGCTAGAAAGCGCATCGAGAAGAATCTGTTAAAGTAATCACCGCACCCCTATTGAAGTTTGGATCAAACCTTTTCAAAGGTTTGCGGAGTCTTGAGGCAGAGCCTCAAGTCGCGTCCCGCAGGACGCGAAATCCTCTCTTGATTTTCGCTCCTGCGAAAATCAACCAAAAAGAAAACAAAAGCGCGCTCCGCAGAGCGCGCAATCCCCAGCGCGTCAAACGCGCTCATAAGACCCGACCGTAAGGCTCGGGTCTTTTTATTACTATATGTTCGTATTTTTGAGAATATTTGACAAAATAAGGCAAAAGTGAGATAATCAGAGAAGCAAAAATCCCTTTTAATTTTGACAGATACATGAGAAAGGAGATTTTATCATGCGGATTATTTTTTTCAGAACCCGACCTTTACGTTACTATAAAGGCGAGGAAAAACAAGATCCACTACCTTTACTAGGTGGTGACTATGTTAAAAAATATAAAAGCGGCGGTGAAGATTATAATTTTGACGCAGAGTCGTTAGACAACGACAATGAAATTTGCTTTGGCTATGTACAATTAGACGGCTCTTTGCATATAGAAAGAATGTCAAGTGATATTAGCGACACCGATGCAGAAGCCCAAAATGTTTTAGTTGTATGGTGTGCAACTATGAAAAATCCAGACACAGATCAAAATATATTAACAGTAGTTGGATGGTATCAGCATGCTACGGTATATCGAGAATATCAAACATTCGATTGCTTGAATCGATTACAGGATTATATCTGTTGTGCCAAAAAAGAAAATTGTGTATTATTACCTTTGGCGGAACGATATAAAGAGAAATGGAGAGTTCCTACAAGTAAGGACAAGCGCGGCTATGCGTTTGGACATGCATCAAATTGGTTTGCCAACAGGGCTAATACCAAAGAACACAAACAGGATTTAGATCAATTTATTGATAATCTAAAAAAAAGTATTCTTGAATATGATGGTGAAAATTGGATTGATGCCGCGGAACCTACAGAGGGGATAAAATTTGATACAGAGGGCATCAAGCGCAGAAGAAAAAATTTAAAGATTCAGAAGAAAACAACTCTTACAAAGCCCTGTGACGAAAATATAGATAGTATGTCACAAGCTACTCCGATTTCATTCGTGCATATAGACCCCAAAAAGATTAAAAAACCTATTATTCAAAAACGTATATAACAAAAAAGAGGACGCCTTACACGTCCTCTTTCTATTTCACGCTCTGAAACTTAGAGTGCAGCCTTTGCCTTCTCGACCAGTGCGCAGAATGCAGCGCTGTCGTTTACAGCCAGCTCGGACAGCATCTTGCGGTTGATCTCGATGCCAGCCTTCTTCAGACCGTTCATGAAACGGCTGTAGTTGATGTCGCAAGCCTTGCAAGCTGCGGAAATACGGGTGATCCACAGACGGCGGAAGTCACGCTTCTTGTGCTTACGGCCGATGTAAGCGTACTTCAGCGACTTCATAACCGCCTGGTTGGCAGTTCTAAAGTGGGTGGACTTTGCACCAAAGTAGCCCTTGGCACGCTTCAGAATCTTCTTTCTTCTCTTGCGCGACATCATCGCGCCCTTAACTCTTGCCATTGTATGTTAGCCTCCTGTTATATTCTCTGTTGAAAAACGGTTTACGCGTAGGGCAGCAGACGCTTTACCTCTGCTACGTTGGTCTTGTCTGCGAAGCCTTCCTTGCGCAGGTGACGCAGGCGCTTGGTGTTCTTCTTGGTCAGGATGTGACGGCGGCCAACATGAGCGCGCTTGATCTTGCCGCTCTTGGAAACCTTGAATCTCTTCTTTGCACCGCTGTGCGTTTTGATCTTAGGCATGTTATTTAACTCCTCTCTGTGTATCGCATCCGTTTGTTTTGAAAAAGGGGATGCACCTCTGGGTTTACTTATCCTTCTTGGGGGCCAGGAACATGTGCATGTGACGGCCTTCCAGCTTGGGCTGCTTCTCTACCGCGCCGAACTCCGTGCACTGTTCTGCAAATCGCTGCAGCAGCTCCAGACCGATGGAAGAATGGGTGACCTCGCGGCCGCGGAAGCGAACGGATACCTTGACCTTATCGCCGCCCTTGAGGAAACGGCACGCATGACCTACCTTGACCTTCAGGTCGTTTACGTCAATGCCAGGGGTCAGGCGGATCTCCTTGATCTCTACCACGCGCTGATTCTTGCGCGCTTCCTTCTCGCGCTTGGCCTGCTCAAAGCGGAACTTGCCGTAGTCCATGATGCGGCAAACCGGCGGCTGCGCCTGGGGAGCGATCTTGACCAGATCCATGCCTCTCTCAATGGCGATATCAAGCGCCTCTTTTGCGGATACGATACCGAGCTGCTCACCGTCGTCGGCAATCAGACGGACTTCTTTGTCGCGGATCTCTTCGTTGATCTGATGTTCCATGCTGCTAATAGCGAATGCACCTCCTATGGTGTGAAAACGAAAGGTTGATTTTGACATGAAAAAAGGACAGCCGCTGCTGTCCGTCACTCGTTCACAAATCCCCGCGCAGATCAGACTTTCCCGAGGGAAGCCTTAGCAGGAAAATAGCATTGTGAACCCGTTTGCGGATAGCTGCGGGTGAAGGCAGACACGAACACGCGCCTTGCGCCTTACTTAATTGTTGCCAGATTAGTATAATCGGCTTTTTGCCGTTTGTCAAGTATATTTTATGTAATTTTTATCCCGTCCAATGTAAAAAATAAAAAAAATGCGCAAAATGACGGTTTTACTTGACAAATCCTGCCGAATATCGTACAGTTATACCCTAAGTCGGGTGGCTTTTACGGCTTCCAGCACCATCCTTCAGGAAATTTTCTATGTCTTTTTCCAAAAAAACTTATTGAAAATTACACCGGATTCGGTTATCCTAATGTTGGAAGGAATACCTGGCCGCCACGCGGCATAGAATCTTACTACATGGAGGTTCACGCATTATGAGCGAGCAGTTCGGCAACGATTACGTTGTCCTGACCGACGAGGACGGCAACGAAGTTGAATTTGAACATATCGATACCGTCGAAGTAGACGGCACGATGTATATGGCCTTTATCCCGGCTGAGCTGGCCGTCGATGAAGAGGCCGAGGTCGTCATCCTCAAGGTTGAGGAAGAGGACGGCGAAGAAGTCCTGGTTTCCGTCGACAACGACGAGGAAGCTGACCGCGTTTTCCAGATCGTCATGGAGCGCGTCGAGGACATGTACGAGGAAGACGGCGAATAAACGTCTCTCCTCCCTTACTCCGTTAAGACCCCCTGCAATGTTTGACAGCAGCTTGTTTTAAACCCACATTATGTAATCGGGATTCCGAAAATCTCCCCTGACAAGCGCAGGCCTCCCGCGAATCAAAAGCGGAAGTTGGAAGCGCAGCGGCTTGGGATAGGAAACCCACCTGCCGAGTCGTGCAGGTTATTATTATGGGCTGCATCGGCAAAGCGGGGGTTCTTTTATTTTTTTGCGAAATTTCTTTTTTGTCCCTTTTGTTCGCATTTTGATACATCGTTCGGTATCGCGCATAGTTGCGACGCAATCTCACCTTTTTTGTGCTCCTTCGACGATATTTCCGAAAAACTTCTTATAAAGTTTACATAAAATTCATTTGATCTCGACATCCTTTTCTGGTATACTATACAAGGAATGAGGGAACAAGAATCCCTCTCCCAAGTACATCATAAAACCGAAAGGAGGATGAGACCATTATGTTAATGACCAAGATTCGCCCCCAGCGTCCGGACACGCCCGATATTGACGACCTGATTTACGGCAAGGACTCCGAAGAGAGCACCAAGTAAGTTCGTCTCGTAAATGGCTTTTTTCCACGCTGGGCACGATGTCCAGACGTGGTTTTTCTTTTTTGTAATAAAATTTCGCGCCCGGTCTCAACTGCGGGGCGCCTGATGATATGGTAAGTAAAGAGATGGAAAAGCGTTCGCACGACCGATGCACCAGTTCCAGGCGGCTGCCATGCGCAGTCCGTCCAAACCAAATCAAATAAGAAAAGGGCAGTCTATGTAAGACTGTCCTTTTTGTTTGCTTATTTGTGCGCGGGCACAGGAGTTTAGTCCAGGTAGGGCTTTGCAATCGCGCGCAGGTCGTCCATGTGCGCGGGCAGCCACTCGGCAAACGACTGGCCGGCTGCTGCAACCGTCTGGCCAACCTCGACCAGGAATGCCGGGATGCACTCCTCGAGCATCGGGCCCCAGTTCTCTGCGAGGTGCTCGTGGCCGAGCGCAGCCGAACCACCGACATGCAGGGTGAATGCGGGCAGCGGCTTCTTGTCCACGATCTTAACGCCGCCGTGGAAGCCCAGTGCGCCGATCTGATGGGTACCGCACGAGGACGGACAGCCCGAAATGTGAATCTGGGGCAGTGCGCCGTCCGGGATGTTTGCCTGGCGAACCGCGTCCACGCAGGCATGATACAGGCCCTGCGAGTCGCGTGCGCCCTGCTGGCAGATCAGCGCACCAATGCACGATACCGAGTGCTCGAACAGCGTCTCTGCGCCGTCTGCGGTCACGTTCAGCACGCGCCGTGCCTCGTCTGCCGTGCAGTTGATGACATACATGGTGCCGTCCGCGCCCAGGCGAATCTCGACCGCTTCCATGTCCGCGATGCTATCGCGCAGTGCGGTCAGGGTCTGGCGTGACGGGGTGCCGCCCAGCGGGTGATAGGAAACCGCAAACAGGCCGGGCTGCTTCTGTGCAACGATGCGCTTGCCCGAAATCTCGCCTGCGCCGGTCTTGGTGACCGGGGTCTCGGTAACGGTCAGGTCAAGACCGCCCGCAGCCTTGCGGGTTGCAACATTCTGAAGGAATGCCGCGCGGTATGCGTCCTCCCCCATGGCAACCGGCATATAGCGGGTACGCGCCTTGGCACGCATCTCGTAGTTGCCGTGCGCAAGGAAGGTGTCAACCATTGCGCGGACGTAGTAGAGCAGCTCGGAACCCGGTACAGCCTCGGCCATCTTCATGCCAAGACGTGCATTCGGACCCATACCGCCCGCAGAATATACATCAAACGTGCCGTCCTCGCGTGCAACAAATCCCAGGTCGCGGATGGTCGCGTGGGTGATGTTGCTCGGATGGTTGGCAAAGCCGACCTTGAGCTTACGGGGCATCTTGATGTCGTACAGGATGGACAGCAGGTAATCGCCAACCGCGTAGGCGTAAGGCATGACGTCGAAGGTCTCACCCGGCTGTACACCGGACAGCGGGGGTGCCATGACGTTGCGGGGGTGGTCACCGCCGCCGCCGCGGCAGAAAATACCGTGATCGAGCGCCTTGGCAGACAGCTCGACGATCTGCTCGGCGGTCAGGTGGTGCAGCTGGATGGTCTCGCAGGTGGTCATCTTCATCGTGTCGATGCCGTAAGCATTGGCCGAATCGACGATAAAGGACAGCTTGTCCTTGTCCACGCGGCCGCCGGTCATGCGCAGGCGCAGCATGCCGCGCTCGCCGTCGCGCTCGGAATAGCTGCCGAAACCGCCCGAAATGCCCTTGTAGGTGTTGCGGTCGATCTCTCCGGCATAATACTTGCGGGTGGCATCGTTAAACTGTTCCAGGTCGTCCCGGAATCTCTGAATGATCTCCTGCTTCATGAATAATAAGCCTCCTTGGATGGCGTGTGTTTTGTTCCTGTCGTAGTCGCTGCCTTTTATTATAACACGGGGAACGGGGTTTACACAGAGCGATATCGCACAAAAAAGCACGCCAGAGGTGCATGATTGTACGTTATCTATTGATAAGAAAAATTTATAGATAGGGGTTTTGCGGCGCGGGTGTCAGGTTTGGGCGATCTTTCCCGTGGTCAGTCCCAGCGTGTTCGCCCACCACTTCATATGTTCGGACGCGCTGTACAGGCCGTTCAGGTCGTCCGGGACGTTGTGCTGATTGTCCGCGTCCACGACGCGCACGTCGCTGCCCTTGCCCGAGAAGGTGACGTGCCATTCATTGCTGCCGTCGGCTGCGTGCCATGTGCCGCGCGCGGTGATTGTGCCGTCGGGCGATGCCCCGGTGACCGTCTCCAGACAGATCGGGTAAGCGCTGCCGGTCGGCAGGGTCAGCACCGTGCTCTCCTTACCCATCGCCAGCATACGCACCTCGTGGCCGCCGTCGCTGTATCCGTCGGTGCGCTTGACCGATGCGTCCGGGATGAAATACAGAATGCCGCCGAGCAGGGTCATGGCATAACACGGTGTGCGCGTCAGCACCCGTGTACTGCCGTCCAGTCCGACCGATAAAATACCGAACGTGCCCGAAAAGTACTTGCCCTCGACGGTGGACAAGGTATTGACCTGTCCCAGTGCGCCCGTGCCGTTCAGCACCAGCCGCCAGCCGCTCGCGGGCGACCAAGTATAGAATCGGTAGGCGCTCGACGCGGTCGGATCACTCATGCAAAACAGCGTCGTGCCGTTCATACTGCCCAGCGCATCAATATAGCCTTGTTCGGTCTCGTTGAAGAAAGACGATAAATCGGCGATTTTAATGTCCGACAGGGTTTCCGGGTCGAGGTAGTACAGCGTCGTGCTGTCATAGGCAAAAATACCATCCACGCCCGTTGTCGTAATTGCGCGGTCGAAGGTACGGTTTGACGTTGCGCGCACCTTATCGTCCTGTCTGCGCACAACCTTGACCTGTCCGTTCTCCATTCTGCGCACATCCCACACCGAATTTTGCAGAGCAGCGGCGTTCACCGCCGGGATAGTCGGGCGGTCGCCTGCGGCGAGGGCGAAGGTCTCAGCGTCGATTGCGCCCTGTTCGATGAGCACGGCCGAGAAGGCAACGCCGGAGGAAGTGGTGGAGAACAATGCGTCTACGGTCAGCGACACGGCTTCCCCGCGTGTCAGGGTTTGACCCTGTGCGGCCTGGTAATCGGCTGCGCTGACGAAGCTCTTACCAGTTGCGGTATCATTATCCGCGTAGCCCAGTGCGCGACCCAAAAACAGCAGATAGGACTGTTTGGTGATGGGGTCATTGGGGGAGTACGTCGTCTGGCTGGTGCCGTGGGTCAGTCCGTGCTGATAGAGCCAGCTGACGTAGGGTTTCGACCAATCGGACAGGTCGGTAAAGGGAGTGGGGTAGGTCTGGGCGGCCATCCCATCGGCTGCACCGTACAGGCGCACCAGCATTACCGCGGCTTCGGCGCGGGTGAGGTTCTGGTCGAGTGCGTCCCCGGCTTCGGTGCCTTGGAACAGGCCCAGGGTGCGCAGCAGGTCGGCATCGCTTTGCTGGTCGGCAGGCGCTGCCATGGCTGGGGTGGTAAGCAGGCAGGCGGCCAATGCCGCGGCGATCAGACGGGTTTTGACCATAACGATTGTCCTCCTTTGGGGTGATCGACAACGGGCGGTTGCCTTAAACCCATTGTATCACGGGGAAGGGCTGAGGGAAAGTGATAGATTGATTACAGAATTAGGGGTAAAAAAAGAAAACCGATCCGGCAGGTCGGTTTTCATGAGCGGCTTTCAGCCGCGGGGGAATCTTGCCGCCTGCGGGCGGCGCTTTTCATCTTTTTTTATTGATTCCCGGGTCGGACACCGGGAATCAATAGGAGATTTCGTGTCCTGCGGGACACGACTCAGGGCTCTGCCCTGAGAACCCGCAAACCTTTGAAAAGGTTTGATCGAAACTTTATTGCGCCTGCGGGCGGGATTCAGAGCAAGACGCATTCGGCGGCGAACACCGCGACGCAGGCGACGCTTGCGACGGTGAACAATGAACAGCCGCGCCATGCCATCGCAGCGGCGACAATTAAGCCGACGAGAGCCGACCACGGGGTACCGGTTGCGCTCAGGATGGCCGGGAAAGTCATGACGGCCAAGGTTGCGTAAGGCATATAGAACAAAAACGAGCGGATGGTACGGTTTTGAATCTGGCGGCGGATTAAAGTCAAGGGAAGGACGCGGATGAGGTAAGTCACCAGCGCCATGACCGCGATATATACATATACATTAGGCTGCATGGTCGTTTTCCTCCGGGATTGGGAACAAAATTGCGGCGGCTCCCGCGATGAGTACGGTCAAAATGATGATGCGCGTGCCCGAGGACAGGCCGGAGAGCACGGGCAGATAGGTAAAGAGGGCGCTTGCGATCATAGAAGCCGCGACCACACCCGCGATGACCTTACTTTTACGCGCAGGCGGCAGGATGACGGCGAGGAACATGCCGTACAGGGCGACCGACAACGCGGACACGATACGACCGGGCAGGGCATTGCCGAGCAGGACGCCCAGACAAGTACCGAGCGCCCAGCCGGGTGCGGCAACCGAGATTGCCCCCAGGCAATAAAATGGGTCTAATCGACCGGGAACGGCGGCGGAAATCGCGAAAATCTCGTCAGTGACCGTATAACCCATCATCAGACGCTGCCAAATCGGGGTTTCCGGTGCGATTTTCTGGCTCAGGGCGCACGACATAAGCAGATAGCGCAGGTTGATGACCAGCTGGGTGAATGCCATCTCTAAATACGGTGCGCCGGCGGCGATGATGCCCAGTGCGGCGAATTCTCCGGCTGAGGTATTGTTGAGCAGGCTCATGAGCGTCGCGTCCCCCGCGCCCATGCCGCTGACCTTGGCTGCAATGCCCAATGTAAACGATACGGCCAGATAGCCAAGGCCGATGGGCACGCCGTCGCGCAGACCTCTGCGGTACCACGTGCCATGTGACTCTATCATAAAAACATGACCCCTTCTTTTTTCGTATTGCTATTATTGTATCACAGTACCATACGAAAAACCATCCCGCCTTTTGCCCAATCTGCTCCCGCTCGGCAGACACGAAAAAACGCGGCCTCTCGGCCGCGCTTTTCCGCTTTTTTCGTCTTTATTCCATACATATCAATGCTGAGTTGCTGTATTTACCTGCAGTTTGTTCTCCACATACTGCTTTCCGTTCTCGGCCTTCAGCTGGCGCACCAGGTCAAAAAACATGCCCATATTTATACGCCTCCCATCCTGTTTCTCGTTCTCTTTTTGCATTGCATCTATCATACTACTTACGAACAGGAAACGCAATATCGAACACGTCCAAAAGTTACTATTAAACTTTCCATAAATTGTGCATATTACTCCATAAATTTACACTCTTCTTTTTTGTCCGCCACGCACGGACAAAAAAAGACACGCAGGATAAAATCCCGCGTGTCTGCAGCCTTTTCTCTCTTATTTTTACATTTCGCTCGGGTCGAGTGCGCGGCAGCTCGCACGCTCCACAATCTCGCAGGCCATGGTCAGCGAAGAAACGTCGTGTGCACCCTGCATATTTGCCAGGCGCTCGAGCGTCTTCTGTGCAATCTGTTCCATCGGCTGATGTACGGTGGTCAATGCAGGCGAGAACCGGCGCGCCATCGAGTTATCATCAAAGCCCAGTACAGAAATATCCTCCGGTACGCGGCGGCCCATCTCACGCAGGCGGGCAATCGCACCCGCTGCCAGATCGTCACTGAACGCAAAAATCGCGGTCAGGTCGGGGTGACGCTCGATCAGCGCGGCAACGCCTTCGTAGCCGTCCTCGTAGGTCATACCGCCCGGCTGGGTGTAGCTGTCGTCGAACGTCCGGTGCTCGTCCTCCATCGCCTTGCGGCAGCCGGTCAGACGCTGGAAGCCCGACGAAATCGCGCGGGATGCGTCGGTCAGGAAGCCGATCTTGCTGTGGCCTAAGCCGATCAGGTAGTTCGTGCCGTCGTATGCCGCCATCATGTCGTCGATGTGTACCGCAGAGAATCTTCTGCCCGCTGCCAGTGCGCCGCAGACAATAACCGGCAGATTGCGGCGGCTGAGAGCGTCCGCAAGCGGGAAGTCTACGCTCTCGTGCAGCAGAATGACGCCCATCGGCTCGCATGCCGAGATCAGCGCAAGCGTATTCTGCGGGTTGCTCTGATCGATGGGCATGATGAGCAGGCGCTTGCCCATACGCTCGGCGTAGGTGCGCAGCTGCTCGATCATATCATTAAAGAAGCACTGGCGGAAGTTCGGAATGATCACCACGATCAGCGCACTGGTCTTGCGGCGTCCACGGAAAGAATCCGGAGGTGCATAGCCGGTCTTCTTGGCCATCTGCTCAATGCGCAGGCGCACCGGCTCACTGATCGAGCCGCGGCCGCTGAAAAAACGCGATGCCGTCGCGGGGGATACATCACACAGTTTCGCAAACTCACGTATTGTCATAATCTTTATGCCAACTTTCTCTTTTCTAAAATCCTGCGCCCGGTGCATCACCCGAGCAAATGTTGATATTGCTTGAATTTTTCCAGAAGCTCGGACTCGGTCAGCCGTGCAGACAGGCATCCTACCGCCGTCACGCACGTTCCGCCCGTGATGTTGCCGAACAGCACGCTCTGTTCGAAGCTGTAATCGTGGTACAGTCCGTACATCAGTCCGGCCAGGAACGCATCGCCCGCTCCGGTCGAGTCGCGATGAACGACCGGAATGTTCGCAATCACGCGCTCGCGCCCGTTCTCTCGAATCAGGCAGCCGTCTTTGTCCAGCTTGACGATCACACGGTCAAAAAACTGCTCGAGCACCTGGGCCGCGTCCGACGGATTGTCCGTCCCGGTGATCTTCAAGGCTTCCTTCTGGTTCGGCGTGTAATAATCGGCCAGCTCCAGGTACTCCCGGTAGCTGTCAAGGCTCATATCGTCGTCCCATCCAGTGTCAAACACCAGAATCGTGCCCTCGGATTTGAGCTTACGGTAGGCCGGCAGATAGTCCCGTCCCATCTCTACGACCTTCGCTCCCTTGGCTGCCTCATACACACGGTCTGCACTCGCGTTCAGGCCATCGGTATACGAGACGAACGTACGGTCGTTCGGAGTCAGGATGGCGGCCGTGATGTTGAGCGGAATCCCGCTCTCACCCTCAGCCAGGTTGTAGGGCGTAGCGCCAAATTCGTCAAACCTACGGCGGGCAAACTCGGAAAACATATCCTCGCCCAGTCCGGTCAGAATGCGCACGGGAACGCCCAGTCCGGAGAGGTTCAGAAGGGTCGCCGGGACGCCGCCGCCCATTTGCAGCGAAAATCCACGGGCAAACAGCTCCTCACCCTCGTTCGGGATGCGCGGCAGCCCCTCAAACAGCAGATCGACGTTGATACTGCCTGCGCCTGCGGCAAAAGACATAAACGCCCCTCCTTTTATGCACCGAGGAAGGGTGCATTGAGTTCAAAGTACGCGTCTGCCAGCTTGACCGCCAGCGAGTACGAGTTAACCAGCGGATGCAGCATCAGGCAATCGATTGCAGCCTGACGGTCGCGGTGCACGATGGCCTTAGCAGCCAGTCGCTCGTAGCTCTTGACGCGGCGGATGAGCTCCAGTGCGCGCGGATCGGCATTTTCTACCTTATGCGGCTTTGCGCCCTCGCGCGAGATATCGCAGGTAATCTCTACGATGTCGTCGTCCATAAGACCCGGGATTGCGCCCTGGTTGGGTGCGCACAGAATCATGCTGCCGGTCTTACCCGACTCGATCAGCTCGATAAAGCGCAGCGCAACGCCTGCGTAACCGCCAGCGTCGGGCGAGAATACGTCGAACTTCCACGGCTTGTCGCGGCGTACGCCGGTCTCGTTTGCCATGTATGCGTCCTCGCGCTTGCCGTACCACTTCTCAAAGCATGCAAGGCAGCTCTCAAAATCACCGTCAATGTCCATCGTGGACAGCTCGGCGGTCATCCTGCGGTTGATGTCCTCGATGACCTCACCGCGGGTCACACCGGCGTTCAGAATATTCTGTACAGCCTGCTCGCGGTAATAGAAATAGTACAGGTACTCGTTGAGCACGCAGCCCATGTGCTCGATCAGGTCGGGCTTAAAGAAGCGCAGGTCGGTCTTTTCGTAAGCATCCGGACGCGCGATCAGCTCGGGCATGAGCTCCTTGCCGTCGATCTGGATGGAGCGGAAGTAAGACAGGTGGTTCAGACCATAGCACTCGCCCACGATGCGGTCGGCGGAAACGCCGTACAGGTCGGCAAACTGATGCAGCATGCCGCTCGGTGCGTCGCAGATACCATAGGTGAAGTCGTAGCCCATGTCGCGCAGCGCCTGAGAAACAACGCCTGCGGGGTTGGTGAAGTTAAACACCTTGACCGTGGGCTTGGACAGGCGCTTGATGCGCTCGCAGTAGCCAGCCAGAGCCGGTACCGAACGCATGGCAAACGAAAGACCGGCAGCGCCGGTGGTTTCCTGACCCAGAATGCCGAGATCGAGCGCGATGCGCTCGTCACGCACGCGGGTGTGGTCGCCGCCGACACGGATGGTCGTGATGATATAATCGGCATCGCGTACCGCTTCATCGGCATCGGTCATCAGGGTGAACGTCAGATCGGCATTCAGCATACGCGCCACGTGGCGGGCAAGTCCGCCATAGATGCGCAGCTTCTCCGCGTCGGTATCCATAAATACAAGCTCGGTAATATGCAGATCACGGGCGCGCTGGGCGATACTCTTTGCCAGGAACATCGAGCGGACGCCGCCGCCGCCAATAACAGTCAGCTTCATAAGATTCGTGCCTCCTTGTGTGTTACAGAAAACATTCGTTCTATGTTACAGGATACCAGCTGATGCAGGCCGGTACAATGGGCGAATCTGATAATTTTTGTTTCTGGATTTCGAAACAAGCAGCATTCTGTTTTTGGACGCGCCGGAAATGCAGCCGGAAAGCGGGAAACACACGCCATTTTTCCCCGCGATGTACGGCTCGCACGTGTTTTTGTCACATACGCATGGGCATTTTCGTCAGCTTGAAATTCTCCATTTTGATTATAACACAATTTTTTTGTTTTGTGCAAAAAATAAATCATTTTCCAAAAATATCTTGTGCACGATGTATGGCCTGCTTCCGGGCTTGCGCGCGCCCTCAGCCCTGTGTTAAGATGGAGAAAACACCGGCTGAAAGGAGAGCGACCGCATGGGTCTGTTTCCCCCCAATTATGTCAAACCCGGCCCCGGTATCGACAAGGATGCCCCGCCAAAAACCGGTCTTGCACTGTTTTTTGAAATCTTTATCCGTGAATTCTGGGCGCTGGTCAAGCTCAACGTGCTGTTTTTGCTGACCTGCATCCCGATTGTGACCATCGGTGCAGCCATGGGTGCGATGACCAAGGTCACTGTGCGCATGGTGCGCGACATCCCGAACGATGTCTGGTACGATTATTGGCGCGGTTTTCGCGAGAACTGGAAGGCTTCGACCGTACTTGGTCTGGTCACGGCGTTGGTGTACGGCGGCGGACTGCTCGGACTGGTGCTCTATCCGGCAGGCTCAGCCATCTGGCTGATTACCCTCGCTGCGCTGCTCATCCTGACTATGGTCTGGCTGTATCTGTATCCGCTGCTGACCTCGACCACACTCTCGTTCTGGGACTGCGTCCGCGACGCCATTTTACTGGCTATGCTGCGGCTTTATTACAGTTTTCCGGTTGCACTGCTGATTTTGGCACTGATTGCGCTGGAAATTATGTTCTTCCCGCTGTCCATTCCGGCAACTTTATTGGTCGGCTGCGCGATTCCGAACTTTATCGCTAGCTTCCTGGCGTGGTCGGGCATCCAAAAGCACGTTCTGCCGCCGGAAAAAGAGTGAAATATCGAGGGTTTGTTTTCTGATTTCATGTGATTATTTCTTTTATTTCAGGAAATTATTTGTGTAGGTTTCATTGATTTCAAAGGGGGTTGCTGAGCGAGCCGCCCGGCACCCATGAAACGAGAGCACGCCAAGAATGGGTCCGGGCCTGTGGCTCGGCGCGATCCAGCCGCGCAGCCCGTAGGCCACTATCCTTATTCCCGCGCCGTGCGCGGATAATATGAGTGTGCTGGCCCGTCCAGGTGGAACCTGGTCGAGCCCGCAGGCTCGAAACGCTTCTTTGATTCCCGGTGTCCGACCCGGGAATCAACCCAAACAAACAAAAAGGAAAGACCAACCGGCTGGTTGGTCTTTCCAGAGATTGCGCGTCTGCGGACGCGCTTTTATTTTTTTATTTTAGTTGATTTTCCCTCGCGGGAGATCGGGAAAATCAAAAGGGGAGTTCCGCCATCTGCGGATGGCGGCTCAGGGCAACAGTGCCCGCGTGTTAGGGCCTTGGCCGAACGAGTCGGCCACAGCCTTGCGGGAAAACGCCCCACAGGGGCCTTTTCGGGTTCCGCAAGGTTCGAGAAAGGCTGGCGAAAGCTTTAATTAGGGGTGCAGTGGTTAGGCGTTTCTTAGCGGCTCTTCTCCATCTTCACGCCCTTCATTGCGCCCGTATCCTTCATCTGATCCATGCGCAGGCTACGGGTATGCGGAATCGCCTTCCACTCCAGATTCGGGTTGCACAGAGCCACGATGTTAATCGGAATCCAGCTCATGACGAACAGCCAATAGCCCAGAACGCCCTTACCCATATTCAGCAGGGGTTTACGTTCGAGGACAATGACAGCCATTGCCAGGACGACGGTGCCGACAAAGGACATTGCGAGCGACATGAGGGGCTCATAGAGCACGTCACTATACGGAGCAACCGCGTAGTGAATCTGCAATGCGCCCAGAATACCGGTCATTGCGAGGGAGATGAGATACATAAGCTGGAACATCGGTGCGAAGAGGAACAGAATCTGATCCAGACGGGCATGCAGCTGACCATTTGCGCAGTGGCGGTCACGGATGAGGCGCGGGCCGTACACGCGCAGGCACTGGATGAGGCCGACCGACCAGCGGCAGCGCTGTCTCCAGGACTGTGCGAAGGTGATGGGCTGCTCGTCATAGGTCTTTGCCTCGGGCACCCATGCCACCCGCTCGCCGCCCAAGATGCACTGGGTAGTGAACTCGATGTCCTCGGTCAGGGTAACGGTGTGCCAGCCGTCGTGGCGGCGCAGCCAATCCATGGATACCATGAAGCCCGAGCCGTTGACCACAGCGGACAGGCCGACATGGGCACGGGTCTGGCTGAACAGGCGGTTGACCATCCAGTAGTAGATGGAGTAGCAGGCAGAGATCATGCTGTCCTGCGGGTTCTTACTATCACGATAGCCCTGACCTGCCGGCACGCCTGCGCACCATGCGTCATTCATGCCTGCGAGGAAGCCCGGGTCTACCAGATTATCCGCGTCAAAGACGCAGATTGCGTCGTAGCGATCCTGCTGCATCAGCTTATCAATGATCTGACGCAGTGCGTCGCCCTTGGTGCGCACCGGCTCGGTGCATTCCATAATCAGTGCGCCAGCGCGGTGCGCTTCGCCTGCGGTGTCGTCGGTGCAGTTATTCGGAATGACAATCACGTCATACAGTTCCTTGGGGTAATCTTGCGCCATAAGCGTTTCGACCAGGTTGCCGATAACCGCCTGCTCGTTGCGTGCGGCGACCAGTACGGCAAACCGGCAGCGCGGCGCCTGCTTGACCCACTTGCGCGCCGGACGCAGCGCATAGGGGAGGTAAAGTGCAAAGTACACCAGATACAGTACCGAGATGATACTGATGAGAAAAATTCCTGCTTTGAGCCACGGGATTGCAAGCATGAATCCATCACTTCCTTTTCTTTCGTATCCTTTTTTTCTTTTCTGTATTACTGTATTAGCCGTGTTAGTACAGTTAAATTACCACATTCCACCTGTCCCTGTCAATCACCTTTTGCAAATTTTAAGAGAATCGTAATCAAATTGTAAGAAATGGGCACAATGCAGCGAAAAGGGTAAGGGATGGGTCACTGAAATTTAACACGTTACGCCTTGTATAACCCCGGCGTCTTTGCTACAATAGAAGAAACGCAGCAAAATACACGAAATGGAGTGTTTTACTATGAAGAACCCGATGATTACGATTGAAATGGAGTCCGGCGCAAAGATCATCGCCGAGCTGTACCCCGAAGTCGCTCCCAATACCGTACGCAACTTCATCTCTCTGGCACAGCAGGGCTTCTATAACGGTACCATCTTCCACCGCGTTATCCCCGGCTTTATGATCCAGGGCGGCGACCCCGAGGGCACCGGCATGGGCGGCCCCGACTACTGCATCCGCGGTGAGTTCACGGCCAACGGCTTCCAGAACGATCTGGCACACACCCGCGGTGTCCTGTCTATGGCTCGCACCATGGACCCCGATTCCGCTGGCTCCCAGTTCTTTATTATGACTTCCGATGCGCCCCATCTGGACGGCCAGTATGCGTCCTTCGGCATGGTCGTCGAGGGCATGGACGTTGCCGACGAGATCGTCAACACCCCCCGCGACTGGCATGACCGTCCCCGTGCAGAGCAGAAGATGGTCTCTGTCACCGTCGACACCTTCGGCGAGACCTACCCCGCTCCCGAAACCGTCTGAGCTGACCCCATCCGTCTGACTGAGAGGAACCGCCATGCGTTATTCCAACCGTGATTCTTTTATCCTGTCCGCACCCGGCGCAATGGGGCTCGAGCCGTGCAGCCTGGAAGCCATTATGGCCGGCACGGCCGCAGGTGCACGCGGCTGTGTCCTCCCTGTGGACACGACCAAGGACGGCATCACCCTGGTCTGCTCGGAAGGGTGCTACCATTCGGCACAGGCCACGCTGACGGCCTGTGACCACACCTTCGAAGACCTCCGCCGCGCCTATCCCAAGATCGTATCCTTCGGTCAGGCACTCGAACTGGCCAAGGCCGCCGGCGGCGGGTTGGGCATCGAGCTGCACCACCATCAGGCTGCGGCGCAGGTGCGCGTGTCGCTCAAGTACTCCGAGTACGTCAACAACGCCTACTTCTGCGGTCTGTCCCTGTACGATGCCGGCCGGCTTGCGGCACGCTACCCCGATCTCCAGATCATGGCCGACATCCAGTCTGCCCCCGAAGACCCCATCGCCTTCGTGCGCGAGGTGCAGAACCTCCGTCTGTTCGGCGTGCGCGGTACGCCCGACGCTCTGACCGAACCCTTATGCAATGAGGCGCTGCGCTGCGGTCTGTTCCTGGCCTCCACCGATTCGAGTGACCCGGACGAGCTGCGCCGCATGCTGTCCTACGGGGTCAACTTCATCGAGACCAGCCGGCCCGATCTGGCCGCACCCCTGCTCACCGCGTCCGAACCCGAACGGCCCGAGGAAATCTTCGTCCCGTTCTCGGATGCCGGCACCGATTTCGTGCCCTTCGATGCGCAGGACAAGCAGACAAAAAAGACGGGAGAAGCGGAAGATACGAGAGAAGCATCCGAGGCGACATCTGAGCCCACCGAAGAAGCTCCGGTGTGCGAGGACAAGCCCTCTGTCTGACCATCCTTTCCCCGAAAACCACTGAACCAAAAGGGCCTGTCTCGGCCCTTTTTTCAGGTTTTTTCTATTCTTTCCTTTGGAGGGAACTGCTTTTGGCTGATATTACCATACAAAATCTGACAAAATACTACGGCGACCGCCTCATCCTGTCCGGCCTCAATTTCGACATCCAGCCGGGTGAGAAAGTCGCCATCTTAGGGCCGAACGGTGCGGGCAAAACCACGCTCCTGCACATCATCGCCGGCCGTCTGCCCTACGACGACGGTCACGTCTCCATCGGTGCGGGTCGCACGGTCGGTGTCATCGACCAGATGCCGGTCTACGACCCCGCCGCCACCGTCGAGGACGTGCTGCGCACGGCCTTTGCCCGTGCACACGAGGTGCGCGCGGCGATGGACGAGCTGGAAGCCCAGATGGAGCAGCACCCCGACAACGACAGCCTGCTGCATCGCTACGGTGCGCTCCAGCAGAAACTGGACGCGCTCGGCGGTTACGACCACGATTTCGAGGTCGATAAGGTGTGCAACGGTCTGGAAATCCCGCGTGCACAGCGCACGCAGCTCTTTTCCCAGCTGTCCGGCGGTGAAAAGACCCGCGTCAATCTGGCGCGCATCATCCTGGAGCAGACTGACATCCTGCTGCTCGACGAGCCGACCAACCACTTAGACCTGGACGCGGTGCGCTGGCTGGGCGATTATCTGGAAACGTACACGGGCACGGTCGTCACCGTCTCCCATGACCGCTACTTCCTCGACCAGTGCTGCGACCGCATCATCGAAATCCACGACACCACCTGCGATTTCTACGCCGGGTCGTACTCCTATTATGCAGAGGAGCGCGAGCGCCGCTACGAGCAGCGCATGGCCGAGCACGAAAACCAGATGGCCGAGCTCAAGCGTCTGGAAACCACTGCACGCAAGATGCACGAGCACGGCACCGAAAAGCTGGCCAAGCGCGCTGCGTCCATCGAAAAGCGCATCGCACGCATGAAGGTCACCGATCGCCCCAGGAAGGACAAGAAAATGTCGGTCTCCTTCGGTGACCCCAACTACGAGACCGAGGACGTGCTCAAGGTTCGCGGTATTACGAAAAGTTATGATGGCCGGAGAATATTACAGAACGTAACATTCAACGTGCACAACGGCGAGCGCGTCGCCATTCTGGGCGACAACGGCGCGGGCAAAACCACCCTGCTGCGCATCATCCTGGGCGACGAGACCGCCGACGAGGGCGTGATCAAAAAGGGTCAGGGTCTGCGTCCGGCCTACCTGCCCCAGCAGGTGCACTTCGCAAACGAGGGCAGAAACCTGATCGACACCCTCATTTACGACAAAAACGTCACCATGCAGACCGCCCGCAACCGTCTGGGCGCGTTCCGCTTCTCGGGCGAGGATCAGCTCAAGATCGTGCGCACGCTGTCGGGCGGCGAAAAAAGCCGTCTGCGCCTGTGCGAGCTGATGTACGACCCGCTCAACATGCTCGTACTCGACGAGCCCACCAACCATCTAGACCTCATGAGCCGCGAATGGATCGAGGAAGCTGTCGAGGCGTTCACCGGCACGCTGCTCTTCGTCAGCCACGACCGCTATTTCGTCTCCCGCTTCGCCACCCGCATCATTTACCTGGAAAACGGTACGTATACCGACTTTACCGGCAATTACGAGGCGTTTCTGGCCTACCGCGAACGCCAAAAGGCCGAACAGGCCGCGTCCAGCGTGGTCGAGACCCCCAAAAAGGCCGAAAAACAGGAGAAACCCAAGCCCAAGGGCGGTACCAAGAACATCGCGAAGAAGGTCGCCGTGCTCGAGCGCGAAATCTCCCAGCTCGAGGAGCGCATGAGCGCACTCGAGAACGAGATGGCCGCGTGCGGCGCGGATGCCGGTAAGCTCATGGAGCTGATGCACGAGCGCGACGACGCTGAGACACAGCTCATGGACAAGATGGCACAGTGGGAAGAACTGGCGGCACAGATTGAGTGATGCCATGTGCACACGATGTGCACATGATCTCTCAGCCTTCTGTGTTCTGCCTATGTGCACATGCTCCAGCGTGCACACGAGAGAGGTTTTGCCATGTGGAAAAGTTCTAGATTTTGGCTGATTTTAGCTGTTATACTGTTTGTGCCTGGCTTGTTTTTCCTTCCATCCTCACCGATTCGCTTCGGCGGATACTTCCTGTGCGGCCTCGGCGTATGCTGTGCAGGCGAAGGATGGATGGTCTGGCTAGGTCGACGTCATCGTGGTGCACACGTCGTGGCACAAGTCGGCCGCGTGCTGTTCACCCTGTTCTGTGTGTCATTCGTGTGCATTCAGGGCTTAATCATCAGCGGCGAACACGCCGACCCCGAAGCCGATGAGGCACAGTATGTGCTCGTCCTCGGTGCACACATCTTGCAGGATCGTCCGTCCGATGCGCTCATCGAACGACTCAAAACCGCAGATGAGTTTCTGGACGAGCACCCGGACACCATCGCCATCCTGTGCGGCGGTCAGGGCACCAATGAACCCATGCCCGAGTCGCACATGATGCGGCAATATATGATCGAAACGCTGGGCACCGACCCCGACCGCCTGCTGATCGAGGACAAGTCCCGCAATACCATTCAAAATATCGCGAATGCAAAGGCGCTCTATCCGCTGGAAGAGTCCCGCTGCGCGGTCATCTCCAGCGATTTCCACCTCGCCCGCGCACGTAAGCTCATGGAGCAGGCCGGACTCGATCCCTACGGCGTGCCCGCTCCCGTCCCCAATCTGCCCCTCGCCGCCGCGTCCCACATGCGGGAATATTGCTCGACCTTGGGACTGATCTTGACGGGTCGGTATTTTTAAGGAATAGCACCGCACCAATCATTGAAGTTTGGATCAAACCTTTTCAAAGGTTTGCGGGTTCTCAGGGCAGAGCCCTGAGTCGCCGTCCGCAGACGGCGAAATTCCCCTTTGATTTTCCCGTCCCCCGCAAGGGAAAATCAACTTAACTTTCGTTTTTATCGCTCGCCTCAGCGAGCGAAATACTCCGCGCACAAAGTGCGCTCATGGAAAACCAATCCGACGGATCGGTTTTCCCACCCACATCCTGCCTGCGGTCTTTCAAACGGAGGGTGCGCAGAAAGGGCAGAGGGTTGGGGAATCCGTTCCCGTGGGAACGGATTCCATGAGCGCGCCTGGCGCGCAGAGAGTCTTGCCGCCTGCGGGCGGCGCTTTGAATTATTTTTTTGTTGAAACCCGGGTCGGACACCGGGTTTCAATAAGGAATTCCGCCGTCTGCGGACGGCGGCCAGGTTCCACCTGGACGGGCCAGGCTACGCGCCTGGACTGCGCCGGGCCACGGGCCCGGACCCGATTGTCGGCTGCGGCCGGGAATCGCTGCGGTGCTTTCCGCAACTACGTTTTTTCAATCCACGACAAGAGGTTTTTTTCTATGCTCGATAAACTCAGCGCTCTGGTCGCACGCTTTGACGAGGTCGAAGCCCGTCTGTCTGCGCCCGGTCTTTACGATGACCCCGCAGCAGCGGCAAAACTCCTCAAAGAACGCAATCGCTTAGAGCCCATCGTTCACGCCATCCGTGCACGCGAGGATGCGCTGCGCACGATCGACGAGGCGCAGGAGCTGATGCGCGATCCCGAGCTGCGTGACTTCGCGCAGGAGGAATTATCCGAGGCGCAAGCTCGTGTGCAGCAGCTCGAAGAAGAACTCAAGATCTTACTCCTGCCCCGTGACCCCAATGATGACAAGAACATCATCGTCGAGATTCGCGGCGGTGCGGGCGGCGAGGAGTCGGCACTGTTCGCGCACTCACTCTTCCGCATGTACTCCATGTACGCCGAAAAGCGCGGCTGGCAGGTGGAAATTCTGTCCATCAATCAGACCGAACTCGGGGGATGCAAGGAAGTTGTATTCCAGATTTCGGGCGATGGCGTATACTCCCGTCTGAAATTCGAGTCGGGTGTACACCGCGTGCAGCGCGTCCCCGAAACCGAGAGCCAGGGTCGTGTACACACCTCGACCGTCACCGTCGCTGTGCTCCCCGAGGCCGAGGAGGTCGACTTCCAGATCAACCCCGCCGACCTCAAGATCGACACCTTCCGCTCGTCCGGTGCGGGTGGTCAGCACATCAACAAGACCGAGTCTGCCATCCGCATCACCCATCTGCCCACCGGCACGGTGGTCGAGTGTCAGGACGAGCGCAGCCAGCACAAAAACCGTGACAAGGCCATGCGCGTGCTGCGCACCCGTCTGTACGAGGCAGAATGCGAAAAGCAGAACGCTGCCATCGCAGCCGAGCGAAAGGCGCAGGTCGGCACCGGTGACCGCTCCGAACGCATCCGCACGTACAATTTCCCGGAAAACCGCGTCTCCGATCACCGCATCAAGCTCACCATCTACAAGCTGTCCCAGTTCATGGACGGCGACCTCGACGAAGTCCTTGACGCGCTCATCACCGCCGACACCGCCCGCAAATTACAGGCGCAGGAAGAAAGTTAACCTAAACTTATTGTATTATTTTATCTTACCATAACAGGAAGTGTATGCTATGAATACCTTGCTTCTGCATCCCGAGGATGCGGGCGCGATTGAACAGGCCGGTGCAATGCTGGCAAGCGGGCAGGTCGTCGGCATTCCCACCGAAACCGTATACGGTCTGGGCGCGAACGCGCTCGATGGGAACGCCGTGCGCCAGATCTTCGCCGCAAAGGGTCGTCCGATGGATAACCCACTGATCGTTCACATCGCGGACTTCGACCAGATCTATCCGCTGGTCGAAGATGTTCCCGAGGCCGCCCGCCGTCTGGCCGACGCCTACTGGCCCGGCCCCATGACCATCATTTTACCCAAGTCCGACCGCATCCCGGTCGAAGTCTCGGCCGGTCTTGACACGGTCGGCATCCGTCTGCCCTCCCATCCGGTCGCTCGCGCGGTCATCCGCGCCGCAGGCGTACCCATCGCCGCGCCCTCGGCCAACACCTCCGGCCGTCCCTCCACTACCACCGCAGCGCACGTCATGGAAGACATGTCGGGCAAGATCGCAGCCGTTGTGGACGGCGGCGCGTGCGCGGTCGGCGTGGAATCCACCGTCATTTCCCTCGCCGGAGACAAGCCCCGTCTGCTCCGTCCGGGCGGTATCTCGCTCGAACAACTCGAAGCCGTCCTCGGTTCGGTCGAAGTCGACCGCGCCGTGCGCGAGCAGATCGGTGACGACGTGCGCGTCTCCGCACCCGGCATGAAGTACCGCCACTATGCACCCCATGCACCGGTAACCGCCGTCTGCGGCGACCCGGAAAAGGGTGCGGCTTACATCGCCTCGCAGCTGACCGGTCAATCGGGTGTCATCTGCTTCGACGAGTTCGCTGACTGTTTCCCCGGTCACATTGTGCGCACCATCGGCCGTTCGGACGATCAGGCCGCACAGGCGCACGCCATCTTCGACGCGCTGCGTGCCTTCGACGAAACCGACGTGACCGCCATCTTTGCCCAGTGTCCCGACGACTCGGGCATCGGTCTGGCCGTTGCCAATCGTCTCAAAAAAGCTGCCGGTTTCCACGTCATCGAGGTGTAACACCATGAAAATTTATGGTCTGACCGGCGGTTCGGGCGCGGGAAAAAGTGCCGCCGCTGCATTACTCGTCCAAAACGGCTTCGGCTGGGTGGATGCCGACGCGGTCTATCGCGGTCTGTGCGTCCCCGGCAGCGCCCTGCTCGATGCATTACATCTCGCTTTTGGGGACATCCTGACCCCAGAGGGTGCGCTCGACCGCCCCAAACTGGCAAGCGTTGTCTTTTCTGACCCCGCACGCCTGACACAGCTGGGTGACATCACCACTCCCCACATCTGGCAGGCGAGTCAGCAGGAGTTTCACAAGCTGGCAGAGCAGGGCATCGGCCGCATCCTCTACGACGCACCCACACTGTTTCAAACCGGGTTCGACCGCTCGTGTGACGCGGTCATCGGCATCATCGCAGCCCGTGAGACCCGCATCCAACGCATCATGCAGCGCGATGGTCTGAGCGAAACTGCCGCCGCAGCACGCATTGACGCGCAGCCGGATGAAGCATTTTATCGCGCAAAATGCGATTTTGTGCTGGAAAATAACGGAAGTCTCGAAGATCTTAAACAACAGGTCGAGAGCCTGTGCGATAAACTGCGCTGAATCCCGCCTAACACCGCATCCATTCCCGCCCGCAGGCGACAAGCGGGTCCGGGTCTGCGACCCGGCGCGATCCAGCCGCGCAGGCTGGCCGGACTCCGCAGAGTCCGGAATCCCCTTTTGATTTTCCCGTCCCCCGCAAGGGAAAATCAACCAAAACAAAAAAATAATCGCGTCCCGCAGGACGCGAAATACTCCGCGCACGAAGTGCGCTCATGGAAACCCAATCCAGCGGATTGGGTTTCCCACCCGCGTCCTGACTGTGGTCTTTCAAATGAAGGGTGTGCAAGGAGGGCAGGGGATGGGTAAACCGTTCCCGCAGGAACGGTTTCCATGAGCGCGCCTAGCGCGCAGGGGAGTTGCGCGCCTGCGGGCGGCGCTTTGAATTATTTTTTGTTGATTCCGCCTCTGGCCGGAATCAAGAGGAGCTTTTCGAGCCTGCGGGCTCGGCCAGGTTTCACCTGGACGAACCAAAGGGACGCGTCCCTTTGGAATCCCGGAATTTCGCTCCGCGAAATTTGCTAATTCGTTCTTACAACCAATTTTTCTACCCATAAAAGGAGCATCACCACTATGGAACTGTTCTATGACAAAAAGCCGGGCTATGACAAGCTCGACAAAAAGGCTTGCATGGACTATGCCGAGGGCTACAAGGCATTCCTCGACGAGGGCAAGACCGAGCGCGACGCGGTCAACGCCATTGTACGCATGGCTGAGGCCAAGGGCTACAAGGCCTATGTCCGCGGTATGGCGGTCAATCCCGGCGACAAGTTCTACCAGATCAACCGCTACAAGGGCATCATTCTGGCACACATCGGCACGGCTCCGCTGTCCGACGGCGTTCGTCTGACCGCTGCCCATCTGGATGCGCCCCGCATCGATATCCGCACCATTCCGCTCTATGAACAGGACGGCATGGCCTACTTCAAGACCCACTACTACGGCGGGATCAAGAAATACCACTGGCTGGCCATCCCGCTCGAGCTGCGCGGCGTGGTCTGCGTCTGCCGCGACGGCAAGGTCGAGCGTGTACCCGTTCACGTCGGCAACAAGCCCGGTGACCCCAAGTTCGTCATCACCGATCTGCTGCCCCATCTGGCAAGCGAGCAGATGGGCAAGAAGGCAACTGAGGTCATCAAGGCCGAGAACATGAACGTACTGCTCGGCTCGTTCCCGAGCGAAAACAGCGCAGATGGCGACAAGGATCGCGTCAAGCGCGCCATTCTGGAGTACCTGAACGCAGAATACGGCATGACCGAGGCTGATTTCCTGTCTGCTGAGCTGTCCTGCGTTCCGGCATTCAACGCCTGCGACATCGGCTTCGACCGTTCGTTTATCGGTGCTTACGGTCACGACGACCGCGTTTGCTCCTATCCGGCTGCGACCGCGCTGCTCAACGCCGACGAGACCCCGGTACACACCAATCTGTGCCTGCTCGTTGACAAGGAAGAGATCGGCTCGGACGGCGTGACCGGCATGCAGAGCCGTCACTTCGACACCTTCCTCGGTGATCTGTGCCGTGTGCAGAACGTCCTGCCCGACGAGTGCTATGAGCATTCTATCTGCCTGTCGGCTGACGTTTGCAACGCATTCGACCCCAATTTCCCCGAGGTTTCCGAGGGCCGCAACGATGCCCGCATCGGCTGCGGTATGGCAATCATCAAGTACACCGGCGCGCGCGGCAAGAGTGGCACTTCGGACGCTTCCGCTGAGCTGATGGCGCAGGTGCGCTGCATTCTGGACGGTGCCGGCATCACCTGGCAGACCGGTCAGCTCGGTCGTGTCGATCAGGGCGGCGGCGGAACGGTCGCTATGTATCTTGCAAACCGTAACATTGACACGGTTGACGCTGGTGTTCCGGTTCTGTCCATGCACGCACCGTTCGAGACCATTTCCAAGCACGATCTGTATATGACTTATCTAGGATTTGGCGCGTTCTATCGCGACTAAGATCGCAAAAGGGGAGAAGGACAAATGAAGCTTTCGCTCAAGCCTTTCTCGAAAGGCTTGCGGGTTCTCAGGGCAGAGTCCTGAGCCGTGTCCCGCAGGACACGGAATCCCCCTTTTGATTTTCGCCTTGCGAAAATCAACAAAAATAAAAAGAAAAAGCGCATCCCGCAGGATGCGCAATACTCCGCGCACAAAGTGCGCTCATGAGAAAGACCACCCTATCGGGTGGTCTTTCTTTTTTGTTTGTTTTAGTTGAAACCCGGGGCGGACACCGGGTTTCAAGAGGAGATTCCGCCGTCTGCGGACGGCGGCCAGCCTACGCGGCTGGACCGCGCCGGGCCTCAGGCCCGGACCCGAGTTTCGCCTGCGGGCGGGTTTTCTTCCTTAACCCGCAAACTTGGTGATATAGCCCATGACCAGAATCACCACAATCGCGATCGGGACGACGACTGTGCAATAACCTCTCGCCCAATTCGGGAACTTTCGACCCTTACCGCTATTTGCCTCAGCCATGAAGTTATTCCAGCCCCAGCCGTTCTTCAGGCAGCAGAACAGGACGTAAATGCACGAGCCGATGGGCAGGATGTTATTGGATACGAGGAAATCCTCGAAATCCAGGATATTGCCGCCGAGCAGCTGGACATCGCTCCACAGGTTGAAGCCCAGAACAGCCGGAAGCGACAGGATAAACAGACCGATGGCGCCGATCAGACACATTTTCTTACGCGACAGATTCGGGAACAGGTCGGTAAAGCAGGAAATGATGTTTTCCATAACGCCGATGACCGTGGACATGGCCGCGAAGATCATAAACAGGAAGAACAGTGCGCCCCAGAAGCGACCGCCCGGCATCTGCTCGAACACGCTTGGCAGGGTGATGAAGATGAGCGGGGGGCCGGAACCCGGGTCTACGTCAAAGGCAAAGCATGCCGGAATGACGATCAAACCGGAGCACAGTGCGACAAAGGTATCGAGTGCGGCAACGTTGATGGACTCACCAAGCAGCGAGCGCTCGCGGCCGATGTACGAGCCGAAAATCGCCATGCCGCCCATGCCGACCGACAGGGTGAAGAATGCCTGGCTCATGGCCTGATACATGACGTTCCAAACACCGTTCTCGGTAATCTTGCTGAAATCCGGGATGAGGTAGTACTGCAAGCCGGCCTGTGCGCCGTCAAGCGTGATGGAACGGATAGCCAGCACTGCCATCAGCACAATCAGCAGCGCCATCATCTTCTTATTGACCGCCTCAACGCCTTCCTTAACGCCCAGCGAGCACACCACAAAGCCCAGAACGACGGCGATACCCATTGCAATCGTGCTGACGACCGGGTCACCGGTCATCTTCTCAAACGCCTGTCCGACTTCGGCTGCGCTCATGGACGAGAACGAACCGGCAACGTACTTATAGAAGTAAATGAACATCCAGCCTGCAATGGTGGTGTAGAACATCATCAGGATGATATTGCCCGCGATGCCGAAGAAGCTCCACCAATGCCACTTCGTGCCCTTAGGTTCGAGCTCGTGGAACGAGCGCGAGATCGACCGGCGCGACGCGCGTCCGACCGAAAATTCCATCGTCATAACCGGAATGCCGAACAATAGCAAAAATGCTAGGTACAGCAGGATAAATGCCGCTCCGCCGTACTTGCCCGTGATGTACGGGAAACGCCAAACGTTGCCTAGGCCGATTGCACAGCCCGCAGAGATCAGAATAAAGCCCAGTCGCGAGCCGAAGGTCTCTCGATTTTGCATAGTTTTTTCCTCTCAGTATACAAAACATCCGCAGGGAACACACTCCTGCGTATGTTCAAGTTCAATGTAACGCTTGATGTGCTCGATTATACGCCGAACTTCTGGATGTAGCCCATCACGAAGATAAACAGCACGATCAGCGGCAGAATCCAGGTGAAGTAGAACCGCAGCTTGTGCGGGAACTTCAGGCCGTTGCCCGTGTCTGCCTCCTCGATGAAGTTCTTCCAGCCCCAGCCGTAACGCGAGGTGCAGAACAGCAGATAGACCACAGAACCCAGCGGCAGCAGGTTATTCGAGACAATGAAGTCCTCCAGATCCTGAATGTTGCCCACGTGCGGTACCTGGAATCCGCTCCACAGATTGAAGCCCAGAATACACGGCATGGAGATGATCAGGACAAAGAACAGATTGAAGATGATTGCCTTCTTACGGCTCCAGCCCCACAGGTCAATCGCAAACGAGATGATGTTCTCGAATACAGCGATGATGGTCGTGAAGGCAGCCGCTGCCATGAACATGAAGAACAGCGTGCCCCAGATGCGTCCGCCTGCCATCTTGTTGAAGATATTGGGCAGGGTGATGAACAGCAGGTTCGGGCCGGAGTCTGCCTGGATGCCGAAGGCCGAGCAGGCCGGGAAGATAATCATGCCCGCCATCAGTGCAACAAAGGTATCCAGAATAGTGATGGAGATTGCTTCTCCGGTCAGCGAGCGCTGCTTGTCAATATACGAGCCGAAAATTGCCAGTGCGCCGATGCCAAGCGACAGGGTGAAGAATGCCTGACCCATCGCGGCAAAGATGGACTCGAACAGGCCGCCCTTTGCCTCGTACAGCTTGGAGAAATCGGGCTTCAAATAGAATTCCAAGCCAGCGGCTGCGCCGTCCAGGGTGACCGAGCGGAACACCAGCACGATAATGATAGCGAGCAGGCCGAGCATGAGCATTTTATTGATCTTCTCGACACCGCCGCGCAGGCCGAACGAGCAGACCGCGAAGCAAGCCAGGACGACGATTGCCATGCAGATGGTCATATAGCCCGGGCTTTGCAGCATGGTACTGAACGAGCCGGTGATATAGCCCGGATCGACGTTGACGAACTCGCCCTTGACCATCTTATAGACATAGGCGATCAGCCAGCCGCCGACGGTGGTATAAAACGCCATGAGCAGGTAGTTGCCGAGCATCGCGCCGTAGCTGTACAGGTGCCATTTACTGCCCTTGGGTTCGAGCTCATGGAACGAGCGGGCGGCGGAGAGCTGACTTGCTCGGCCGACCGAGAACTCCATAACCATGATGGGTAGTCCGAGAATCAGCAGGAACAGCAGGTAGATGAGCACGAAGGCTGCACCACCATACTGGCCGGTGATGTACGGAAAGCGCCAAACGTTGCCCAGGCCAATGGCACATCCGGCAGAGATCAGGATGAAACCCAGTCTGGAACTAAACTTTTCTCTTTCTTTCATTGTTTGTTATCCCTTCTGCGGAAATCACACCGCGTGGCTCTATTCTAGCACAGCTTATTGCATCATTCAAGGGATAAGCTTGAAGTTGCTTTAACGATGATGTGATAAAGAAATAAAGGGATAAAGGGTATGAAATGTTATGATTTGGGGTGGAAGGGGAGGATGAAAAAGTGGGGGGTGGAGAGTGGAAAAGGGGTTTCGGATTGGGAGCGGGTTAGGGTGAGGGAGGAGAGCGGGAAAGGGGAGAAAAGGAGAAAACCGTCCCCTTGCGGGAACGGTTTTCTATGAGCGCGTTTGACGCGCAGGGGATTGCGCGACCTGCGGGTCGCGCTTATGTTTTTAGTTTGGTTGATTCCCGGGTCGGACACCGGGAATCAAGGGGAGTTGCGCGTCTGCGGACGCGCTTCTTTTTTATTTTTTGTTGAAACCCGGGTCGGACACCGGGTTTCAAAAGGGGATTTCGGACTCTGCGGAGTCCGACTCAGGGCTCTGCCCTGAGAACCCGCAGCCTTTCGAGAAAGGCTGGCGAAAGCTTTATTTCGCCTGCGGGCGGGATTGATGCGGTGGGTAATCTTACATGTGATATTCTTCTTTATCACTTGCGCGAGGCGGTTCCATCGGTCTCAAATTATACGAGATTGCGACGTTCATCGCCGGATTTTCACGCTTAAAGTTACGGGTCAGGCGTTCGCACACCATCTGGCCCATTTCATACGTGACCGTAGGCAGCATAACCACGATCTGAGCCGGGCTATATCTGGCGATCATATCGCCGCGGCGCAGGCTCATGCGTGCGCTCTCGATCAGGCGTTCCATAACCTTAGCCAGCACACGGCTTTCCGGCTGGCAAACGCGGTTATCGGTGACGGTCAGCAGACCGATGAACGCTCTGCCGCCGTAACGTGCCAGGCTGCGCGCTTCCAAGCGGTAAATATCCTTGAAAATCTCATACGGGCACACAAATGCACCCGGCTGGGTATCGCTCTCGCGCAGATCGGCGCAGATCGAGTCGATATCCGCACCCACTTTGCGTTCCACCGCTGCGATACGGTGGTACAGGCCGCGCAGTTCCTCGGACGGCTGCACGCCGAGCTGGTTGTAGTAAAGCTCGGTAATCTGGTTATAATGCTGGATGGCCTCCTGATTGCGGCCGCTCTCAGCCAGTGCAAAAATCAGCTCGCGGTTGATGGACTCGTCCATCTGGTCGATCTCCAGGGCGTCCCGGCACAGCTCGATGATCTGGTCGAACTGTCCGCGGCCGCGCAGAATCTCGATCAGGCGATGCACCGCGCGCAGGTAATAGGTGTGCATGCGGATTTCGGGGCCGGATGCCCACAGCTCTCCGGCTGCATCCGCCAAAAATCGTCCGCGATAGCGCTTGCACGCGTCCAGCAGACGCACGCGTGCGGTCTCCTCACTCGCGCGGCCGGACAGGCCTGCCGTGCACAGTGCCTCGAAGTGCTCGAAGTCATAAATGCAGTCCAGCGCCGGATTCCAGCGGCACGAACGCTGACGGGCAATGATGAACTCCATGTCTTCCGGCGCGCCGCCTGCTGCAAGCGTCATGCGCAGACGATGCACCAGAATCTTCAGCGCATTGCGCGGATTCTTGCTCTCCTGTCCCGGCCACAGCGCCTCAATAATCTCGTCATTCGGCACGGCGCGGTCGTGGTTGAGGATCAGGTATTCGGCCAGATGTTTTAGCTTTTTCGATCGGCCAATCTGACCGCTGACCAGCTGATCGTCCACATAGATTTCGAAACGTCCCAGCATGCGGACTTCCACCATAGGCATATCTTATTCTCCATTCCCTGTATTTTTCTGATGCATAGACGCATCCCTATTTGGATACATTCCCCGATGGCGTCGGGCGTTCTTTTTATAAATATAACTATATCATAGTTGTTCAGCAGAATCTACGAAATCCGAAAGTTTTTGCAAATTTTTTGTTACGAAAGGCTGCATCGGTCTGTGGATAACTGTGGATAAACCTGTGGACATTGTTGATAACTTTCGGTTGAGGCTTTCTGTCGAACGCTCTGTTTTTCCCGCTTCTGTTCCCGATTCATTACCTTTCGTATAGTTTCCTGCCGCTTTCTGTCCCTCCCCGTTTGTGGATAACTCTGTGGACATTGTTGATAACTCGACGTTATCATCGCCTTTTTTCCACGGAAATTGACCCTTTTTTCATTACTTATGGTATAACCTATTTTTTCCACAATACACATCTTCTCTGTGGATAACTTTGTGGACATTGTTGATAACTCTAAGTTAATGCGAACAAACGTACAAAATCACAAAAAAACAGGTATACAGAGCGTAAAATCGTCCATTTCCGCGCACAATATCAAATGATGCCCGGCGGCGCGCCGCCTGCATCCCAGTTTTCGCCACTACTTGCAAGGAGGTTTTTTTCGCTATGGATCAGGAAGCCCAATCGTCCACACCTGTGGATAACATCGCCCAGACCGGCTCGGTCACCTCGCACACCCGCCGCGGTGTCATCCACTCCATCACCATCGTTGGCCAAATCGAAGGCCACATGGAAGCGCCCCAGCAGACCAAAACCACCAAATACGAACACATTATCCCTCAAATTACCGCGGTTGAGGAGTCCGACGAGATCGACGGCCTGCTCGTACTGCTCAATACGGTGGGCGGCGATGTGGAAGCCGGCCTCGCCATTGCTGAACTGATCGCGGGGATGCGAAAGCCTACTGTTTCCCTCGTCCTCGGCGGCGGCCACTCCATCGGCGTACCCCTCGCCGTCGCGGCCAAACGCTCGTTTATCGCACCCTCGGCTGCTATGACCATCCATCCCGTACGCATGAGTGGTACGGTTATCGCTTCACCCCAGACTTACACCTATTTTCAGAAGATTCAGGAGCGGATTGTCGGGTTTATCACCGCACACAGTCACGTCTCGGCCAAGGAATTCACCAGAATGATGATGGAGACGGCGGAATTGTCCGCGGATACCGGTACCATCGTGTCAGGGGAGGAGGCCGTCGCGTGTGGTCTCATCGATCAGGTGGGTAGTCTGTCGGATGCACTCGATGCCTTGCATCAGATGATCGACGCGAGACGACCACTGTGCCCGGTGTGTGGAGTGAGACATGGAGGTTAACTCAAGCACCGCACCAATCACTGAAGCTTTCGCCAGCCTTTCTCGAAAGGCTGCGGGTTCTCAGGGCAGAGCCCTGAGTCGCCCGTCGCAACGGGCGAAATCCCCTTTTGATTTTCCCGATCTCCCGCGAGGGAAAATCAACTAAAAAATAATAAAAAAGCGCGTCCGTAGACGCGCAATACTTCGCGCACAAAGTGCGCTCATGGGAAAGACCGTCCGAAGGGACGGTCTTTCCTCTTTGGCTTGTTTTGATTGAAACCCGGGGCGGACACCGGGTTTCAAAAGGGGAGTTTCGGACTCTGCGGAGTCCGACTCAGGGCTCTGCCCTGAGAACCCGCAAACCTTTGAAAAGGTTTGATCCAAACTTCAATTAGGGGTGCGGTGCTTTCCGTTACAAAAAAATCCCCGGGGATTTCTCCTCGGGGATTTTCGATTCAATCTTACTTGCCAGCCTTTGCAGCGCGGATTGCCTCGATCATCAGCGGAACTACCTTGAACAGGTCGCCGCAGATACCGTAATCAGCTACGTCAAAGATCGGAGCGGTGTCGTTCTTGTTCACCGCTACGATGCACTCGGAATCCTGCATACCAGCCTTGTGCTGGATTGCGCCCGAGATACCCAGAGCAATGTACAGCTTCGGATGTACGGTCTTACCAGTCTGACCAACCTGGTGGTCAGCGGTCAGCCAGCCGGAGTCGATTGCTGCACGGGAACCGCCCAGTACGCCGCCGAACTCTGCTGCCAGCTCCTTAGCCAGCTCGATGCCCTTCTCAACGTCCTTGGAAATACCACGGCCAACGGATACGACTACCTCAGCGCCGGTCAGGTCAACCAGCTCCTTCGCCTCCTTGACGACTTCCAGAACGCGGGTCTTGATGTCAGCCTCAGAGATTGCTACCGGCAGCTTCTCAACAACTACTGCGTTTGCCTTCTCCTCGTTGTACTCGCCCTTCTTCAGTACGCCCGGACGAACGGTTGCCATCTGGGGACGGAAACGGGGGCAGATGATGGTTGCCATCAGGTGACCGCCGAATGCCGGACGGGTCATCTTCAGGTTGCGGTCTTCCTTGTTGATGGAAGCATACTGTGCCTCAGGCAGAGTGGAGTTCTCCTTCAGGAATGCGATGTACTTCTCTACATCGACATCCAGATGGGTGCAGTCTGCGGTCAGACCGGTGTGCAGACGAGCTGCGCAGCGCGGACCCAGATCGCGGCCAATGTTGGTTGCTGCGATCAGCATGATCTCAGGCTTCTTCTCCATGACGACGTCGCAGATAACCTTTGCGTATGCGTCGGTGGTGTAGGTTGCCAGTGCCGGATCGTCGCAAACGTATACCTTATCAGCACCGTATGCGCCCAGCTCCTTAGCCATGCCCTCGACCTTGTCGCCCAGCAGCAGGCCGCAAACCTCTACGCCCATGTCGTCAGCCAGCTTGCGTGCCTCGGAGATCAGCTCCAGCACGGTCGGCTGCAGCTCGCCCTGGCGCTGCTCGCAGAATACCCATACGCCGGAGAAATCAGCCAGATTGGTATTGTTAAATTCAGCCATTGTAAGTATCCCCTTTCAATCAGATGATGTGCTTCTTCAGCAGCTCTGCAGCCAGCTCGGCAGCAGTGTTCTTGTCTGCGCCTTCCAGCATGCGGCCCTGGCCCTTCTGCGGAGGCGTGAAGGACTTGAAGATGTTGGTCGGAGAGCCCTTCAGACCGATGGTGTCTACCTCGATCAGCGGATCATCCTTCAGGGTGTTGTAATCGTATACTTCTACCGGCTTCTGGTAGCAGTCGAAGATACCGCCAACAGACATGTAACGGGGCTCGTTGAGCTCCTTGATGCAGGTCAGCAGGCAGGGAGTCTGGGTCTCGATGGTCATGTAGCCGTCTTCCAGCATACGCTTAACGGTTACCTTCTTGCCCTCAACCTTGACGTCTGCTGCGTAGGAGATCTGCGGGATGTTCAGCTTCTCAGCGATCTGAGAGCCTACCTGTGCGGTATCACCGTCGATTGCCTGACGGCCGCAGAATACAACGTCCTCAGCGTCTACGCCGATCTTCTTGATTGCAGCTGCCAGAATCTGGGAAGTTGCAAAGGTATCGGAACCGCCGAACTCACGTGCGGATACCAGTACACCGCGGTCTGCGCCCATTGCGAGCAGCTCACGCAGCATGCCCTCTGCCGGAGGGGGACCCATGGTAACAACAACAACTTCGCAGCCGGTGTTGTCCTTCAGGGTCAGTGCAGCCTCGACTGCATTCTTGTCATCCGGGTTGATGATGGTCGCCATGGAGGCGCGGTTTAGGGTGCCGTCCGGATTAACTGCAACCTTACCGGAGGTATCAGGAACCTGCTTTACGCAAACGATAGCTTTCATAATTCAGTAAATCCTCCTTAAGTCTTACTTGCCGATAACCTGGCCGGAAATGACCATACGCTGTACCTGAGAAGTACCCTCGTAGATCTCGGTGATCTTAGCATCACGCATCATGCGCTCTACCGGATACTCACGGGTGTAGCCGTAGCCGCCGAAGATCTGAACACACTGGGTGGTGACCTTCATAGCAACCTCTGCAGCATACAGCTTTGCCATAGCGGCTTCCTTGGTGTAGGGGATGTCATGATCCTTGTTGAATGCAGCGCGGCGAACCAGCAGACGAGCTGCCTCGATTTCGGTTGCCATGTCGGCTACCATCCACTGCAGACCCTGCTTGGTAGCGATCGGCTTGCCGAACTGTACGCGCTCCTTCATGTAAGCGATTGCCTTGTCCAGTGCGCCCTGAGCGATACCCAGTGCCTGTGCAGCGATACCGATACGGCCGCCGTCGAGGGTGGTCATAGCGATCTTGAAGCCGCCGTTCTCCTTGCCCAGCAGACGGTCAGCCGGCAGACGCATATCCTCGAAGATCAGCTCGCCGGTCTGGGAGCCGCGGATACCCATCTTGTGCTCGATCTTGCCGATGGAGAAGCCCGGATCGTCCTTGTCTACGATGAAGGCAGAAATGCCCTTGTTGCCCTTGGACTTATCGGTCATAGCGAAGATGACGTAAGTATCAGCGCAGCCTGCGCCGGTGATGAAGACCTTAGAGCCGTTGATGATGTAGGAGCCGTCTTCCTGCTTCTCAGCGATGGTCTGCTGAGCAGCGGAGTCGGTGCCGGCATTGGGTTCGGTCAGACCGAATGCGCCAACCTTCTGGCCGGAAATCAGCGGGCGGAGCCACTTTTCCTTCTGCTCCGGGGTGCCGTACTTGAAGATCGGCCAGCAGCAGAGGGTTGCGTGGGACGACAGGATACAGCCGGTCGTGCCGCAGAACTTGGATGCTTCCTCGATGGCGATGGTGTAGCAGATGTTGTCGCCGCCGGAGCCGCCCAGCTCCTTGGGGAACTGAATGCCCAGCAGGCCGTACTTCTGCAGCTTGCGAACGGTCTCCCAGGGATAACGCTCTTCTGCGTCGATCTCAGCCGCGAGGGGCTCGATCTCGTTAACCGCGAACTCGCGGCAGAGCTTCTGCATCATTTCCTGCTCTTTGGTAAGCCTAAAATCCATGCTATGAAACCTCCCAAATAAATTGTTCAAATTTGTGTAACAGTCCACACCTGCGTGCCGCACGCCTGCCGCCCGGAACGTTTGGGCGCGTGCAGAACGCTGGGCAGACCGAAAAGATACGGGTCTTGCGGTATGGTTTTGGTAACGTGCGTTTTTGGCACATCTATAATCATTATACTGCTGGGAAAAAGATTGTCAAGAATTTAACGCGTATTTCTTTGTGTAAAAATTATAGGTTCTCGTTGCATATAGCTGCAAATTTGCAACAAGTTGTGGGGTTTGGGTAATTCTTGATGAAAAGGCGGTCATGTCTCGGACAGGTTTGCGGGTACGTGCACACATGCTGGAAGTTCAACCCAGAACTGGATGCCTCCCGGTACGTTTTCCGCACCCGTTGTGCCGCCCAGAAGTGCAGCCGACGCGCGCACGATGGACAGGCCGACACCCGTTCCGCCCGACGCGCGGGAACGCGCCTTGTCCGTTCGGTAGAACTTATCCCACAGGCGGGGCAGCTCTTCCTCGGCCACGCCCTCGCCCTCGTTGAACACGATCACCTTGGCACCGCCCTGCGCGGTGCGCTGCACGCTCAGCGCAATGTGTCCGCCGTCCGGCGTGTACCGAATGGCGTTTGTCATGTAGTTCATAATAATCTGGTCGATCTGGTGCGCGTCGCTCTCAATCGTCACGCTGCCCGTACAGGTCACGGTCAGGTCACGTCCGGTGCGCAGCACCGCCGTCTTGTCCACCGCACGCCGCATGCACTCGCCCAGGTCGACCGGCTCGCTCTGCACGCTCTCGCGTCCCAGTTCCAGACGCGACAGGCTCAAAAGCTGGCTCACCATGGTGTTCATGCGGTCGGCTTCCTCGGCAATCGTCGTGCAATAGAAGTCACGGTCTTCGGGCGACTCGGCTACCCCGGCCGTCAGACCCTCGGCATAGCCCTGAATGAGGGCGATGGGCGTTTTCAGCTCGTGCGAGACGTTGATGATAAACTCACGGCGCATCTCGTCAACCTGTTCCTTCTTCTTGATCTCCTCGGCCAGCTTCCGGTTGGACGTGCGCAGCTCGCGGATGGATTCCTCCAGATGGTCGGACAGCAGGTTGAGCGACTCGCCCAGCTGCCCGATCTCGTCGGTGCGCCTGCCCTCGTATTTCTTGGAAAAGTCCAGCCGGGTCATCGCCTTGGCCACCTCGCCCATCTCGATGAGCGGCTTGGTGAAGTGCGACGCCAAAAATGCACTCAGCGCCAGGCAGATGAGCAGGGTCACCAGGCCCGTGATGACCAAAAAGGTCATGTTGAACATGGAATTTTGCTTCATATATGTGAACGGGACGCGCTCGACCAGGTAATCGTCGCCCAGTTTGCCCACCAGACACAGGAAATTCTCGCGCAGATCGCGCATCTGGACAGCCACAAAGTCTACCTCGCCCGCGTTCAGCTTCTTGGGGTCGGCAGCCGCCAGCGCCGACTTCACCAGCTGCTCCATGCGCCAGTTGGCAAACACGTTGTGGCCAAAAATACTCTGGCTCTGCTGCGCTGTGTCTGAGTCGTAGATCATCTGTCCGGTCCCGTCGATGATGCTCAGGCGCACGCTGTCGCTGTTCTCAATCCGAAACAATACGTCCAGAAAGGCTTCGGAATCACCCGCACGATAGCTCGTACGCACTTCCTCGTAAATCTCGGTCAGCGAATTCTGTCGCTGCGCCATGTAATAACTCTCGTAAAAAAACAGATTCAGACTGGTAATCACCAGGATGAACACCACCGCCACCGCCGCAATCGCCGCGAAAAACTTCACTTTGACCGACCGCATCCGCGCAAATCGCAGCGACAGGCTGTTTAAAAATCGCTCGGGCATATCGTTTTTGCCTCCTGATTCTTCAATATAGGGACAAAAAAGGGGATGGCTCGCGGCCATCCCCTTCGCTCTGCCGGGTCAAACCGGCTCTTTTTCCTGATTTCGGATCTTAGTGCATGTCCTTCTCAGCTTCTGCGATTGCTTCTTCCGCAGTCTTGCCGCCGTACAGGATGGACAGCAGGCTCGGAACGTAACGGTCGAACATGCTGAAGCCAACATAGGTCAGACGACGGATGACGTCCAGACCCGGCATGGTGTCCTCGTCTGCAACGCCGGTGGTCTTGTAGCGAACTTCGCCGTCGGTCATGTCCATCTCGAAGTTACCAACATGCAGGCCGTAGTTTGCACGGGTCAGGTACTCTGCAACTGCTGCACGCTTGTCTTCCTCGACCTTCATGGGCAGATAGGTCAAAAACAGCATGGTGTGCGGGTTTTCCTTGTATGCCATGAAGCGAACTTCCTTCATTGCCTCGGTATCCATGGAGAAACGGATGCGGTTGTTCTCCTCCTCAAGCGCGAAGTTAAGCTGCATATCTTCCTTATAGTACTTTGCGATTTGCTTCAGATCAAAAGCCATTGTTTTGTCCCTCACTTTTTCTTAGTTGTTGGATTTCGTAAAAGATTGGTATGCCTCCGCGGCAGTCTTGCCTCCGTATAGGATGGCCAGAATGCCCGGCGCATATTTATCGAGCATGCTGTTGCCCAGATAGAGCAGACGGCAAAATGCTTCCCGGTCGATCTCGTTCTCCCGTCCGAGTGCGCCGACGATCTTATAATTGACGTCGCCCTCGTCCAGGTTCATCTCGAACCCGCCCAACACGACGCTGTAGTTGACGCGGGTAATGTACTCGCACACCGCCGCGCGGTGCTCGGGCGGAACGCTCAGCGGCAGGCGGGAGAGAAAGAGTACGGTACGGCTGTTTAAGATCGTGATATCGAGCGAGACGTTGGACAGCGCTTTGGTCTGAAAGACCACCAGAACGCGGTCGGGGTCTTCCTCGTCAAGATGGTATTCAATGTCCTCTTTTTCGAGATAGGCCTCCAACTTTTCGCGTGACAGCACGGCTTTCACCTCCGTATCCGATATATCCCTAGCATACCACAGCCTGCCGGAAAAGTAAACCAATTTTGATAGTTTTGACAGATTCCGGCATGGGAAGGGCGTGGGAAAACCGGGTTAGTCGGCTTCGAAACGGTAGCCGTAGCCGCGTACCGTACCGATGAGTGTACCGCATGTGCCGAGCTTTGCGCGCAGCTTCTTGATGTGGGTGTCGACCGTGCGCAGATCCCCGAAGTAATCATAGCCCCAAACCGCGTTTAAGATGGTTTCACGCGACAGCGCGACCCGGCGGTTGTTCTTGAAGTACACCAGAAGTTCGTACTCCTTGGGGGTCAGATCGACCGGATTGCCCGCGACCGATACCGCACGGCTGCGCTCGTCTACGGTCAGGTCACCGAAGCTCTCGGCCTCGTCAGCCGGTGCGCCCGAGCGCTTGAGGAGCGTCTTGACGCGTGCCGCCAGCACCAGCGGCGAAAACGGCTTTGCAACGTAATCGTCCGCGCCCGATTCCAGACCGTGCAGCTCGTCGGTGTCCTCGGCGCGCGCGGTCAGCATCATCACCGGCAGCGGTTTGCCGTGATCGCCCGCGCGAATGGCCGAAAGCACGGCAAAGCCGTCCATCTTAGGCATCATCACGTCTAAAATCACCAGAGAAAGCTCACTCCGGCGCTCGGTCACGAGGTCCAGCGCTTCCGCACCGTCTCCGGCCTCCAAAATCGTATGACCATCCCGGCGCAGAAAATCCGCAACCAGTCTGCGAATGCGTGCCTCGTCGTCGGCAATCAGTATCAAGGCCATATCTGCGGTCTCCTTCCAAGCGTACTTCATTATTATATCCGATTATACCGGATATTTTTGAATATTTCGTGACCAAATTCAAAATTTTTTGAATTTTTATAAAAAGAGCACATCTATGCGTCAGATGTGCTCGAAAAAAAGGCTTTATTCTGCTGCGTAAGCTGCGACGATCTCACCGATGTACATAGTGTGGTAGTTCTGATCGGCGTACCACTTATCCAGCGTTTCCTGATTGACAAAGTTTTCCTCGGGCATGTCCTGCACAAAGCGCTTGCGGCAAACCAGTACCAGCTCGGCTTCCTCGAACATGACCACGCCGTCGACCTCGATCGGAGTCAGGCCGGAATCCTTCATCTTATCCATGTCGCGTCCCGACTTGCTGCCCAGTACGTTCAGCGCGTCGCGGTTGCCGTCCTTCAGGAAGGTCAGGGTGAAGGTATCGCTCGAGTCGACGAACTCCTTGGTGTAACGGGTCTGGCGGATGTAAGCGGTCACCGAGGGCTTGCCCCAGATGACACCGACTGCGCCCCAGCTGACTGTCATCATGTTGAACTTGTCCATGCTGCCTGCGCCCACGAGCGCCCACTGCTTAGAGAGCTTCTCAAAGGGGTTAAAGGTGAGCGTGCTTGCGTCGATTTTCTTGAGAGACATGGTAAAAACCTCCTGTGAAGTGGATTTTTGGGGTAGGGGAGAACTGATTCCCGCCCGCAGGCGAAATGAAGTTTGGATCAAACCTTTTCAAAGGTTTGCGGGTCCTTAGGGCAGAGCCCTAAGTCGAGCCCGCAGGCTCGAAACTCCCCTTTTGATTTTCCCGTCCCCCGCAAGGGAAAATCAACTAAAATATCGTTCTTTTCTTACGCGCAAAGCGCGTTCATGAAAACCAACCTGCCGGATTGGTTTTCCTTCCTCTGCCCAGTCTGCGGTCTTTCAGTTTAAGTGTGCGCACAAAGGGCATAGTTTGGGAAATCCGTTCCGTTAGAACGGATTCCATGAGCGCGTTTCACGCGCGGGGGAATTTCGCTCGCTGCGGCGAGCGATTTTTTGTTATTTTGGGTTGAAACCCGGGTCGGACACCGGGTTTCAAGTGGGGATTCCGGACTCTGCGGAGTCCGGCTCAGGGCTCTGCCCTGAGAACCCGCAGCCTTTCGAGAAAGGCTGGCGAAAGCTTTATTTCGCCTGCGGGCGGGAGTTAGGGGAGCTGTGCGCGGCGCATCTTCATTTCCCGCCAATCGTCCTTAGAAATCAGGATTTGGCGCGGTTTACTGCCCTCAAACGGGCCGACGATGCCGCGTTCCTCCATCTGATCGACGATTCTTGCGGCGCGGGAGTAGCCGAGTTTGAGTCTTCTCTGAAGCATGGACACCGATGCCTGACCGCAATCAAGCACGACGTCGATGGCTTCCATGAGCAGCTCGTCTTCCTCGCCGCTGCCGTCACCGCCGCCGCTGCCGCCGCCTGCGCTATCGCCTGCGGCCTGCTTCTCGATGTGTTCCAGAATTTCCTCGCTATATTCCGCCGAGCCGTTTTGCTTGACGAACTCGATGACGCGTTCAATTTCGTCATTGGAGATGAAGCAGCCCTGAATACGCTGGGGTTTGCCCTCGCCGAGCGGTGCGTACAGCATATCGCCCTTACCGATAAGTTTTTCCGCGCCGGTCTGGTCGAGGATGATACGTGACTCGATCTGGGACGCAACGGCAAACGCGATACGCGAGGGGATATTTGCCTTCATGATACCGGTGATGACGTCAGACGACGGTCGCTGGGTTGCGACGATCAGGTACATACCGGCGGCACGCGCCTTCTGTGCGATACGGCAGATGGAAGTTTCGACCTCCTTGGCTGCGACCATCATCAGATCGGCCAGCTCGTCGATGACGATGACGATTTCGGGCAGAACCTGGTAAGCCTCGGGCGTTCCGCCCTCCACCTCAGCCGCTTCGGCCTTCTTTTTACGCATGAGGGCGTTGAAGTCCTCGAGTTTACGCACCTGATGATCGGCAAACAGTTTATAGCGGCGCTCCATCTCGCCAACCGCCCAGTTGAGTGCGCCTGCGGCCTTTTTGGGGTCGGTAACAACCGGGATGAGCAGGTGGGGGATGCCGTTATAGTTGCCGAGTTCGACCATTTTGGGGTCGACCATAATCAGGCGAACCTCTTCGGGAGAGGATTTATACAGGAGTGAGATGAGCATGGAGTTGACACACACCGACTTACCCGAACCGGTGGTACCTGCGATGAGCAAGTGGGGCATCTTTGCGATATTACCGACAACCGGTGCGCCGGTGATGTCCTTGCCGACCGAGAAAGCGACATGGGATTTGGCTTTTTCGAAGGTCTCAGAGCCCAGAACCTCGCGGATATTGACCATGGTGACCGTTTTATTGGGCACCTCGATGCCGATTGCGACCTTGTCCGGGATGGGTGAGATACGCACCGACACCGCGCCGAGCGACAGGGCGATATCGTCGGACAGGGCAGTGATGCGGCTGAACTTGATGCCGCGCTCGATGGTCAGCTCGAAGCGGGTGACCGACGGGCCGCGCACGATGCCGATAATCTGCGCTTCGATGCCGAACGACTCCAGTGTATCGATCAAACGCTGGCTGTTCTCGGTCAGCTCGGCCTGCACGTTGCCCTTAGAGCTTCCCTTGGGCATGTCGAGCAGGTCAATCGGGGGATGTTCATAGACCGGAGCCGGGGCTTTCTGGCTCTCGTCCATCTGTGCCGACAGGGCGGCCTGTTCGTCCTCCGAGATCTTACCCGGCTTATCGGACGGCTTGGGCTTATCCGCGTGCTGCGCGGGCTGCTCCCACGGCGGGGTATCGTCCTCGTCGGGCTCTAATGCGTCCCGGTTTTCCAGCAGGGAAAGAATATCGCCAAAGGCGTTGTCCTCGTCCTCGTCGGCCGGTTCGGGAATATGCACCGACTCAAAATCCGACTGGTCGCGCACCGCATCCATCACAAGTTGGGGGATGGACTGGGGTGCTTCGTCCTGCTCGGCCGGTTCGTCCTTATGTACCGATTTGTGCACAGGCTGGATGTCCTCATCCTCGTCATCCAGTGCGATGTCGAACGCTGCGCGCTTTTCCGCGCGCTGTGCGCGGCGGTTGGCGATGGCCTCATGCACGTTGGGCAGCACGATCGGGCCGTCGTCGATCTCGTCCTCGTCATAGTCGGCATCGAGCGGTCTGAGTGCATCCCACACCGCGCCCGGTGTGATGCGGCAGATGGTCATAATGTCCGCCAGCAGACCGATGACCAGCAAAATATTCGCGCCGATGCCCGAAAATGCCCAGCGCAGAATGGTATACAGTCCACCCGAAATCAGGCCGCCCGCTTGCAGCTTGGCGCCATCGCCCAGCAGGCGAAAGACGGTCATGCCGGCTGTGCTGTAATCGGCGCCGCAGAAAAAGGCGTGCGCCAGTGCGCCGATGAAGATGGGCAGGCAGGCGATGGCCGCACCGCGCAGACGCACCGCGCCGCGGCGGCGGGTGATGAGCAGGACACACAGGCCAAAGAGTGCAAACGGCCAGACGTACAGCCCCCAGCCGAACAGCCCCCCCAGGGCAGTATGGATGAGGCGCAGCACAAAGCCGTCGCTTTTGAGTACCGAAATCAGGCACAGCACGCCCAGCACGCCGTAAATGGCTGCCCAGACCTCGCGCGGGATGGATTCCTCCTCGGGATGGGGCGTACTCACGTGTGGGCGGCGTTTTTCCTCCTGCACCGCCGGCATCTTGCGTGTCTTGCGCGACGAGTCGGACGATGCGCCCTTCTTACTCGTCGTTTTATTGGCCGTCGCGGTCTTCTTCCGGCTTTCAGCCATGCGCCGCACCTCCTTCCAGAGCGCGGGCGCAATGCGCCGTGAACGCTTTCATAGTCTCTGATTCCTCCGTTTTTGCAAAATTGTGATACGTTATCATAATATCACATATGTGGTACTTTTTCCAACCTTTTCTATCCCCTCTATCCCCCTCTGTCCCCCCTCCGTTCCACTGTTTTCGACCGTCTTTCCGTCCCGATTTTGAATTTTTTAAGTCGTATTCGTTAATTTTTTGCGAAACATTGTTTTTTGAGTCCGCAGTGTGCTATAATGTGATATCAGAATCGATATCTCCGATATCTTCGGCGTTCGGCTCCGTCTGGCCGCGCCGCACCATCGCTGTCCGCAATCCGCCGGACGGTCATCTATATAAGGAGGAAGTGCAACCGCAATGAAAGGTATTATCCTCGCGGCTGGTAAGGGTTCAAGACTCTACCCCATGACGCGCCCGACTTGCAAGCCGCTCTTGCCCGTCTACGACAAGCCCATGATCTACTATCCGCTTGCCGTGCTCATGCAGGCCGGTATTCGCGACATCCTCATCATCATCCCGCCCGGAGAGGAAGGCCCCTTCTACCGTCTGCTCGGCAACGGTGCGCACTGGGGCGTCAACATCTCCTATGAAGTTCAGGAAGTCGCACGCGGCATCGCTGACGCTCTGCTCATCGGTGAACGCTTCATCGGCAAAGACCCCATCTGTCTCGTACTGGGCGACAACATCTTCCACAGCCTCACTCTGGAATCTACCCTCGCACGCGCCGTGCGTACCTCCCATCAGGGCGGTGCGACCGTATTCGGCTACTACGTCCACAATCCCCGCGCGTTCGGCGTGGTCGAGTTCGATGAGGCTGGCCGCGCCATCTCGATCGAAGAGAAACCCCGTCTGCCCAAGTCCAATTACATCATTCCCGGCCTCTATTTCTACGATAACTCGGTCATCGAGATCGCCAAGGGCATCCAGCCCTCGGCTCGCGGCGAGCTGGAAATCAGCGATGTCAATTTGGAATATCTCCGTAGAAATCAACTGCATGTAATCAAACTTGACCGCGATTTCGTCTGGCTCGACGCCGGAACTGCGGACAACCTCCTGACCGCCGGCATGGGCGTCAAGGAAGTGCAGGACGACACCGGCAGATATGTGGCTTGTCTGGAAGAAATCGCGCTCAACCGCGGCTATATCGACGTGGACGATGTGCATCGGATGGGCAACGAACTCAGCCAGACCCTCTACGGACAGTATTTACTCTGTCTCTGATTACTTATTATAAATCTCACCCAAAAAGGAATGTGACCCCCATGGCAGTCTACACCATGACCAAAACCTACAAAACCCGTGCTCACATGGGTATGATCGACATTACCGAGGACTTTCAGGCCGCTGTCACCGCTGCCTGCCAGGAAAAAGGCATCTCCTCGGGCACCATCACCGGTTTTACCACCGGCGGTGTCGCAGGTCTAACCACACTGGAGTTTGAACCCGGTATGGTGCACCACGACCTCAAAGCCGCAATGGACATCTTCTCGCCCTATACTGACGAGACCGGCCGCGTGATTCACTATCATCACCATGATACCTGGCATGATGATAACGGTTCGTCGCATATCAAGGCCGCTTTGCTCTCGCCGTTTATCGTGATTCCGTTTGTAGACGGAAAATTGACGATTGGCCCGTGGCAGAATCTGACGTTGGTTGAATGCGATACCAGAAACCGTGTGCGTGACGTGGTGTTTCAGGTCATGGGCGAATAACCACCCAAAGCACCGCACCAATCATAGAAGCTTTCGCCAGCCTTTCTCGAAAGGCTGCGGGTTCTCAGGGCAGAGCCCTGAGCCGCTCGCCGCAGCGAGCGGAACCCCCTTTTTGAAACCCGGTGTCCGCCCCGGGTTTCAATCAAAACAAACAAAAAGGAAAGACCGTCCCTTCGGACGGTCTTTCCAGAGAATTGCGCGACCTGCGGGTCGCGCTTTTTTATTATTTTTTAGTTGATTCCGGTCAAAAGACCGGAATCAAAAGGGGAGTTTCGAGCCTGCGGGCTCGACCAGGTTCCACCTGGACGGGCTCAAGGGACTCGTCCCTTGAGAATCCCGATCTCCGCCTGCGGGCGGGATTCGTACAACGCTAACTTTCCATCACAAAAAAGACACTTGACAAATCCCCGTCTCCGTTGTATCCTTGTATTAAGCCACTAATACACAAATACACAAGGAGGGATGAGCATGCAATGGAAACTAAATGACGACCGCCCAATCTGGGCTCAGCTCACCGAACAACTCACCGAGCGCATCGTCTCCGGTGTCTATCCGCTCGGCTCACGGATGCCATCCGTGCGCGATCTCGCCGCACAGGCCGGTGTCAATCCGAACACCATGCAGCGCGCACTCGCGCAGCTGGAAACCGATGGACTGGTCGCGACCAATCGCACCGCCGGACGCACCGTCACCGAGGATGCCGACTCCGTCGAACGCGTCCGCCAGAATCTGGCAGAAGACAAAATGGAACTCTACGTATCCGGTATGGCCACACTCGGTTATACTGAAACGCAGGCAGCGCAAATGCTGCTAAACCGCAGAAAGGGGTAAGTGATTCATGGAAGAAATGCGCACAGGCGCTGATTTCGTACAGGTCGATAAAAATGTCGATCCCGTACTCATTCGGCTGCAAAATCTCAAAAAAACATACGGCGCAAAACCTGCGCTGAACGGCCTCGACCTCGAGCTTGGCCGCGGCAAAATCATTGGTCTGCTCGGCCCCAATGGCTCGGGTAAGACCACTTTAATCAAGATCTTGAACGGTCTGCTCCGTCCCACCGAGGGGATCGCCCTCATCGGCGGCTACGCACCCGGCGTCGAGACCAAGGCGCGCGTCAGCTATCTGCCCGACCGCATGTACTTCGCTAACTGGATGCGCGCCTGCGACCTGATGGACTTCTTTTCCGACTTCTACGTCGATTTCGACCGTCAGAAGGCTGCGGAAATGTTCTCCGCGCTGGGCATCCGTCCCACCGAACGCATCAAGACCATGTCCAAGGGCACCAAGGAAAAAGTACAGCTCGTACTCGTCATGAGCCGCAAGGCTGAGCTCTACCTGCTCGACGAGCCCATCGCCGGCGTCGACCCCGCTGCCCGCGACTTTATCCTGAGCACCATCCTCACAAACTACAACGAGGACGGCACGGTCATCATCTCTACCCACCTCATCTCCGACATCGAGCGCGTGCTCGATGAGGTCATCTTCCTGCAAAACGGCCAGATCGTTCGTCACGACACCGTCGACAACATCCGCGCCGTGGAAGGCAAGTCGGTCGATCAGCTCTTCCGCGAAGTCTTTCGCGCAGTACCCTATCAGGGAGGTGACCTCTAATGTTTGGTAAACTGATGAAATACGAGATGAAGTCGCTGTCCAAGGGACTCATCCCGCTCTACGGCGCAATCCTCGCCGTCGCGCTCATTAACTCCATCATGTGGTCGGCCGGCGGCAACGGCCCCGCTTCCACCGCCGGTACAATCGGCGGCCTGTCTCAGCTGACCGCCATGCTGGTCTACTTCGGCCTGTGTGTCGCCATCGCCGTCGTGACCTTCCTCGTCGTCGTCCAGCGATTCTACAAGGGTCTGCTCGGTCAGGAAGGCTATCTGATGTTCACCCTGCCCGTTCCCACCTGGCAGCTCACCCTGTCCAAGCTGGTCGGCGCAACCATCATGACCATTCTGTCCTGCATCGTCGGCATCCTGTCGGTCTTTATGCTGGGCTCTGCCGGCATCAACTGGGGCGCGGTCCTGCGCGATCTGGGTCAGCTATTTGCAAACTGGGATCTGGATGTGACCTTCATCTGCATCGAGCTGTTCCTGCTCGGCATCGTCGGCACCGCAAGCATGGTCACCGACATCTACATCGCAATGGCACTCGGTCATCTGTCCAACAAGCACCGCGTTGCGATGAGCTTTGTCTGGTTCATCGTCATTCAGACCGCTCTGTCCTTCCTCACCGGTCTGCTCGGCATCGTTCTGGGCAATATCCCGGCGGTCTCACTCTTTATCGGCAACTTTTTCCTGATTTCGCCCATCGTCGGCACGCACAGGGTGCTGTGGTTCAGCATTCTGGTCGGCCTGGTCGAAACCCTCATTTTCTACTTCGGCACGACCTGGGTACTCAAGAACAAGCTCAATCTGGAATAAGCCGGAAGATACAGAAAACCGCCCGAAAGGGCGGTTTTTTTATTCCTCGGTAAACCAAAAAAGCTCTTCTACCGTCGTCTCGAACACCCGCGCAATGTCCATTGCCAGTTTGAGCGACGGATTGTATCGGCCTTTCTCCAGGTTTCCAATCGTCTCGCGCCGCACGCCGACCAGTCCGGCCAGATCTTCCTGGCTCATCTGGTATCGCGCGCGGTATTCCTTCATTCTGGTCTTGAGTGCCATCGGTCTCACTCCTCCGACTCGCGCAGGCTCTGCTTCTCACGATGGCGGAAAATCAAAAGCGACCCGGTGAAAACCACCAGCATGAGGATAAACGACAGCACAAAGGCCGCCGAGCCGAACAGCGCCTGCAAATAAAATTGCTCCGAAATCTGCGCGAAGCCGTCCACAAACTGAAGTTCCCGGAAGCCGTAGTACATCGCGCGGGGCACCATCACGGCCTGAGACAGGATGCCAAAGGCAAAACCGGACAGAAAAGCGCGAAATCCCGCCCGCCGGACGTTCTCCCAGAACATTTCATCGGCAATCATGTCGCCATAGGCAAAAAACGTAAAGCAGAGCAGGAAGGAGCTCAGAATGGGCGACGAAAAACAAAGCCCGATGATGCCCACAAAGCCCAGAAATCCCAGATAATAGAGCGGATTCTTATGAAAAATCTTTCGCATAATTGCTTTCATGGCAGACAGCCTCCTCTTAGGTCGTATGTGGTATATTTCTATCTTTATGAGGTAAATATATCACATTATTCACAGAAAAGCAAGGGGGCTGCCAAAAGAAAAACCGCTCCGAAGAGCGGTTTTTTGGGCTTTATATATCCTGTGCGCCGGGACGTGCCCACAGGAGCATAGTGTCGGTATCGGTGTAGCCCTGATCGTCAAATTTCATGGTGACGAGCAGGCTGTCCGCACTGTCCGACGCGCTCAGGTACATGGAATAGCCGTAATCATCCCAATTGGGGTACAAATCCACCTGATAATCGTACTGTTTGGTGCCGTCATCGTTATCAAACGTATCCATCTCGTAGATGATGGCATAGCCATTCTCCAAATCGCTGTGATCGTCCGGTGCGTAGCTGTAATCCATGCTGTCGAGGTCGAAATACAGGTATCCGCCCTCGTCCAGTCCAACCCACTCGCCCTGCACGGTGTCATACGCCGAGGCCGGTACTTCATAGTCAAGGCTGGGTTCCATGCTGTCCGGGATGGCCGGTTCGGCTTCTGCGAAGGGGGAAGATGTGAAATCCAGATCGTTCACCACGTCGCCCACGGCCGAAATCAGGGTTGGAATCAGGCTGATGACGACAACCGCGCCCGAAGCCACCGCGCCAATCTTGGCCGAGGACTTCTTATCCGAGCGATGGGTCTTGCCCTTTAGGTCCGCGCTCTCGACCGTCTTGGCCGTCGCGTGCGTCTCTTTATGCCGCACCGCGCTGTATTTCCGGTCGTCGCTCGCCTTGCTCGACTGCTTATACTTCTTATTCACGCGCTGCTTGCCCGACCAGCGCTCGGGGTTGGGCGTGCCGCACATCGGGCATTCCCGGTCATCATCCATATAATGAATCTTACAGTAGGGGCATTTCATCTTCGTCGCCCTCCTCTCCCGATTCCAGCATTACCGCTCGCGGCCGAGCAGATAATAGATGGCCTTGGCTACGCCGTCGTTGGCGTTGGTATCGGTGATATATTTTGCGATTGACTTAACCTCATCGTTTGCATTGCCCATCGCAACCGGCATACCGACTGCGTGCAGCATTTCCAGATCGTTCTCGCTGTCTCCGATGGCGATGCAGCGGTCGAGCGTCGTGCCCAGCTGGGTGCACAGCATGGTCAGTGCGCTGCCCTTATCGGCCAGGGGGGAGATAATTTCGATGTTATCGTCCGCCGAGCTCATCACGCGAACACCCGGAATACATGAAATCTGACGGCGTGCCATTTGCAGCATAAACGGTTCGCGCGAGCGGCAGAAAATCTTATCGACCGACAGGTGATGGGTCGCGATGTACTCGGCGACCGAGGGCACGACCTGCTTGCTCGACAGAAAGCCCTCATTGGTCTTATACTGACTGAAAAACATCTCGTCGTAAGGCGTAATATACAGGTGTTCTCCGGCGTAGATCATCGAGGTCATGCCCACGCGCTCGACAACCGCTGCCGCGCGCACAGCCGGTTCCCACGGAATCGAAATGCGCATGGTGCAGCCGCTCTTGGACACGCTGGACAGGGTGGCTCCGCCCGATGTGACCATCTCGTCGTTTGCGCCCATCATCTGCGCAAATTCTGCCGCTTCGCTGCAAATACGTCCGGTCGAGATGACGACATGGACACCGCAGCTGCGTGCCCAGGCGACGGCCTCGCGGACGGCGGGAGATACGGTGTTATGCGGGTTGAGCGCCGTGCCGTCCAGGTCAAGCGCAATCAGATCATACTTCATACGGGCTTTCCATCCTTACTTCTGTTACTAAAAATAGGATAAAGCATTTTGGCAAAAAATGCAAGCGAACCAGGGCAAGGAAGGGCAGGGGAACGGGGGAAAAGTTTAGGGGTGAGGGGCGTTGTATACTATTGGTATAGTGATTACCATTTGTTGTATTGCAGATCGTCTAGTGCTGATATACTCCCGTGCCGTGCGCGGATAAAATGGGTGCTAGGGAGTAAAAAAACAATAAAAAAGACCCGATCCAGCGGGTCGGGTCTTATGAGCGCGCTTTGCGCGCAAAAGAGTCTTGCTCGCTGCGGCGAGCGCTTTGAACGAGAGTTTGTTGAAACCCGGGCCGAACCCCGGGTTTCAACAGGAGATTCCGCATCCTGCGGGATGCGGCTCAGGGCGCTGCCCTGAGAACCCGCAGCCTTTCGAGAAAGGCTGGCGAAAGCTTCAATTTCGCCTGCGGGCGGGATTTCCTCTTTTACATGCGAAAAGCACCGCTCTTGACAAGCGGTGCTCTTCTTGGGATATTTGGACGATTCACGGAGGGCTAAATTCATTCATCTGCCGGTTTCCGCAACTCGATCCGGGCTCATTCAGTTTTATCCCTAGGCTTAGTCCTTGGGATACTTTACAGCTGCCTGTGCTGCTGCCAGACGTGCAATCGGCACGCGGTACGGCGAGCAGGATACGTAGGTCAGGCCGATTCTATGGCAGAACTCAACCGAGGACAGGTCGCCGCCGTGCTCGCCGCAGATACCAAGCTTGATCTCCGGGCGGGTCTTACGGCCGTTCTCGACTGCCATCTTAACCAGCTGGCCGACGCCTTCCTGATCCAGGCGAGCGAACGGGTCGGACTCCAGGATCTTCTCTTCGAAGTAGCGATCAAGGATCTTGCCCACGTCGTCACGGGAGAAGCCGTAGGTCATCTGAGTCAGGTCGTTGGTGCCGAAGGAGAAGAACTCTGCCTCCTGTGCGATCTGACCAGCGGTGATTGCTGCGCGCGGGGTCTCGACCATGGTACCAACCATGTACTTCATCGGGATGCCGGCGTTCTCGATCAGCTGATCTGCGACTGCCTTGATCTTACGCTTTACAAAGCGCAGCTCCTTGACGTCAACAACCAGCGGAACCATGATTTCGGGAGTGATGCGCAGGCCGTCTTCCTTCCAGACGTTGATTGCTGCCGAGATGATTGCCTCGGTCTGCATCTCTGCGATTTCAGGATACAGAACGTCCAGACGGCAGCCGCGAGTACCCAGCATGGGGTTAAACTCGTGCAGGCCTTCGATGATACCCGTCAGCTTATCGACCTCGATGTTCATTTCAGAAGCCAGCTCTGCGATATCCTCGGGATCGGTCGGGAGGAACTCGTGGAGCGGGGGATCGAGCAGACGGATGGTTACCGGCAGGCCGCCCATTGCGCGATAGATGGCTTCAAAGTCGCCGCGCTGCATGGGCAGGATCTTGGCCAGAGCACGACGGCGCTGTGCCTCGTCCGGTGCGATAATCATTTCACGGACAGCCTTAATGCGGCTCTCCTCGAAGAACATGTGCTCGGTGCGGCACAGGCCGATGCCTTCTGCGCCGAACTTACGTGCCTGGGCTGCATCGCGCGGAGTATCACCGTTGGTGCGCACCTTGAGCACGCGCAGCTCGTCTGCCCAGCCCATGAAGCGGCCGAAATCACCGGTCAGCTCTGCTTCCTGGGTCTCGATCTTGCCGACATATACGTTACCGGTCGAGCCGTCGAGCGAGATAAAGTCACCCTCGTGCATCACCGTGCCGTCTGCAAAGGTAATGGTCTTGTTTTCCTCGGATACCTTGACGCCCGATACGCCAGCGACGCAGCAAGTACCCATGCCGCGTGCGACAACGGCTGCGTGCGAGGTCATGCCGCCGCGTGCGGTCATAACGCCCTCTGCCGATACCATGCCGTCGATATCCTCCGGCGAAGTCTCCTGACGAACCAGGACAACCTTTGCACCGGTCTTATGTGCTGCAACGGCTTCCTCTGCCGTGAAGTAAACAGCACCGCAAGCTGCGCCGGGCGATGCGGGCAGGCCGGTTGCGATCGGGGTTGCTGCCTTGAGGGCTGCGGGATTGAAGGTCGGGTGCAGCAGTGCGTCGAGCTGGTGCGGTTCTACCTTCAGAATCGCCTGCTCCTTGGTGCAGATGCCCTCGTCGACCAGATCAACGGCAACCTTCAGCGCTGCCTGTGCGGTGCGCTTACCGTTACGGGTCTGGAGCATGTAGAGCTTGCCATTCTCGATGGTGAACTCCATGTCCTGCATGTCCTGATAGTGCTGCTCGAGGCGGGTGGAGATATCAACAAACTGCTGATAAACCTCGGGCATGGTGTCTGCCAGTGCGGAGATCGGCTGCGGGGTACGGATACCAGCAACAACGTCCTCGCCCTGTGCGTTCATCAGGAATTCGCCGTACAGCTTCTTCTCGCCGGTTGCCGGGTTACGGGTAAATGCAACGCCGGTACCCGAGGTCTCGCCCATGTTGCCAAAGACCATCGACTGTACGTTAACTGCGGTGCCCCAAGAATAGGGGATATCGTTCATGCGGCGGTAAGTATTCGCACGCGGGTTGTCCCAGGAGCGGAATACTGCGCGGACAGCTTCCATCAGCTGCTTCTTGGGGTCCTGCGGGAAGGGCTCGCCGATGTTCTTTTCGTAGTGATCCTTAAAGAGGTTGATCAGCTCGAGCATGTCGTTTTCGTCCAGCTCGTTGTCGTGGGTGACGCCGCGCTTTTCCTTGACCTGATCGATGAACTGCTCAAAGGTGCTCTTGGGCAGCTCCATAACGACATCCGAGAACATCTGGATGAAACGGCGGTACGAATCGCGTGCAAAGCGCGGGTTGCCGGTCAGCTTTGCAACGGCGTCGCAGATGACGTCGTTCATGCCGAGGTTCAGGATGGTATCCATCATACCGGGCATGGATGCGCGTGCGCCCGAGCGAACCGATACGAGCAGCGGGGAATCGGGATTGCCCAGGTGCTTGCCGGTCATCTTCTCGAGCTTATCGAGGTATTCCATGATCTGTTCCTGGATATCCGGATAGATCTGGCGGCCATCCTCATAGTAACGGGTGCAGGCCTCGGTGGTGATGGTAAAGCCCTGCGGCACAGGCATGCCCAGACCGGTCATTTCGGCCAGGTTTGCGCCCTTGCCGCCCAGCAGTTCACGCATGGAACCGTTACCCTCAGAGAACAGATACACATATTTTTTCATATTCCGTTTGCCTCCGTTTCGTCCGTGTTCGATGAATCCTGACTTGATTCGTCATTTCGTCCAAATTTCTGGTTGTCACCAGCACGTTTATTATAACATATATGAAAAGAAATAGGCTCTGGCAACTTCCACCTTTTTACTGTTTGTTCTTTGTGCACTTTTCACAGTTTTCAAAACAAAAGCAATTTATTGACGGTTTCCCCTGCAAATAGATAGGTAAAATGACGGAGTATTATGCATTTTGTTTTGTAATGTTGTGGTAATTTCCTGTCACTCAGCAAAAAAATCGTCATTTTCTCCAATTTTTCTCTCCTTTCACCCTTGTTTATCCACAGGATGGGGACAATTTTTCTCCTGTTTGGGAAAGAAAAAATACCCCCCGTAAAACGGGGGGGGGCAGCACGTCGAAAAAGCATGCACTCACGCCCCAGCCAAACAGCCATTCAGGTGACAGCCAGACCAGGGCACTCAGTCCCAAGGCTGCGCAGTCGAGTGCCGCGTGCAGCGCGGTGCGGCGGCAAGCCCGGCCGCAGATACAACAACATGAAGATTCCTGCAATCGCGAGCGATCCGTACGAAAACGCATACCCTGTCTTTCTTTTCATCGGTATCGGCATGATTCTTTCCCCCTCTGCCTGCATTTTTTCTCACTACTTATTAGACGATTCTTGATTCCATTTTGTTACCTGAATTTCAAAAAAATATGAACAAAATTTTAAGACGTTTTTTATTCGTTTTGGCAGATATCTCCTGACTCCGGTCATTTTTCTGCCTTCTACACGTGAGCCGTTCGACTTTTCACGAATCTGTGGTATAATACCTGTATCCGCTCTATTTCGAGAGTTAACAGAAAAGGTGAACGTTATTATGATTCAGATTACCGATAAAACCAAATGCTGCGGCTGCACCGCCTGCGTGTCGGTCTGCCCGCAAAACTGCATCACCATGCAGACAGATGACGAGGGTTTTTCCTATCCGGTCGTCAATCCTGACCTGTGCATCGGCTGTGATGCCTGCGAAGCCGTCTGCCCGTGCCTGAACCGCAAGCCCAATCCGCCCCAGCCGCAGGCCATGGCGGTACGCGCGAAGGACGACATCCTGCGCCGGTTCTCCTCGTCGGGCGGCGTGTTCTCACTGCTGTCCACCGATGTTCTGAACCAGGGCGGCGCGGTGTGCGGCGCGGTATTCGGCGACGATTTCCGCGTCCAGCACGTCATCGCCTGGGACGAAACCGGCGTGGAACCCATGCGCGGCGCAAAATATGTCCAATCCGATCTGGGCGACGTGTTCCGCCAGATTCGTGACCTCGTGGACAACAACACCCCGGTGCTGTTCTCGGGTACGCCCTGCCAGACCGCCGGCCTGCGCGCTTACCTCGACGGCAACGCCGACAAGGTGCTCACGGTCGCTATCGTCTGCCACGGCGTGCCATCTCCCAAAATCTGGGAAAAAAACCTGCATGAGCTGGGCACGGTCACCGATGTGCGCCTGCGCGACAAGCGTCAGAGCTGGAAGCGATACGCGACCAACTACTTCGTCGATGGCAAGGAGATTCTGCGCCCGGTCATGGACGACCCGTATATGAAGGGCTTCCTGCGCGACCTCTATAACCGTCCCTCGTGCACCGATTGCCCGGCTAAGACCGGCGGCTACGCCGATCTCACTCTGGGCGACTTCTGGGGCATCGAAAAATGCCTGCCTGAAATGGACGATGATAAGGGTACTTCGCTCGTGCTCGTGCAGACCGAACAGGGTAAAAAAGCCCTCGCGGCTATCGCGGATCGGGTGGAGAGTAAGGCCGTCACCTTTGCCCAGGCGACACAGTATAACCCCGCCGTCACTACCTCGGCACACGGTCACCCGCAGAGAAACGAGGCCATGAAGCGATTGGAAAATGAACCCCTCGCCGCCGTCGTCGCGGATTATACCAAGACAAGCGGTATGGAGAAGCTCAAAGGCTTCGCGCGGAAATTACTCGGTCGAAAGTAAGGATAATCACCGCACCCCTCACTGAAAGTTTCGCCAGCCTTTTCAAAGGCTGCGGGTTCTCAGGGCAGAGCCCTGAGTCGCACTCCGCAGAGTGCGAAATCCCCTTTTGAAACCCGGTGTCCGCCCCGGGCTTCAACCAAAAAATAACAAAGAGCGCTCGCCTCAGCGAGCAAGACCCTTTGCGCGCAAAGCGCGCTCATGAAAACCGTTCCCGCTGGGGACGGTTTTCTTTTTTCCCGCTTCGCTGCAAAAACGTCCGTCTCCCTCTGTTTCCATCATACCATTTTCTCTTAAAAACTCCAATTAAGGACAGTTTAAGATTATTTTAAGATTTATTCAAGACTTTACACGACAAAATAGTTGACTTATCAAAATTTCTGTTATATACTCTCAAACAGTTAGCTATAACTAACTATATTCGTCTCACCCCAAAGAAGGAGGAATGGTATGTATCCCTATATCCTGGTATCTCTCGTACTCACGCTCATTTTCGCCCTCGGCTGTCAAGACGCAATTCGCAAGCACACCGGCGCGTTTTATGCTCTCGCTGTCCTCATCGTCGTCGCTGAAGTCCTGTATTACCAGCTCGGCTGGCGCGATGCTGCACCCGAATGGCTCACCAACCACATTGTAAACCCTTTTAAGCGCGGCGCGCTGTCCACCGCTATGTTTATGGTCATCATGTATGTGGGTGCGCTGGATGCAAAGCGTCCCGCTGTGCGCAAGCTCATGGGTGTACGCGGTCAGCTGTCCATCATCGCGTGCATTCTGACCCTCGGTCACAACATCATTTACGGCAAAAAGCACTTTGTGATGCTCTTTACCAATCCTGCCGAGATGAAGCCCCAAACCATGGCGGCGGCAATCATTTCGATTGTGATGATTGCGGTCATGATTCCGCTGATGGTGACCTCGTTCAAGACCATCCGCGGCAAGATGCGTGGGGGAGACTGGAAGAAGCTCCAGCGGCTGGCGTATGTGTTCTTTGGGCTGATCTACGTGCATGTTATGGTACTGTTTATCCCGAAATTTGAAAAGAAGTGGATGGATATTGTGCTGTACACGGTGATTTTCGGCGTTTATCTGGTACTGAGAGTGGCCAAGGCTGCGAGAAAGCCGGTGCAGGTGTCGGCGGGATGTGGTGCGTGACAGGCTGCATAAAAGAATAAAAAAAGACCCGAGCTTTGCGCTCGGGTCTATGAGCGGCCATTGGCCGCGGGGGATTGCGCCGTCTGCGGACGGCGCTTTTTCATTATTTTTGGTTGATTCCGGTCAAAAGACCGGAATCAAGAGGGGAGTTTCGCTCGCTGCGGCGAGCGATTGAAAACGAGAGTTTCATTGAAACCCGGGTCGGACACCGGGTTTCAAGAGGGGATTCCGCGCTCTGCGGAGCGCGTCTCAGGGCTCTGCCCTGAGAACCCGCAAGCCTTTCGAGAAAGGCTTGAGCGAAAGCTTTATTTCGCCTGCGGGCGGGGATTAGTCCTTAGACTCCTCTGTGGTCTGTGCGGATCTGAGAACCAGCTTACCGTCCTCCTCGTCCAGGGTGACGTGCTGACCGCGCTGGACGTTGCCGCGCAGGAAGTCCTCTGCGACAAGGTCTTCGACCTCGGACTGGATGGCACGTCTGAGCGGACGAGCGCCGTAGATCGGGTCGAAACCGGCCTTGACCAGATGGGCACGGGCTGCCGGTGTCCAATCCATCGTCAGCTCCATCTCGTCCATGCGGGATGCAACCTGACGCAGCATGCCGTCTGCGATCTTGCCGATTTCCTCCTCGGTCAGGCGGTTAAAGACGATGATCTCGTCGATACGGTTGATGAGTTCGGGGCGGAATGCCTCCTTGAGGTCGGACAGAACTTCCTTCTTGATGTCCTCGAAGCTCTGCTCGCCGGTGGACTGCTCGTCGCCGCCGAAGCCCAGACTCTTGCGACCCTTGCCGGTGATCTTCTGTGCGCCGATGTTGGAGGTCATGATGAGCACAGTGTTCTTGAAGTCCACCTTACGACCCTGGCCGTCGGTCAGCTGGCCGTCTTCCAGAATCTGAAGCAGAATGTTAAAGACATCGGGGTGAGCCTTCTCGATCTCGTCGAACAGGACAACCGAGTACGGCTTTCTTCTGACCTTCTCGGTCAGCTGGCCGCCCTCGTCATAGCCGACGTATCCCGGAGGCGAACCGATCATGCGAGCGACGCTATGCTTCTCCATATACTCGGACATATCGAAGCGCAGCATTGCGTTTTCGTCACCGAAGAGGGCTTCTGCAAGAGTCTTGCACAGCTCGGTCTTACCGACACCGGTGGGGCCAAGGAAGATAAACGAACCGATTGGGCGCTTGGGGTCGCGCAGGCCAACACGGCCGCGGCGGATGGCACGGGCAACGGCATTAACAGCCTCATCCTGGCCGATCACACGAGCGTGCAGGGTATCCTCGAGCTGTAACAGGCGCTGACCTTCGTCCTCGGTCAGGCGAGCTGCCGGAATGCCCGTCCAGCCTGCGATAACCTCTGCGATATCGTCAGCCGATACCGTATCACGCGCGGTTGCCTTGGTGTCCTCCCAAGCCTTGCGCTGCTTGTCAGCCTCGGCCTGCTTTGCCCCCTGCTCGTCGCGCAGCTTAGCAGCCTGCTCGTAGTCCTGAGCACGGACGGCCTCGTCCTTCTTGGCGGACAGGGCGGAAATTTCGTCCTCGAGGGACTTTAAATCGGGCGGGGGAGTCATAGCCTGCATGCGAACACGCGAGCATGCCTCATCGATCAGGTCGATGGCCTTATCGGGCAGCTGACGACCCGAAACATAGCGCACAGACAGCTTGACGGCTGCTTCGATGGCCTCGTCGGAAATCTTAATGCCGTGATGCGCTTCATAGCGGTCGCGCAGGCCGGTTAGAATCTGGACGGCTTCCTCGGGCGACGGCTCGTTGACCGTGACCGGCTGGAAGCGGCGCTCGAGCGCTGCGTCCTTCTCGATGTGCTTGCGGTACTCGTCGAGTGTGGTTGCGCCGATAATCTGGATGTCGCCGCGCGCGAGGGCGGGCTTTAAGATATTTGCAGCGTCGACTGCGCCCTCTGCCGCGCCTGCACCCACGATCATGTGCAGCTCATCGATGAACAGGATGACATTTTTATCCTTTTGCAGCTCCTCCAGAACGCTCTTGATGCGCTCCTCGAACTCGCCGCGATACTTTGCGCCTGCAATCATGCCGGTCAGGTCAAGGGCGATGAGCTTCTTGTCCTTGAGGTTATCCGGTACGTCGCCCGACGCGATTTTCTGCGCCAGACCCTCGGCAACTGCGGTCTTGCCAACGCCCGGGTCGCCAACCAGCGCCGGGTTATTCTTGGTACGGCGGGACAGGATCTGGATCACGCGGTCGATCTCGTTCTTACGGCCGATGACCGGGTCGAGCTGACCATCACGGGCAGCCTTGGTCAGATCCTTACCGTACTGTGCCAGTGCCTTGCCAGCACCGCCGGCAGCCTCCGGCTCGGATGCGCTCTGACCAGCTACGCCGCCCGTCGGCTGATGCTCGCCCATGTGCTGCGACAGCGTCTGCATCAGGCTGCGGGAGTCCACGCCAAGGGCGTTTAGGATGGTGATTGCGACATTCTGACCCTCGTACAGCAGGCCGTACAGCAGGTGCTCGGTGCCGACGTAGCCATGGCCAAGCTGGGATGCGGCTGCGACTGCCAGTTCGACGATGCGCTTGGTGCGCGGGGTCAGACCCTGCGGTGCAGACGGGTCGGGTGCGCCGAAGCCGACCAGCTTCTCAATCTGCTGTTCAATTTTTTCCGCGGTCACACCGGCCTCGGTCAGCACTTTGGCAGCCATGCCGCCGCCTTCCAGTACAAGGCCGTCGAGCAGATGCTCGGAACCGACGTAGTTATGACCCATGCGTCCGGCGGCTTCCTGCGCAAGCTGGAGCGCCGAAGATGCACGGTCGGTGAAGCGGTTGTTATAAAGCATATAGATACACTCCTTTCGGGAGAGAAAACGTAAATTTAGGATGAAATTTCAAAATGGATCCGGGCCTGCGGCCCGGCGCGGTCCAGCCGCGCAGGCTGGCCAGTCCAGGTGGAACCTGGTCGCCATCCGCAGATGGCGAAACTCTCTTTTTGATTTTCCCGTCCCCCGCAAGGGAAAATCAACTAAAATATCGTTCTTTTTTACGCGCAAAGCGCATTCATGAAAACCAATCTACCGGATTGGTTTTCCCTCCTTTGCCCAGTCTGTGGTCTTTCCGTTGGGGGTGGGCACAAGGGGCATGGCTTGGGGAATCCGTTCCGTGGGAACGGATTCCATGAGCGGCCAAAAGGCCGCGGGGGAATTTCGCTCGCTGCGGCGAGCGATTTTTTGTTATTTTGGGTTGAAACCCGGGTCGGACACCGGGTTTCAAGTGGGGATTCCGGACTCTGCGGAGTCCGGCTCAGGGCTCTGCCCTGAGAACCCGCAGCCTTTGAAAAGGCTGGCGAAACTTTCAGTGAGGGGTGCGTACTTAGTCCTGAATGCGCAAGCCTTCGGTGACCTCGCGCAATTTCTGTGCGCGGACGCGGTCGCGTTCATGCGGAGCGCCGGCAATCAGAGCCGGTTGGGTCATCTGTTCTGTCTCGATGAGTTCTTCCGGGGAAACGCCGGTCAGATAACCCATCTGCAAGCCGATGAGTACATCGGAAATACAGGTGACTGCTTCCTGACTGGGCAGCAATCTTGCGTGGCGCAGGACACCAGCCGAGCGAGCAATGCGGTCAAACAGAGCGTCCTCGTTCTGGCTTCTGAGCTGTTCGCGTGCCTTTTTCTCCTGATCGATGACCTCGGTTGCGGCGGTGATGAGTTTATCGACGATTGCGTCTTCGCTGAGACCCAGAGTGATCTGGTTGGAAATCTGATAGAAGCCGCCTGCGGCGCGAGTGCCCTCGCCGTACGCACCGCGCACGGTGAAGCCCTGACGAGCCGCCCAGCCGACCAGTCGTTCCGCTGCGCCAGACTGCGTCAAAACAGGCAGGTGGAGCATAACCGACACGCGCAAGCCGGTGCCCAGATTGGACGGGCAAGCGGTGAGGTAGCCCAGCTGGTCGCTGTAATCAAAGGGGACACGGTTTTCGATCAGATCGGCAATACGTTTTGCCGTCTCCATGCACTCCTTGGGGCACAAGCCGGTGCCCATGACCTGCAAGCGGATGTGATCTTCCTCGCCCAGCATAATAGCGATGTCGCCGCTGTCCGAGGCGATCAGCTTGCCGCCCTTCTTGGCAAACTCCGGGGAAATCATGTGTTTCTCAATCAGCTGCATGGCTTCCTGACTGCCTGCGCGGACATCGGTCATGTGCAGGCCGTTTGCGACTGCCGGTGCGGCAGAGAGTGCATCCCAGACCTTATTTGCAATCTCGGTCAGCTGACCGGGTGTTAAATTGCGGTAGGGGTAACCCTTGACGTTACGCGCCAGACGGACGCGAGTAGAAGCGGCAAGTCCGGTAAAGCCGCCGTGAATGGCATAGTTACGCATGGTTTTCACCCTCCAATCGACGAATTTCGTCGCGCAGCCGCGCGGCCTCCTCATAATTTTCCTGCTTAATGGCTTCGGTCAGCTTCTGCTTGAGCGAGGCCGTCGGGTTTTCCACAGGCTGTGCATCGTTTTGTGCCTTGGGCGCCTGACCGACGTGTGCGGTCGCGCCTTGCAGCTTGCGGATGTACGGCGTTAAGATGTCCTCGAAGGTCTTATAGCAGTCGGCGCAGCCTGCGCGGCCACTCCGCTGCAGCTCCGATTCGGTCATGCCGCACGTCGGGCAGCGTCTGCCGCCGCCAAGCTGTGCGGTCTGCGAAAACGGTGCGCCGAACAGCGACTGGAACGGCTGAGTGAAAAACGGATCGTCGTCAAACCACGACGTGAACGGTTTTGCGAAACTGGAATGGAAACTTTGGGCGAACTGATTGTTTACGCCCAGCTTATCGGCACATTCCGGGCACAGATGCATCTCTTTGGTCTGCCCGTTGACCGTCTGTCTGAAATACATGGTTGCTTCATTCTTACCACAGTTCTGACACAGCATAAAGGCTCAACTCCTTTGATCTATACACGAAAAGATTTTGTTTACAACATTATTTTAAGTGGTGATGCCCAGGATCGCGCACCGGAACACGGCTGCGCGGATGCGGTCGCGGTGTTCCGCCGGAATCTCGGACAGCGCACCGTCGGTACAGGCTCCCATCAGCAATTTTCCCTCGCGGGTGGTCAGCAGGCCGATGGATAGGAACGAACGAATCAGTCTTGCGGCTTCGTTCTGCGTCAGCTGTCCGCCCGCCGCCCTTGCGGCCTCGAGCAGCATGCGCTGTTTATCATCCTGTACGCGCACGATGCGGATATATCCGCCGCCGCCTCGCCGCGATTCGACCAGATAGCCGTTTTCCGGGGTGAAGCGGGTCTCGATGACGTAGTTGATCTGGCTGGGCACGCAGGAAAATCGCTCGGCTAAGCCGCGCCGCTGTAATTCCGCGACACCGCCGCCATCGGATAAGCAGTCCATAATAAAGGCTGCGATCGTATCTGACATTTTCATAAGCGTGACCTCGTTTCTTTTTCTCAAGGCTTTGGTTCGGTTCCTGACCTTTCCTGACCTTGTGCTTCTTATTATAATCCTTCCCACCAAAATTGCAAGCGAAATTTCTGACCTTTTCTGACCTTTGCGTTCGATCTGTTTTACAGAATCCGGTGTTATCTCTCTTTTTCTCTCCAAATCTCTTTTTTTCTCACTTTTTCATTTTCTTGACCTTTTTCTGACCTTCTGACCTTTCTGACCTTAGTATACCCCTGGCCGGAGAGTGGCAAACGTCAGATTCTGGAACTTTTCCGACCCCTTTCAAGTTACATATAGCTAACATTAAGCAAAACACTTGCCTTTTTGAAATCTTATGATAGAATAAGTATGTAATTTGAATTGGAGGTGCTATTCACATGGCATACGTAATTTCTGGCGCTTGCATCAGCTGCGGTTCCTGCGCAGGTGAGTGCCCGGTAGGCGCTATCTCCGAGGGTGACGGCCAGTACGTAATCAACGCTGACGCTTGCGTTGACTGCGGTACCTGCGCTGGTGCTTGCCCGGTAGGTGCTATCTCTCAGGGCTAATTTCCTGAAGGATATCTGAAAAAGTGAGAAACCTCTCTGTCCGTGCAGAGAGGTTTTTTCATGGCTAAATAGGCACCGCACCCAACGCTAAAGCTTTCGCCAGCCTTTCTCGAAAGGCTGCGGAGTCTTGAGGCAGAGCCTCAAGTCGCCGTCCGCAGACGGTGAAAGCCCTTTTTGATTTTCCCGATCTCCCGCGAGGGAAAATCAACTAAAATATACATAAAAAGAACCCCGTTCCATTGGGAACGGGGTTCATGAGCGGCTTTCAGCCGCAAGAGAATCTTGCCGCCTGCGGGCGGCGCTTTTCTTTTCATTTTAGTTGATTCCGGTCTTTGACCGGAATCAAGTGGGAATTCCGCTCGCTGCGGCGAGCGGCCAGCCTGCGCGGCTGGATCGCGCCGGGCCTCAGGCCCGGACCCGTTTGTCGCCTGCGGGCGGGATTTTCTTTCCTTTCCCACAAAAAAAGACCGGGGAATTTCTTCCTCGGTCTTTTCATCTTTTCTTACAGCTTCATCGGGGTGAGCTTGCAATAGTCCTCGATCGTGCCGCCGCGGCGGAAGCAATCAATGATCTCACGACCCAGCGGGTCAAGATCGTCGGTATAGAACTTATCCAGCTCCTTCGCAAAGAAATCGGTCAGGATCTTTGCACCTGCATCGTAACCGTCCTTACCCATGCGATCCTGAGTCTCGGTGCGCAGGTACTTGGAACGGATGGGCTGACCCTCGATCACCATTTCCTTCAGTGCGTAACCGAGCAGCGGGCAGCGTGCAGGCTCGAGCTTATCCTCCTTCACATGGCCGTTATGACGCGCCAGCCATTCACGGCTGATCCATTCAGCGGAGAAGCCAACATGGTATACGCCGATATGCTGGTTCGGAATCAGAACGTAGCGGGTGTTCGGGCAGCTTACAATCTGCTGGAGCAGCAGGTTGGCCTGCTTGACGCGCAGACCGGTTGCAAACGGCCAGTAAGAGCCTACGCCCTCGCTCTTCAGCTCGCCGCCGCCAACGATGGACGGGTTCTTGAAGCCGCGCGGTGCGACCAGTCGCCACAGCCATGCCAGTGCGGGCGGGATGAAGTGCAGCATGCCCATAATACCGTAGTTCGGGTTCTCACGGGTAGAGGGGGGCATACGGGTACCAAACGAGCGGATGTCAACCTCGACCGGCTCATCCACGATGTGCGGTACCTTGGAACGCGGAACAATTGCACGCGGGTTCGGGCAGGGCTTGCCGTCAGAGTCCAGCGTGTGCTCCCAGATCAGGCTGGTCGCGCCGACCACGCCCTGAATGTTGAAGAATACCAGCGGCTCATCCGGCTCCGTGCAGATGCGCTCGTATACCGGGTCGCAGCCGTAGTGGGTGACGCCATCCATGCGCAGGAACCAGCCGTCCTCACCGTCTACCAGTACCAGCTTGCCGCTGTCGTTCTGGAGGGACGGATAGCAGGTCGCCATATCGTCGCATACCGGCTCGATGGAGCTGGTGCGGCCCATGTTCATCAGCGTCTGCTCACCGGTAACCGTGTTGGTGGACAGGAGAACACGACCATCTTCGGTGCGTGCAATGTCCTGCAGCATCTCGCTCTTACCGCCGCCCGATGCACCCTCGTGCATGATGACCAGCTCGTTATCGTACTGGGTAACCATTCTGCCGCACGATGCGTGTGCAGTGACCCAGTTTTCCTGCTCACCGATGTCCAGCAGGACAGAGTATACGCCCTTCTTCGCAGACGGGCCGGGATACAGGTTATACGAAAAGACTTCGTGGCAGTCGTCCAGGCGGTTGTGTACGACAACCTGACGGCCATTGAAGTGGGTGTGACGGAACGGAGGCGCTACGTAAACGATCGCGCGGGGCTTGAAGCCCTCGGACTCCTCCGCAGAGACAAAGCCCTGCAGGTTTGCCATTGCATAAGCAAAGAATGCTGCGTTGCGCGGGCAAATCAGCATGGAACCATAACCGTATGCGTTGCCGCCCGAATTGAAGGGCATCACGATCAGTTCCTGGGTCTTGAGCCAATTCAGGGTATCTGCCTTGCACTTTGCAAAGTCATAACCGTAAACATCCTTAAAGCGCGGCTTGTCGGTGGGCTTGTCGTCACCGATGCGCATGCAGTCGGGATCGCGACGGCGCATGTAATCCTCGGGGTAGTTGACGACTACGCCGTTCTTTGCGCGCACAACGGTCGCCTCACACACCTCACCGCGGCCTGCTACGTCATATACGACATCGTACTTACCCGAACGGCCGGTACCGAATACCGACTCGTACAGTTCCTGCTTGCTGGTGGGTACGTACACGCCCTTGCACTCGTCCAGTAGTTCGACCAGTTCAGGCGTCCATGTGAACTTCTTCAAAAATCGATGCATATTCAGGTCCTCCTTACCGGGCCCGCCGGACGCTCGCCGCGGCCGCGGGATGTAAACACACAGCGCTCAAATGCTCCGCACCGGTGTTCCAATTCATTCCTGATATTATCATACTCGCAAATGCCCCCGCCGTCAATGGTTATTTTCACATTTTTGCAGGATTTTTATATTTCACTTGCATAATTTTTTAACAATTACGACACACTCCCAATCTAAACCGAAAATCCTCCCGCAAAATCCGCTATTTTGGACAACTCTGTGAAAAGTCCACCGGTGAAAGACTGCTCGGCCTCTCTCCCGGTGGACGTTCTTCCGCAAGTTCTTTTGTCAAATTATGCGCGGTACTTCTTCCATTCTGCGACCGCAAGCTCGTCGCAGCGGTTATTATATGGATTGTCCGCATGCCCCTTGACCCAATGAAATGTTACCGCGTGCACCTCCAACAGTCCCAGCAGTCTGTCCCACAGCTCGGGATTCTTCGCCGGGGTCTTGTCCGCTTTCTTCCAGCCGCGTGCCTTCCAGCCCTTCGCCCAGCCCTTAGTGATGCCGTCGATGACGTACTTGGAATCGGAATAGAGATCGATCTTGCACGGCTCTTTGAGCAGCTCCAGAGCGGAAATGACGCCCATCAGCTCCATTTTATTATTGGTCGTCATCGGGTCACCGCCCGAAATCTCCTTTTTTGCCGTGCCGTATTGCAAAATTGCGCCCCAACCGCCGGGTCCCGGATTGCCCGAGCACGCACCATCGGTGTAAATCGTTACTTGTTTCATGCGTTGTCCTCCGCACTCGCATTTTTTTGTCGTTTGGGTATAGTATAGCAAGAAATAGGGGAAAAGAAAAGCGAAACGACTAGCACCGCACCTGTAATTGAAGCTTTCGCTCAAGCCTTTCTCGAAAGGCTTGCGGGTTCTCAGGGCAGAGCCCTGAGTCGCGGCTCGCAAGCCGCGAAATTCCCCTTTGAAACCCGGTGTCCGCCCCGGGTTTCAATC
>CAUEJN010000001.1 GCA_959018045.1 uncultured Butyricicoccus sp. | reverse complement strand
GGCTCAGGGCTCTGCCCTGAGAACCCGCAGCCTTTGAAAAGGCTGGCGAAACTTTTGGCGTTGGGTGCGGTGCTATTGCTTACCCTTTCGCGAAAAATTCTCTGGTCTGGCGGACATTCTCCTCAATCGCGGCGTGCAATTCCTCCACCGAATCAAAGGCTTTTTCCGGTCTTAAAAACTGATGCAGCTCAACATGAATGAGTTTGCCGTACAGATCACCCGAGAAATCCAGCAGATGCGGTTCGATGGTCGGTGCGCCGCCGTCCACGAACGTCGGTTTGACGCCGATATTGGTCGCGGCGAGGTAAGTCTGGTCGTCGACGCACACGCGGGTGGCGTACACGCCATAGGGCGGCAGCGCCATCTCGGGCGGCAGGGGCAGATTGACGGTCGGCACACCGTAGGTGCGGCCTACCTTTCTGCCGTGTGCCACCACGCCGGTGATGGTATAGGGATGACCCAAAAACTTGGTCACGCGCTCCATATCACCGAGCGAAATGAGCTGACGGATGTAGGTGGAAGACACGACGATACCGTCGATCTTGACGTCCGGGATGCAGTCGTAGCCGATACCGGCCTTCCTGCACTCTTCCGCCATGCGCTCTGGGGTGCCACGACCCATATAGCCGAAACGGTTATTATGTCCGGAGATGATATACCGCGCACCAAAGCGTCCGATGAGCAATTCGTGGATGAAATCGCGCCAATCCATGGTGCGCAGCTCCTCGAAATGCCCAAAAATGACCTCATCTACCCCGCCGAGCAGTTTGATTTCGTCCTGACGGTATGCACCTGCGGTCAGGAGCGGAACCTGGCGGCCGGTCATGACCGACGACGGATGTTTGTCAAAGGTGAACACCGCGGACGTGCCGCCGATCTCCCGGGCACGCTGGACGGCGCGTTCCATAAGGGCGCGGTGACCCATGTGTACGCCGTCGAAGTAGCCCAGTGCGATGGCACGCGGTGGTCTGTGCTGTTTCATCTGGAACCTCCAGCGGGGAGGACTCTCCCCTGTTTATCGAAAATTCTTGTGGACAAAGAGGCCGTTTCCGCCCTTGTCCAGGGTATCCACCCGACCGAGCATGAGGAACCTGCCGTCCGCGTACACGCGGCACAGCGTACCCGGTGCGAACTGCGCGAGTCCGTCAGTCTGACGCTCGAACACGGTCGCACCGCGTGCGGCGCGGTCGCGTCCCTCGGCGTTCAAGGTGACCGCCGGGTAGTCCACGAACAGGCTGTCGGTCGGACGGAACAGGCCTTCCAGCGTGCCGTCATCGCGCGCCCGCTCGATCTGGTCAAAGGTGACCGCCTCGGACAAGTCGTACACGCCTGCGCGGGTGCGGGTCAGTGCGTGCATAGCCGCGTATGTGCCCAGTTTTTCGCCCAGATCGTGCACGATGGTGCGCACGTAAGTGCCCTTGGAGCAGGTCACGCGGAATGCACCCTTTTGGCTGTCCGGGTCGAAGCTTAAAAGTGCAATGTCCAAAATGGTGATGTCACGCGCCGGTCGTTCGACCTCTTTTCCCTTGCGGGCGAGGTCGTAGAGCTTCTGGCCGTCGATTTTGATGGCCGAGTACATGGGCGGCACCTGCTTCTGTGCACCCAAAAAGGTGTGAAGCGCTGCGCGCACCTTGTCCTCGGTCACGCGCTTTTCCGACTGTGCGGTGACCGTTCCGGTCGTGTCCTGCGTGTCGGTGGAAAAGCCCAGTGTGAACCCGGCCTCGTAGGTCTTGTCCTGCGCGGCGGCGTAGTCGGCAGCCTTGGTCGCGCCGCCGACGAAGATGGGCAGCACGCCGGTCGCCATCGGGTCGAGCGTGCCGCCGTGACCGATCTTGCGCGTTCTGAGAATGCCGCGCAGCTTGGCCACCACGTCGTGTGAGGTGAAATCCTGCGGTTTATGGAAAATCAGGATGCCGTTCAGTTCCATTCAGGCCAGCTCACTTTCCGCATACACCTGACGGGCTGCGTCGACGATCTGGTCACGCGCCTCGTCCGGGCCGCAGGACAGGCTTGCGCCGCCTGCTCTGAGGTGTCCGCCGCCGCCGCACTTGGCACAGATGGCCGATGCGTCGATTTCCTTGGTGGTGCGCACCGAGATCTTGCTCGTGCCGTCTGTGTTCTCGGTGATGGTGATGCCCACCTGTACGCCCTCGATCTGGCGGGTCAGCGAGGCGATGGAGTCTAAGTCGTCCATATCTGCGCCCGTGCGGTTGATATCCGCGCGGCGGATGATGACCAGCGCGATCTTGCCGTCCATCAAAAACTCCATGGTATCAAAAATGATGCGTTCCATCTGGAAGCGCGGCCAGCTCTTGACCTCGAACAGGCGGCGGTTGATCTCGCCCCCGTCCACGCCCGCTTCCAGGCAGCGCGCTGCGATGCGCAGGGTGTCGGGTGTGGTGTTAGAGTAGCGGAAGCAGCCGGTGTCGGTCGACAGTGCGATATACAGGCACTCGGCAATGTCGGCGGTCAGCGTAACGCCCATCTCGTCCAGCACATCGGCAATCAGCTCGGCGCACGCACCGGCGGTCTCACGCACGACGCACACGGGTGCTGCCATGGCGTTGGAACGGTGGTGGTCAAGCACCACGTCCAGGCGGTCGCGGTAGGGTTCTGCGTTGTCGGTCAGCAGGCCGTAATCGGCAATGTCGGTCGTGACCACGCAGGCGGGCGCAAAGTCTGCCGGTGCATAGCACGGTGCAATCAGCGGCTCGTAGCGTCGGGTCAGCTCGACGTTTTCCAGAATATATGCGGTCTTGCCCAGCTGGCGCAGGCCGCGGCACAGCGCTCCCGCGCAGCCGGTGGTGTCACCGTCCGGGCGGCGGTGGGTCAGAATCAGGATGTTGTCGGCAGCCAGCAGGGCGCGGGCTGCCTCAGAGGCCGTACCGGTCATTCCTCTTCCCCGCTTTCCGGTGCGCCCATCTTGCCCTCACGCTCGAGCTGGTGGATGACATCGTTGATGTGTGCGCCGCTCTCGATCGAGTGGTCGAGCGTGAACACCAGCTCGGGTGCGTAGCGCAGCTGGACAGCGTGTCCAACCTCGCGGCGCAGCCAGCCGGCAGCAGACTTGAGACCCTTCATGACTTCCTTGGCCTGGTCGTCTGCGCCCAGAACCGAGATATAGGCCTTGGCATAGCGCAGGTCGTTGGTGACCTCACAGTGGGTCACGGACACGAACGCGCCGGACACACGGGGGTCTTTGACCTGTCGGATGGCTTCGGCCAATGCGCGGCCGTACAGTTCGGAAATGCGGTCGATGCGATTGTTCGCCATAAGTCTCCCTCCTTCGGAGCAAATGAAAACAAGGGACGGGCAGTGTGCCCGCCCCTTGTGGCTGATCGGTGTAACAGGACTAGGATGCCCCAATCCCGACAAAATTACTGCTTGATTTCCTCCATCACGAAGGCCTCGAATACGTCGCCTTCCTTGATGTCGTTGAAGTTCTCGAAGCCGCAGCCGCACTCGTAACCGGATGCAACTTCCTTAACGTCGTCCTTGAAGCGCTTGAGCGAGGACAGAACGCCCTCATGGATGACGATACCGTCACGGACGATACGAACCTGTGCTGCGCGCTGGATCTTGCCGTCCTGAACGTAGCAGCCAGCGATGGTGCCGACACCGGATACGCGGAAGGTGGTGCGCACCTCTGCGTGACCCAGAACAGCCTCGCGGAACTTGGGCGCGAGCATACCCTTCATCGCCTGCTCCATCTCCTCGATGCAGTCGTAGATGATGCGGTACATGCGCATGTCAACGCCCTGTGCGGCAGCCGAATCGGTTGCAACGCGGTCGGGACGGACGTTAAAGCCAACGATGATGGCACCCGAAGCGGCAGCCAGCATCACGTCGGACTCGTTGATCGCACCAACTGCACCGTGGATAACGCGTACGCGTACTTCCTCGTTAGACAGCTTTTCGAGCGATGCGCGCAGCGCCTCGACCGAACCCTGTACGTCGGCCTTGACGATGATGGACAGCTCCTTCATCTCGCCTTCCTGAATGGAAGCAAACAGGTTGTCGAGCGTTACCTTGTGGAACTGCTTATTGCGCTCGTCCTTCTCCTTCTGCTTACGCTGCTCGACCAGCTCACGCGCCATGCGCTCGTCGTCGACTGCGTAGAAGATATCACCAGCGCCCGGAACTTCGCCCAGACCGATGATCTCAACCGGAACAGACGGGCCGGCAGACTGAATCTTCTTGCCGTCGTCGTCGGTCATCGCACGGACACGGCCGACTGCCGTACCGGCAACGACAACGTCACCCGCATGCAGCGTACCGTTCTGTACGAGAACGGTTGCAACCGGGCCGCGGCCCTTGTCGAGCTTTGCCTCGATGACCGTACCCTTTGCCTGACGGTCGGGGTTTGCCTTGAGGTCGGAAACCTCGGCGGTCAGCAGTACCATCTCGAGCAGGTTCTCGATGCCCTGGCCGTACTTTGCCGAGATGTTGCAGACGATGGTGTCGCCGCCCCACTCCTCGGGTACCAGCTCGTACTCGGTCAGCTGCTGGAGCACGCGGTCGGGGTTTGCGCCTTCCTTATCGATCTTGTTGACTGCAACAATGATCGGTACGTTCGCAGCCTTTGCATGGTTAATCGCCTCGATGGTCTGCGGCATGATGCCGTCATCGGCTGCAACAACCAGGATCGCGATATCGGTAACCTGTGCGCCGCGGGCACGCATGGATGTGAACGCCGCGTGACCCGGGGTATCCAGGAAGGTGATGGGCTTGCCGTCTACCTGCACGCGGTATGCACCGATATGCTGGGTAATACCGCCGGCCTCGCCCTCGGTGACCTTGGTCTTACGGATGGCATCCAGCAGAGAGGTCTTACCGTGGTCAACGTGACCCATAACGACGACAACCGGATCGCGGGGCTTCAGATCCTCGTCCTTGTCCTCGTGCTCGTCGAACAGACGCTCCTCGATGGTGACATGGACTTCCTTCTCAACCTTTGCACCCATCTCCTCGGCAACCAGTGCCGCGGTGTCAAAGTCGATGGTCTCGGAGACCGAGGCCATAACGCCCAGCTTCATCAGTTCCTTGATGACGTCCGCTGCGGTGCGCTTCATGCGCTGTGCGAACTCGCCGACGTTGATCTCGTCCGGAATGGAGACCTTGAGCTGTACCTTCTTGGCAGCAGCCTGCTGCTGCTGACGCTGCAGGCGGCGCATCTTCTCCTGCTCCTCCTGACGGCGCTTGCCCGATGCCTGCTGCTTTGCACGCTGGTCGGACTTCTTGGTCAGCTTCTGCTTCTTCTGGCTGGACGAGGACATACGCTCTGCCTTCTCGGAAACCAGAGAATCAATGCGCTCGTCGTACTTGTCGAGGTTGACGTCGCCGCCGGTACGGGTATCGATGCGGTGTACCTGCTTAACGCGGCTGTGCTGCTGGGACGGCTGCTTGTTGTCCTTTGCAGGCTGCTGAGACGGCTGCTTGTTGTCCTTTGCAGGCTGCTGTGCCTGCTGCTTGCTCGTCTCCTGCTTGTGTGCAGCTGCCTGCTGGCGCGACTCTGCCAGTTTCTTGCTGCGCGCCTGCTGCTGACGCTCGAGCACGTCCTCGAGGTCGGCAACCTGATTGTCACGGGTCATTACCTCAAAAATCAAGCTCAGCTCGGCATCCCCCAGAACTTGCATGTGGTTTTTGGGCGCCTTGGCGTACTTCGCCAAAATATCGGTCACTTCTTTGTTTCCCACGCCAAAGTCCTTTGCGACTTCGTGGACGCGGTATTTATTTTCTAATGCCATTGGCGTTCACCTCCAGAAAGATTTCCACCTGGCCGCGCTCACACGCGGCGCGTGGTTTTGGAAGGCCGCCGAATCCCTTTCAGAACACGGCGGTATATGCAAACGCGGATTATCCGCGGGGTTTTTTATCCTTTTTGATGCCCTTGCGGCTGTCAATGCGCGTCTTTTTCTGAGCGACGCGGGCGGCAGCCAGTCGGTTCTCCTCCGAGCTGTCGGCGAGCTTCTTTGCCGCAGCCTGTGCCATGCCGATATCCTGCATGGCGCACACGGCGCAGTCCGGGAAACCGACCGCGCGTCCGAGCTCGGCCTTTGCGCAGGGCAGACGGAAGACCGGTACGCGGGCATCGTGCCGCATGACCTTGCGGCGGGTGGCCTCGCCCACGTCCTCGGCCAGGAAGATGGCGCGGGCACGGCCCTCTGCGACAAGCTCTGCCGTCAGCGCTTCACCGACTGCCAGCTTGCCCGCGCGGCGTGCCAGGCCGATCAGGCCCAAAAGCGGCTCAATCTGCATGTCCGGCCTCCTCCATGCGCTTTTCCAGCGCATCATACACCTCTGCCGGAATATCACAGCCGAAGGCACGCTCCAGTGCGCGCGCCTTGCGGGCTTTCTTCAGGCATTCGGGATTTTGACACAGATAGGCGCCGCGACCCGGGGCTTTTCCCCTGAAATCCAGCGTGATTTCGCCCTCAGGCGAGCGCACGGCGCGGATCAGGGCACGCTTTTCGTGCATGGTGCGGCAGCCCAGGCATTGCCGCATCGGAATCTTCTTGTGCTGCATCACGGCTGTCCTCCCAGACAAACTTAGGCCTGCGATGCCGGCGCGATGTCGATCTTGCAGCCGGTCAGCTTGGCAGCCAGACGTGCGTTCTGGCCTTCCTTACCGATGGCAAGAGACAGCTGATCGTCGGGCACGATGACGCGGCAAGCCTTGGTCTCGGGCTGCATGGTAGCAGAGATAACATCTGCCGGAGCCAGCGCTGCTGATACAAAGGCTGCGGTGTCCTCGCTCCACTTGATAATGTCGATCTTCTCGCCGCCCAGCTCGTCAACGATGTTGCCCACACGTGCGCCGCGGGTACCGACGCATGCACCGATCGGGTCGACGTTCGGGTCGTTCGAGGTGACTGCAATCTTGGTGCGGCTGCCTGCCTCGCGGGCGATGGACTTGACCTCAACGATACCGTCGTGAATCTCGGGTACTTCCAGCTCGAACAGGCGCTTGACCAAACCCGGATGGGTACGGGAGATCAGGATCTGCGGGCCGCGGGTGCCCTTGCGCACCTCGATGACGTAAACCTTGATGCGGTCGCCTTCCTTGAACTGCTCGGTGCGTACCTGCTCGGACAGCGGCAGCATGGCCTCGGTCTTTTCACCCTGGGAGATCATTTCCAGCATGTATCCGCCGCGCGGGTCGATACGGGAAACGGTTGCGGTCAGAATTTCGTGCTCCTTGGACTCGAACTCGGACAGTACCATGCCGCGCTCTGCCTCACGGATGCCCTGGATGATAACCTGCTTTGCGGTCTGGGCAGCGATACGGCCGAAGGACTTGGTCGGGATGTCGATGTCGATGACATCGCCCAGAACTGCGCCAGCCTTGTACTCGCGCGCTTCCTCGACAGTCATCTCCTCGTACGGCTCGTAAACATCGTCTACAACGGTCTTGCGGACAAACATGCGGATGTCCTTGCCCTGACGGTCGGGTACGACGTATACATTATCGGTCATACCGTCGTTTTCACGCTTATATGCGGTGATGAGTGCCTGACCGACGCGGTCGAGCATGTAGTCAACCGGAATGCCCTTCTCCTTTTCCAGCTGCTCGAGGGCGGCAAAAAATTCCTTATTGATCATTGTGGTTGTGATTCACTCCTTATAGTTAGCGGGTGCCCCGTTCGGAACACATTCTTTCTCTCTTAAAACTGCACGGTCAGGCGAACGGATGCAACATCCGCAGCCTCGTATACCACGGTCTGGCCGCCAACCTCGACGGTGACGTTGCCGTTATCATAGCCCATGAGCCTGCCCTCGACGATCTTTGCGCCGTCGATTGCACGGTAAAACTTGACCTCAACGGTCTCGCCGATGTACTTTGCGAAGTGCTCGGGCTTCTTCAGGCGGCGTTCCAGGCCTGCCGAAGACACGCACAGCGTATAAGGCGGCAGAGAATCAAAGTCCTTCGCGTCCAGCATGGGGTCGATCGCACGCGAAATCTGCTCGCAGTGGTCGATGTCCACACCGCCATCGCGGTCGATCGTGATGGTCAGCATGTACTGGCCGCCCTCTTTTTCAAATTCCACGTCCCAAAGCGTTACGCCTGCCTGCTCGCACAGCGGCAGCGCCATTTCCTCCACGCGGCGGATCAGTTCCTTGGTCTGCATACCTACCTCCTCAAAATGGTCATAAGCAATAAGAAAGAGTGGGTTGCCCCACTCTCCGAAAAACTTACATACTACTTTTGTTAGTATACCATCTTTTTTTGTGCGATGCAAGCCGTCTGGAAAATTTTTTGCAGCGGTTGCTGTCTTTTTTGCGCACATTCTGCCGGTCAGAGCGGCACCTTTCCGTATTTCGGGCTGTCTCCGAAACGATTTGTGCCGTCGCTGTCCATCAGCAGCAGAACAAAGACCGCAATGCCGCCCAAGGGTATCAGACTCAGCAGCAGCCACCAGCCGCGCTTGTCAATGTCATGCAAACGGCGAATGGCCATGGTCAGCATGGGAATGGCCGCCAGAATGGAGAAAATCCGATCGGCATAGGGAAAAAACGCACCCAAAATCAGACTGATGACAATGGCAATCACCGTCGACCACCAGTAGGTCGACCGCCGCGTCCGACCGGATATGTCAAACGCACGCGCCCACATCTCAATAAATGCACCAAAAGCATTGGTTTCCATGTAACGTTTCACTCCTTTCCTGCCCGGCTCGTAGGTCACTCTCCTTATTCCCGCCCATGCGCGGTTAAAATGAGTGCTAGTCGTAATGAAAGTTCCAGTCTTGGAGAAGGCTGCGAGTTCTCAGGATAGAACCCTGAGCCGCATCCAGACTGTCAGAAATCCCCAGCGGGCGGTCGATGAATACAAGCTTCATGTTTTGCTTCTCCATGCAGGGACAGCTAGGAAATATATCGCAGATTGTCCGGGTTTCTATCAGCTCCCCCTATTCTACCACGTCCAGTTTGCGGCGTAAATCCCCAAACTTCTCAGCTGGTCAGCTCGATTTGATTGCCCTCGATGCCGACGACACAGCTTTCATAGTATCCGTCACCGGTCGTGCGCGGGCCGCTCACCACGGTGTAGCCATCCTGTCTGAGCACGGCGGTCAGGCGGTCGACCGCCTGCGCACTGCCGACGCTGAACGCTATGTGAATCAGGCCGGTGCGGTTCAGGGTCTTTTCTGCGTCCTCCATCTGCGGTTTGTGCATGAGTTCCAGCCGTGCACCGTCCGAAAAAGTCAGGAAATACGAACGAAAGTCGGTTTTGAGGTTATGATAACCGTCGTTTGATGTCGCACCCAGGTATTTGACAAAGAAGTCCCGGGCAGCTTCCAGATCATTGACATACATTGCAACGTGCTCAATGTGCATACGGTTTTCTTCCTTTCTGTGTTTCGCTGCACAACGATTTCAGCGTTTTGGTGCTGAGCATGCTCAGACGATGTTAAGCAGTCCCATCCACAGGAAAATGATACTGGCAATAGCCAGCACAACGCGCCCGATCATCTGCCAGGAGCGATAATATTCGCTCGGCTCGCAGTCGCCATCGACATACCGTCGGTAGCGCAGCGCAAAAAACAAGTCGGGATACAGGATATCCACCCACAAAAAGAAGGCCACAATTAGAGCAGGCAGCAGCATAAGCGGCTCGCCGCGGGTGTCGTACGACTCCTCCAAGCGCATTACTGTCCAGCCATACTGCGTACCGTATCCGGGAAAATATTCCACCGGCTCAGGCTCTGTGGCTCCGCGGATGCGAAAATCGAGACCATCCACAATGTCAAAGTCTTTGGTCGCGATCATATAATCGTGCGTGCGGGCGTCCAAGGTCAGTACACGTCCCTCAAAGACCGGTGTGCCATTTTCGTAAAATTGTGCCCCGGGTGTTCCATCCAGCTCGGTCTTGACGACTTCATATTGTCGGCTTTGGCCGTCTACCGAAAAGTCGATCTGTGCACCGTTTTGGGTTGGGGTGATGTGCAATACATAGTGTATGCCGTCCTTTTTTCCCTGAAAACTGCCGTCTCGCTGCTCGACCAGAAAGGCATCCTGATACCAGATACCGGTCTGGAACATGAAATAGAGATAGAGCGGGATAAGGACAGCGGCGAGGGCGACAATGGCGATAATGCACTGTTTTTTGTAGGTCTTCCAGATGCGGGTCAACATAAGGACACCCCCAGTTCATTCGGAAAAATCTCTCTGTTTCCCTCATTGTAGCACAGGCGGGTATGGGTGGCAAGGTGGGATTTTGTGGGATGAAAAAAGCCCCAATCCGGCAGGTTGGGGCTTATGAGCGGCTTTCAGCCGCGAGGGAATTTCGCTCGCTGCGGCGAGCGAGTGTTTTTTATTTTTAAATTGAAACCCGGGTCGGACACCGGGTTTCAAGAGGGGATTCCGCCGTCTGCGGACGGCGGCCAGCCTGCGCGGCTGGATCGCGCCGGGCCACGGGCCCGGACCCGTTTGTCGCCTGCGGGCGGGATGGGTGCGGTGGTTTGGGCAAAAAAAATCAGTTCACCTGGGAGCACGCCTCAGGTGAACTGACCTTTATGCGTTAACCTTTACAAAAAAGCGTTAACGCCTGACACTTTGAACTTATACCAGCTCGATGATTGCCATCTCAGCGCAGTCACCACGGCGGGGACCGGTCTTGATGATGCGGGTGTAACCACCGTTACGCTCAGCGTACTTCGGAGCAATCTCAGAGAACAGCTTTGCAACAACAGCTTCCTTGGTAACGAAAGCCATAGCCTGACGGCGGGTTGCCAGGGTGTTCTTCTTGCCCAGGGTGATCATCTTCTCGCACAGGGGAGCGACTTCCTTTGCACGTGCCAGGGTGGTCTCGATTCTGCCGTTCTCCAGCAGGAAAGTTACCATTGCACGCAGCATCGCCATACGGTGTTCGGTCGTGCGGCCGAGCTTACGATTTGCTGCCATGTTCGTGTACCTCCATATATAGGTCAATAGATATAAAGCGACGGCGCGGCAAAACGCCGTCGCTTTCGTGCTAAATTACCAGGGCGCTCCTGATCTTGTCAGCAAGCGCGTGGGCCGGGGAAACTTATTCCTCGGACTTGGCAAGCGACAGACCCATAGCCTCCAGCTTGCCGATGACTTCCTCGAGCGACTTGCGTCCGAGGTTTCTTACCTTCATCATGTCCTCTTCCGAGGTGTTGATGAGGTCCTCTACCGTGTTGATGCCGGCGCGCTTGAGGCAGTTGAACGAACGTACCGAGAAGTCCAGCTCTTCGATGGTCATCTCCAGTACCTTGTCGTGCTGCGCCTCCGCCTTCTCTACAACGGTAGACTTCGAGCCGATCTCCTCCGAGAGATCAACAAACAGGTCAAGGTGATCGCGCAGAACCTTTGCACCCAGCGAGACTGCGTCACGCGCATGGATGGTGCGGTCGGTCCAGATCTCCAGCGTCAGCTTGTCGTAGTCGGTCATGTTGCCGACACGGGTGTTCTCTACGGTATAGTTTACCTTGTACACCGGGGTGTAGATCGAGTCCACCGGAATGACGCCGATCGTGTTCTGATTCTGCTTGTTGCGCTCTGCCGGAACGTATCCGCGGCCGGATGCCAGGGTGATCTCCATAGACAGGCGCGCGTCGCTCATCAGGGTCGCAATATGCAGGTCCGGGTTCAGGATCTCGACCTCGCCATCCGAATGGATGTCACCGGCCTTGACCTCGCCCTCGCCTGCGGCTTCGATATAGACGGTCTTCGGACCATCGCAGTAAAGCTTGGCAATGATGCCCTTTACATTGAGGACGATCTCAGTTACGTCCTCCTTCACACCGGGAATGGTGGAAAACTCATGCTGCACGCCAGCGATTTTGATGGAGGTCGCGGCAGTGCCCGGGAGGGACGACAGCAGGATGCGGCGCAGGGAGTTACCCAGCGTCGTGCCATAGCCTCGCTCCAGCGGCTCTACGACGAATCTGCCATAGGAGCCGTCTTCTGCCAGCTCCTCGCAATCAATGCGCGGCTTTTCAATTTCGATCATTGTAAGATACCCTCCTTTTCATGCGGCCAATTCACTTGTAATATCGATGGAAATTTCACGCGCCCCGCGATAATCGCGGCAGCGCGCAAAAAGAATCCAAGGAAATGAGGGTTTGGCTTATTTGGAGTACAGCTCGACGATCAGGTGCTCGGCTACCTCATAGTCGATGTCGTCACGAGCAGGCATTGCAACGATCTTGCCCTCGAAGGAGTCGTTTGCCTTTTCAATCCACTTCGGGCAAGCCTTCTTGCCGTTCTCCTCGAGCAGAGTCTTGAACTTGGTCGAGGTGCGGGACTTCTCGCATACTGCTACAACGTCGCCCAGCTTTACCTGGTAGGAAGCGATGTTGACGCGCTTGCCGTTTACGGTGAAGTGTGCGTGGCTAACCAGCTGGCGAGCCTCACGACGGGTGTTTGCAAAGCCCATACGGTAAACGGTATTGTCCAGGCGGCGCTCCAGCTCCTGCAGCAGGATCTCACCGGTGATGCCCTGCTTCTTCTCGGCCTTCTCGTAGTACTTACGGAACTGCTTCTCCAGGACGCCGTAGATGAACTTGACCTTCTGCTTCTCGGTCAGCTGCATGCCGTACTCGGACTGCTTGCGGCGGGACTGCTTCGGGTTGCGCTTGGTCTCCTTGGAGTAACCAAGAACTGCAGGGGAAATGCCCAGGGTCTTACATCTCTTCAGAATGGGCTGCGTATTCTTTGCCATTATTGGTTTCCTCCTTGATTAAACTCTTCTTCTCTTGGGCGGGCGGCAGCCGTTGTGCGGGATCGGGGTAACGTCCTTGATCATGGTTACCTCGAGGCCGGTTGCCTGCAGCGCACGGATGGCTGCCTCACGGCCGGAACCCGGACCCTTGACATAGACCTCTACGGTCTTCAGGCCATGCTCCATTGCTGCCTTTGCAGCAGTCTCAGCAGCGGTCTGAGCAGCGTAGGGGGTAGACTTACGAGAGCCACGGAAACCCATCTCACCAGCGGATGCCCAGGACAGAGCATTGCCGTTGGTGTCGGTGATGGTAACGATGGTATTATTGAAAGAGGAGCGGATATGAGCCGCGCCCTTTTCGATATTCTTGCGCTCGCGACGCTTGGTGCGTACCTGAGCGCCCTTCTTCTGAACCTTAGCCATTTATGCTCCCCTCCTTACTTCTTCTTGTTCGCAATGGTCTTCTTCGGGCCCTTGCGGGTACGTGCGTTGGTCTTGGTGCGCTGACCGCGAACCGGCAGGCCACGGCGATGACGCAGGCCGCGGTAGCAGCCGATCTCAACCAGACGCTTGATATTGAGGCCGATCTCACGGCGCAGGTCACCCTCTACGGTGTAGCCGTGCTCGATGCACTCACGCAGCTTTGCTGCTTCTTCCTCAGTCAGATCCTTAACGCGGGTGTCCGGGTTGATACCGGTCTTGGTCAGGATTTCGTTGGACAGCTTCCGTCCGATGCCGTAGATGTAGGTCAGGCCGATCTCTACGCGCTTCTCACGCGGAAGGTCAACACCGGCAATACGTGCCATTTACATTTACCTCCAAAGTATCTTGCTGGGACGTGTGTGCGGTAACCAGTCTAAGAGCCGTCCCCGCCCTTGTAGCGCCGCGCGCCTGGGCGCACGTGCTTGTTGGTACCGTCGCTTGTATATTGGGAATCCCGAACGGAATCCCCACACAAAGAAGCGCCGGAGACAGAACTTTGCTTGCCTCCGTGTGGGATACAGCCGCACGTTCTGCGACCAGGGGGTGTCTTTGCTTCCCTGCCGCAGCCGTTTGCGGAGCGCTCTAATCCAAGGGTCGTTTCCCTTAAATTAGCCCTGCTTCTGCTTGTGCTTCGGGTTCTGGCAGATGACCATTACGCGGCCCTTGCGGCGAATGATCTTGCACTTTTCACAGATCGGCTTTACAGACGGTCTTACTTTCATGAGAATAAACCTCCATCAGATAATAGATCGGTGGTGGATAACGGCTCCCCGGTCACGTTGGAGCCTCCGCCCGCCTTTTCATCACAAAGGGCGCGTTCTTACTTGGAGCGCCAGGTGATGCGGCCGCGGGTCAGGTCGTAGGGCGACATCTGCACGGTGACCTTGTCGCCGGGTAAAATGCGGATAAAGTTCATGCGGAGCTTACCCGAGATGTGAGCCAGGATCTTGTGCCCGTTGGGCAGCTCAACCTGGAACATCGCATTGGGCAGCGCCTCTATGACGGTACCTTCCAGCTCAATTACGTCGTCTTTAGCCATGTTCGCTTTCCCTTTCTTGGTCAGTGTTTTGGTTCTCACCTGCCCAGATGGACAGGGCTTTCCGGATATCGCTGTTGGTGAGTCGTCCGGTTGTCAGAAGCTTTTCCCGGGTGCGTTCGTCGCAGTGTGCGACAAACGTGGTGTGTCTGCGCTTTTTGCGCTTGGGCTTTTCCGCCCGGCGCAGCTTGCCGTTTGCAAGCCAGAGGAAGTTCTCCTCCTCGCGCACGACCAGCATCACTTCGTCCCGGTCGCGTCCGGCCAGCGAGATCACCAGGTCAGATACATGGGAACACATGGTCACAGCACCTCGCCGTCGATGGCCGTCAGGATTTCCGGCTCGCCATCGGTAATGGCGATCGTGTTTTCATAGTGTGCCGACAGCTTGCCGTCCTTGGTCTTAACGGTCCAGCCGTCAGACAGGACGCGCACGTCGTACACACCGGCGTTTATCATCGGCTCGACCGCAAGGGTCATGCCTCTTTGCAGGCGGACGCCATGTCCCGGGCGGCCGAAGTTCGGAACTTCGGGCGACTCGTGGAGCTGGCGGCCAACGCCGTGACCTACGAAGGAGCGGACGACAGAGAACCCGTTGGCCTGGGCGTAGGCTTGCACCGCAGCCGAAATATCGGAAACGCGGCAGCCCTCTCGGGCAAACTTGATGCCCTCATAGAAGCTCTGCCGGGTTACCTCGATCAGCCGCTTGGCCTCCTCGGAGACCTCCCCGCACGGTACGGTACACGCACAGTCGCCGTGGAAGCCGCCGATATAGGCGCCAACGTCAATCTTTACGATATCGCCCGAGCGTACGACCCGCTTTTTGGAAGGGATACCGTGAATGACCTCGTCATTGATCGATACACAGGCGCTCGCCGGAAAGCCGCCGTAACCGAGGAAGGAGGGCTTAGCGCCCGCCTCCTCGATGGTTTTGCGGACAATCCGGTCGATGTCGTCCGTGGTAACCCCGGGAGCGACCGCGTCATACGCTGCCTTCCGCGCCAGGGCGGTGATCCGGCAGGCGACGCGCATGCGCTCCAGTTGTTCATTCGTTTTGATCGGAATCATATCTTACAGACCCAGCGTCTGGCATGCCAGAATCTTGGTCTGCTCAATGCCCTGTGCGCCGTCGATGCTCTTGAGCTTGCCCTGTGCGCCGTAGTAATCCTTCAGCGGCTCGGTCTGCTCGTGATAGGTCGCAAGACGATGCTTGACCACGTCCGGCTTATCGTCCTTGCGGATGTGCAGCGTATCGCCGCAGACATCGCAGATGCCTTCCTGCTTGGGCGGGTTCGCCTTGATGTGGTAGGTCGCGCCGCACTTGAGGCAGACGCGGCGGCCGGTCATGCGGCCCTCGATGACCGCGTCATCAACTTCGAGCGACAGCGCGCAGTCGATTGCAGCGATCTGGTCGAGTGCCTCGGCCTGCGGGATGGTGCGCGGGAAACCGTCCAGGATGAAGCCGTTTTTGCAGTCATCCTGAGCAATGCGATCACGCAGCAGGTCGATGACGAGCTGATCGGGTACCAGCTGGCCGGCATCCATAAATTCCTTAGCCTTCTGGCCAAGCTCAGTTTTATTGGCAATGGCCTCGCGCAGGATGTTGCCGGTCGAAACCGACGGAACGCCCATCTTTTCAATCAGATAGGACGCGAGCGTGCCCTTGCCGGCGCCAGGAGCGCCTAAAAGAATCAGATTCACAGAAAATGCCCCCTAAATTACTCCAAGAAGCCCTTGTGGTGACGCATCATCATCTGTGCCTCGAGCTGCTTGACAGTCTCAAGCGCAACGCCGACGACGATGATGACCGAGGTGCCGCCCAGTGCAACATTGCGCAGGTTGGAGTTGAATGCGCCAATGATGAGCGGAACCAGCGCGACGACGCACAGGAAGATCGCGCCAACAAAGACAACCTTGCCCAGTGCCTTCATGATGAAGTCGGACGTGGGCTTGCCGGGACGGAAGCCCGGGATATAACCGCCGTTCTTCTTGAGGTTGTTCGCAATCTCGATGGGATTGAACTGAATCGAAGCGTAGAAGTACGAGAAACCGAAGATCATGATCGCATAAAGTGCGATGTAGAACGGGGAAGTCTGCTGGAACAGGCTCATAATCGAGGCTCCGACCGTTCCTGCCTCGGGATGCCAGAACATCTGGATGGTCGCCGGCAGAGACAGGATCGAAGACGCGAAGATGATCGGCATAACGCCGGTTGCGTTGACCTTGATCGGCAGGTGGGTGGACTGACCACCGTACATCTTGCGGCCCACGACACGCTTTGCGTACTGGATCGGGATGCGGCGCTCAGCATTCGACATATAGACGATGAATACAACCATCGCCAGACCGACCAGGATCATAAGGATGCCGATGACTGCGGAAGTCTTGAACAGCTGCACGAGTGCAGTTGCCAGAGAAGGACCGCGGGAGATAATGCCCGCGAAAAGGATGATCGAGATACCGTTGCCGATACCGTTCTGGGTGATGTGCTCGCCCATCCACATAATCAGCGCAGTACCCGCAGTAAACGCCATGATGATGACGATTGCAGCCCAAACGCCGGTCTCGGTCAGCAGACCCCAGCTCTTAAGCAGCATGTAGTAGGAGAAGCCCTGAACGAAGCCGAGCAGAACAGCAACGTAGCGCGTCCAGCTTGCAATCTTCTTCTGGCCCTCCTCACCGCCGTCCTTGACCATGTGCTCGAGGGCAGGGATGGCAACGGTCAGCAGCTGCAGGATAATCGATGCGTTGATATAGGGAGTGATGCCCATTGCGAAAATTGTCGCATTGGACAGGCCGCCGCCGGTGAAGACATCCATGAAGCTCAGAAGCGAGCCGTTGGAGGTCTGCTGCTCAAAGACCTGAGACAGCATGGCGAAATCTACGAACGGAACCGGGATAGAAGAACCGAGGCGGAAGATGAAGACAATGAACAGAGTGTACAGAATCTTCTTACGCAGTTCTGCGACCCGCCACGCATTCTTAATGGTCTCGAGCACCTTAGATCACCTCGGCCTTTCCGCCTGCCTTCTCGATCTTCTCCTTTGCGGAAGCAGAGAATGCCGCAGCCTTTACGGTAAGGCTCTTGGTCAGCTCGCCGTTGCCAAGGATCTTGACGCCGTCGAGTGCCTTAGAGATGACACCGGTCTCGAGCAGCAGCTCGGTGGTAACCTCGGTGCCGTTCTCGAAACGCTCCAGAGCGGAAACGTTAACCGGTGCGTAGGTGGTGCCGAAGATATTGTTGAAACCGCGCTTGGGCAGACGGCGTGCCAGAGGCATCTGGCCACCCTCAAAGCCCGGGCGAACGCCGCCGCCGGAGCGAGCCCACTGGCCCTTGTGACCGCGGCCTGCGGTCTTGCCGTTGCCGGAACCAGCGCCACGACCCTTGCGGTATGCCTTCTTGGTGGAACCCAGAGCGGGCTGTAAGTCCTGAAGCTTCATGTCGTTACGCCTCCTCTACGATTTCGATGAGGTAGCCGATCTGAGCCAGCTTGCCGCGGGTTGCAGCGTTGTCCGGCTGAACGGTTACGTCGTTGATTTTCTTAAGACCCAGAGCGTGTGCGGTCGCGATGTGCTGCTGCTTGCGGCCTGCCAGGCTCTTTTTGAGGGTAATCTGAATGTTTGCCATGTCTATTACCCCTCCTATTACAGTTCGTTTACGTCTTTGCCGCGAACTGCTGCAACCTCAGCTGCATTGCGCAGGCTCTTGAGGCCCTCGATGGTTGCGGTTACAACGTTCTGCGGATTGTTGGAACGCAGGCACTTGGTACGGATATCCTTAATGCCGGCTGCCTCAACGACAGCACGGACAGCGCCGCCTGCGATAACACCGGTACCAGGAGCAGCGGGCTTCATCAGCACGCGGCCTGCACCGAACTCACCGATTACCTCGTGGGGAATGCTGGTGCCCTTGAGGGAAATCTTGATGAGGTTCTTCTTTGCATCCTCAATACCCTTGCGGATCGCGTCGGGAACTTCGGAGGCCTTGCCCAGACCGAAGCCAACGGTGCCCTTGCCGTCGCCTACGACTACGAGAGCCGCAAACTTGAAGATACGACCGCCCTTAACAGTCTTGGATACGCGATTGAGAGCGACGACGGTTTCCTTGAACTCGTCCTCTCTCTTCTCGTTACGATCAAACTTAGCCATGTTTTACCTCCTCCCGACTTAAAACTGAAGGCCGCCCTCGCGAGCGCCCTCTGCGAGTTCCTTCACGCGGCCGTGGTACAGATAGCCACCGCGGTCAAATACGACATTCTCGATGCCCTTTGCCTTGCAGCGCTCTGCTACCAGCAGACCTACCTTCTTAGCAGCGTCCTTGTTGCCGCCGTACTCGGTGAAGTCCTTCTCAATCGTCGAAGCGGAGACGAGGGTCACGCCGGCTACGTCGTCGATCACCTGTGCATAGATGTTCTTTGCGCTTCTGTATACGTCAAGACGGGGGCACTGAGCGGTGCCGGAGATCTTGCCGCGTACTCTCTTATGGCGCTTCAGGCGCGCCTTGTTAGAATCCTTCTTAGAAACCATTTAAGCACACTCTCCTTTCTTACTTCTTCTTGCCGCCGGTCTTGCCTTCCTTGCGGCGGATGTGCTCATCAACGTACTTGATGCCCTTGCCCTTATACGGCTCCGGCGGACGCTTCTCGCGTACTTCCGCTGCAAACTGGCCGACCTTCTGCTTGTCGGGACCGGAAATGATGATCTTGTTGGGGTTCGGAACCTCGATGGAGATGCCGTCGATCTCGCTCATAACAACCTGATGAGAGAAACCGAGGTTCATAACCAGATCCTTGCCCTGCTTAGCAACACGGTAACCTACGCCGTTAACGTCCAGCTCCTTCTTGAAGCCCTCGGTTACGCCGACAACCATGTTGTGGATCAGGGTGCGGGTCAGGCCATGCAGTGCGCGGTTCTGCTTCTCGTCGTTCGGACGGGTAACAACGATCTCGTTGTTCTCAACAGCAACCTGCATGTTCGGATGAAGCTCGCGGGTCAGGGTTTCCTTAGCGCCCTTAACCGTAATGACATTGCCGTCCAGGGTGACAGTAACACCAGCGGGGATGGCAATAGGCATTCTACCAATTCTCGACATTGTGAATTACCTCCTTACCATACGAACGCCAGGACTTCGCCGCCGACGTTCAGCTCGCGAGCCTTCTTGTCGGTCATGACGCCCTTGGACGTAGAAATGATGGCAACGCCCAGGCCGCGGAGAACCTTGGGCAGCTCCTGTGCACCAGCGTAGACGCGCAGGCCGGGCTTGGATACACGCTTGATGCCGGTGATTGCCTTCTGGCGGTTTGCACCGTACTTCAGGGTGATGCGGATGAGGCCCTGGTTGCCGTTGTCAACGAGCTGGAAAGCCTTGATGTAGCCCTCGTCGAGCAGGATCTGCGCGATGGACTTCTTCATCTTGGACGCCGGTACGTCAACGGTCTCGTGACGAGCAGCGCCCGCGTTGCGGATGCGGGTCAGCATATCCGCAATCGGATCAGTGATCTGCATTACTTTTGCTCCTTTCAGAAGTTTGGCGGTACTTCGTGTGGGTTCGCCCACGGGTTGCCGCCCACTTTTCTTACTAACGCTGCCGTGACCTTTTCACGGCAGGTGCTGGGGAAAAATATAAAAATCGATGGCCTGTTTTTGACCAGACCATCGATAATTATAACACAGTAAGAGCCCGTCCGCAATGGAAATTATGCCGATTTTTGCGCAGAAAATTCCCTTTGGGCGGGTCAAAATGTTATAACGGCAGGTCGGCCGTTTTTTGCGCTCCACAGACCGCGCCGGAGAAAAACCGGTTGACGGCCTTTGGGCGGGCAGTGCTCAAAAATCGCACCGCGCTCGGCCTCAAAATTGAGGCTGGCAGATAAGCGTGCATCGCACGTCTACAACATATTATATCAAAGATACGCCCGGAGGTGCAAGATTTTTTTCGCACGATTTCGCACAATTTTGCAGGAAGTTTTTGGGCAGTTTGACCGGATGACCAAGCGTGACCGTCATCTTATCAATTGACTTTTTCACCGCTTTGTATTATAGTAAGGATAGAAAAAGGGCGCGTTGCCGGCAGACGGTTACGCCCTCAGCTTATCGTTCAAAAATGACCGCTAAGTTTGCGAGGCTTGGGCGGTCATTTTGCATATGTAAGGAATAATCCGGCGAACAATACGACAAAAATCGCAATGCGCAGCATCTTTGCATACACAGCGTTCACCTCCTTTCCTTTCGGAATGAGGCAAACTTCACCTCCCTTCCCACAGGGAATGGAGGACATAACCGCCTACCGTGAAAATCGGCAACGCGCTGAAAAGTAATTTTTCCTGTCGTTTATCTTATCATATTGTCGCGCCATATGCAACAATTCCTTATATCACAGTATCATCCTTGCTCGGTCAAGGTCTGAAATCCATGCACCGATACCATTTCTGCAATACAAAAGGCACCATTCGGTGCCTTTTTCTTATTTTTATGCCCGCTGGGCAATTTTATAGTCAACTTCCACCGAGCCGGTCTCCCCTGCCGGTTTGGCTTCGAACAGGTAGTCGGTCTTTTCCCATCTGACTTCTGCCGAGATATGCCCCTCAGCACCCGGTTCGATCACACGTGCGCCCGTGCGGTCGATCGTGATTTCAACCGGGTCGAAGCCCTCGTTGCGAATCCAGAAATTGACCGTTCCTCCATGCTCGGCGGTCAGAGACTGCGTCAGTTCCAGCCCTCTCCAGGACGAAGTGCCCTCGGTCAGGGCTGCATCCGGGTCTGTCAGCGGCTCGGTCGGTGTTTTGCCCGGTACGCCTACCTGTCCAATCGCCATCAGTGCGCCCCAAACGCTTACAATGCACAGCGCACCGGCTGCGACTCCGGTTATCACATATCGATACAAAATCAAAACACCTCTTTCTTTCCTGACCCCGGGAAATATCCATTACCTCTATCATGGACGATTTTTCCGGAAATTGCAAGACAGATCGGGCAAAATTGTGTGAAAACTCATAAAATACCATACAGCAAAAAAAGACGCCTTGCGGGCGTCTTTTTCGTAATCAGGAGATCATAAACGATTGACTGAACAGTGCTTGTCCATCATCCAACGGGATGACCAGACGATACATCCCCGCGCGAAGTGCCGGGTATTCATTCAAAGAAAATGTTCCCTGTGTGCTTTCCCCGTTCGGGCACTCTCGTCCCATGGCGGTATATGAACGTTCCGAGGCGCGACGGCTCAGGCGTGTCAGCACTTCCACCCAAGTTCCGTCCTTGCGATATTCCAGCGCCATTTGCTCACCAAACAGCAAATCTGCGCCACTCTCGTTGTACATGCTCCAGTCCAGCTGCGTCTGGTCAGGCTGTATCTGCCAAGTTACGCCGCTCACCGGCACAGCCGACGCATACTCACTCGGCGCAGTGCGAAACGACCGCGTCCAGACAAAAAGCCCGACAATCAAGGCAGCGCATGCTGCGACTACCACAATCGACACCGTTCGACGCAATGTAAACACCTCGTTTTCCTTTGAAATACGTGCGTTCTGCTTGAATCCGTCGTTTATTGCCACAAATAATAGATTGCATGGTTTAGGCTTTGCCACATTGCAGATGATGCAAGTGCCATGCCAAAAACCACCCAGCCAAATGGTTTATGATTCACGATGCGATAACTCAAAAGCGCGAGTAAAATTGGCATAATGAACGCTGCAAAAAGACCAAGCAACTCCATGATACACCTCACAGCCTACACAAGTATACACCGACTATTCCTTATCCCTATAATATACTATACTAAATATCCTGTCAATCGTTTTCTGAAATGACCCTTTGAAGCACAAAAAAGCCGCACAGCGTATGCTGTGCGGCTTTGTATAATCGCTTAAATCGCGTAGCTTACCAGGAAGCCTTGCGAACGCCCGGGATCTGGCCCTTGTAAGCCAGCTCACGGAAGCAGATACGGCAGATACCGAAATCACGCAGGTAAGCGTGCGGACGGCCGCAGATCTTGCAGCGGTTGTACTGACGAGTCGAGAACTTCGGAGTCTTCTGCTGCTTGAGTACCATTGCCTTCTTAGCCATTGAATTCTCCTCCTTCTTACTTCGCGAACGGAGCGCCCATCAGGGTCAGCAGCTCGCGAGCTTCTTCGTCAGTGTTGGCAGTGGTGCAGATGATGATATCCATACCACGAACCTTGTCGATCTGATCGTAGGAGATTTCCGGGAAAATCAGCTGCTCCTTCAGGCCGAATGCGTAGTTGCCGCGGCCGTCGAAAGAGTTCGCGGAGATACCACGGAAGTCACGTACACGGGGCAGAGCCACGTTGAACAGACGATCCAGGAACTCCCACATGCGGTCGGAGCGCAGGGTAACCTTTGCGCCTACCGGCATGCCCTCACGGAGCTTGAAGTTTGCAACCGACTTCTTAGCAGTGGTAACAACTGCCTTCTGGCCGGTGATGGTGGTCAGGTCGCGGACAACTGCCTCGAGAACCTTAGCGTTGCCGTTTGCTTCCTTGCCGCAGCCGCAGTTAACGATGATCTTGTCGATCTTCGGGATCTGCATGGTGCTCTTGTACTCGAACTTCTTCATCAGAGCAGGTGCAACCTCTGCGACGTACTTATCTTTCAGTCTGGGCATAAGTTAAACCTCCTCCTTAAATGGTCTCGCCGCACTTCTTGCAAACGGCAACCTTCTGGCCGTTCTCAAGAATCTTGGCAGCGGGGCGGGTGGGCTTGCCGCACTTCGGGCAAACCTTCATCAGCTTGCAAGCGCGCAGTGCGCCCTCGCGCTTTACGATGCCGCCGGTCTCACCCTGGCGGCGGGGCTTCTGGTGGCAGGTGATCATGTTGACACCCTCTACGACTACCATGCCCTTCTTCGGGTTAACGGACAGAACCTTGCCCTGCTTGCCCTTCTCCTTACCGGAGAGGACAACTGCGGTGTCGCCCGTCTTGAGATGCAGAGTATTCATGTTTCGGGGACCTCCTTACAGTACTTCGGGAGCCAGAGACAGGATCTTCATGTAGTCCTTGTCGCGCAGCTCGCGTGCAACGGGCCCAAAGATACGGGTACCTCTGGGGTTCTTATCTTCCTTGATGATGACAGCCGCGTTCTCGTCGAAGCGGATGTAGCTGCCGTCCGCGCGGCGCAGGCCCTTGACAGAGCGGACGATAACAGCCTTGACAACGTCGCCCTTCTTGACGCCGCCGCCCGGGGTTGCCTTGCGGACGGAGCAGACGATAACGTCGCCGATGTTGCCGTACTTACGGGTGGAGCCGCCGAGAACACGAATGCACTTCAGCTCCTTTGCGCCGCTGTTGTCAGCCGCGCGCAGAAAAGTTTCCTGCTGAATCATGTGTGCGCTCCTCCTTACTTAGCCTTCTCGATCACTTCGACCAGTCTCCAGCGCTTGTCCTTGGACAGCGGGCGGGTCTCCATAACCTTAACCTTATCGCCGATCTTGCACTCGTTGTTTTCATCGTGTGCCTTCAGCTTATAGGTTCTCTTCATAACCTTCTTATACAGAGGATGCTGAACGCTGTCCTCGATAGCAACGACAATGGTCTTGTCCATCTTGTCGGATACGACCTTGCCGACTCTGGTCTTGCGTAACGCTCTCTCGCTCAACTTCGCTTACCTCCCTTACTTGCCCGCAAGCTGAAGCTCGCGGAGAACGGTGTTGACACGCGCGATATCGCGCTTAACCTCGGAAATCTTGTTGGTGTTGTCAAGCTGGTTGGTAGCATGCTGAAGTCTCAGGTTAAAGAGGTCCTTCTTCAGCTCCGCGATCTTGGTCTCGAGCTCAGCGGCGCTCATCTCTCTAATCTCTTTTGCCTTCATCATTCTTCACCACCAATCTTAGTCTCACGGGCTACAAACTTGGTCTTGACCGGCAGCTTGTGGCTTGCCAGACGCAGTGCCTCACGAGCAACCTCCTCGGAAACACCAGCGATCTCGAAGAGAACGCGGCCCGGCTTTACAACAGCTACCCAGTACTCCGGAGAGCCCTTACCGGAACCCATTCGGGTCTCAGCAGGCTTCTCGGTAACCGGCTTGTCGGGGAAAATCTTGATCCAGACCTTACCACCACGCTTGGTGTAACGGGTCATAGCGATACGGGCTGCCTCGATCTGGTTCGAGGTGATCCATGCGGGCTCAGTTGCCGCAATGCCGTAATCACCGTATGCAACGAAGTTGCCGCGGGAAGCCTTGCCCTTCAGGCGGCCTCTGTGTACGCGACGATATTTAACTCTCTTGGGGAGCAGCATTAGCGGTTGCCTCCTTCCTGACGCGGTGCGCGACGACGGTCACCGTTGCGACGGTCGCCATTGCGGCGGTCGCGGCGGTCGCGGCGCTCGAAAGCGGGCTTCGGCGCCTCGATCGAACGGCCCAGACGGGGACCGCCGGTCAGGACTTCGCCCTTGTAAATCCAAACCTTGACACCGATCTTACCATAGGTGGTGTTTGCCTCAGCAAAACCGTAGTCGATGTCTGCACGCAGAGTCTGCAGCGGGATGGTACCCTCGTGGTAGTGCTCGGTACGTGCGATTTCTGCACCGCCCAGACGGCCGGAGCAGCAGGTCTTGATGCCCTTCGCACCCATACGCATTGCGCGGCCCATGGACTGCTTCATTGCGCGGCGGAAGGAGATACGCTTCTCCAGCTGAGAAGCAATGTTCTCTGCAACCAGCTGAGCGTTGGTGTCGGGGTTCTTCAGCTCGATGATGGAGATCTTGACCGGCTTTGCGATCATCTTGCTCATCTCAGCCTGCAGCTTCTCGATCAGCTCGCCGCCCTTGCCGATAACCAGACCCGGACGTGCAACCTGAAGGATGATCTTAACGTCCTTCTGGGTACGCTCGATCTCGATTGCTGCAACGCCTGCGTCGTACAGCTTCTTCTTCAGAACCTTACGGATGTTGTAGTCTTCCACGAGGAGATCGCCGAACTGTGCGTCCTTTGCGAACCAACGGGAATCCCAATTCTTGATTACGCCTACACGGAGACCGTGCGGATTAACTTTCTGGCCCATTGTTTAACCTCCCCTTATTCTTTCTCTGCGAGAACCAGAGTGACATGAGAGGTTCTCTTCAGGATGCGGAATGCACGGCCCTGTGCACGCGGCATAACGCGCTTCATGATCGGGCCGGGTGCTACATGGACTTCCTTGACATACAGATTGTCGGTGTCCATGCCGTGGTTGTTCTCTGCGTTAGCTACAGCGCTCTTGAGGAGCTTTGCCATAACCTCAGAGGCAGCCTTCGGGGTGTTCATAATGATAGCCATTGCGGTGCCAGCGTCCTTACCGCGGATGAGGTCACAGATGAGCTTCATCTTGCGGGGGGTCATGCGGACATTTCTAACAATTGCTCTTGCTTCCATTTGTTCTTACCTCCCCTTACTTACCGTTGTTGGAGGTCTTGCTGCCCGCGTGACCCTTGTAGGTACGGGTCGGCGCGAACTCGCCCAGCTTATGACCTACCATGTCTTCGGTCACATATACCGGAACGTGCTTGCGGCCGTCATGCACTGCGATGGTGTGGCCAACGAATTCCGGGAAAATGGTGGAGGCACGAGACCAGGTCTTAACGACCTTCTTTTCGCCTGCCTCGTTCATTGCAACGACTCTTTTGTAAAGCTCAGGAGCCACAAAAGGGCCCTTCTTAATGCTTCTGCCCATGTTTTAAGTCTCCTTTCCTTACTTGCCGTTACGACGCTTGACAATCTGCTTGTCGGTGCGGTGATTCTTCTTGCGGGTCTTGTAACCCATAGCCGGCTTGCCCCACGGGGTAACCGGAGAGGGACGGCCGATCGGGCTCTTACCCTCACCACCACCATGCGGGTGATCGCAGGGGTTCATAACAGAACCGCGGACGGTCGGGCGGATACCCATATGACGGGTACGGCCAGCCTTACCCAGCTGTACGTTGGAGTGATCCTGGTTGCCGACCTGGCCGATGGTAGCCTTGCAGTCGAGGCGAACGTAACGAACTTCGCCGGAGGGCAGGCGAACCTGTGCCTTGCCGTTCTCCTTTGCCATCAGCTGTGCAGCAACGCCTGCGGAGCGAACCAGCTGCGCACCCTTGCCAGGATACAGCTCGATGTTGTGGATGATGGTACCAACCGGGATGTTAGCGATCGGCAGGCAGTTGCCGGGCTTGATGTCCGCGGTTGCGGAAGATACGACCTTGTCGCCGATCTTCAGACCCTCGGGAGCGAGGATATATGCCTTAACGCCATCCTCGTACTGGATGAGCGCGATGTTAGCAGAGCGGTTCGGATCGTACTCCAGGGTCATGACGGTAGCGGGCATCTCCATCTTCTGACGCTTGAAGTCGATGATACGGTACTTCTGCTTGTTGCCGCCGCCATGATGACGGACGGTGATGCGGCCGTAGCTGTTGCGGCCGGCGGTCTTCTTGAGCTTTACGAGAAGGCTCTTCTCGGGCTTCACCTTAGACAGACCCTTGAAAGACAGAACGGTCATGTTTCTGCGGGACGGGGTCGTCGGGTTGAAAGTCTTGATCGCCATTTGATTTCAACTCCTTAAATCATATGCTTTCTTATCGGGGTGCTTTCCCCATAACCGGACTCCGGGAGTCCTTTTGCGGTGGAGGACACTGTTTTTTGCGCCCTCCGTGCCGCGTCCGAACGGTTTCCCTCTCTTATTTAAGAGTGGGACGCGCCGGAACTTACATCATGTTCTCGAAGATCTCGATCTTCTTGGAATCGTCGGTCAGGGTGACGATTGCCTTCTTCTTAGCAGCGGTCTTGCCGGTGTAAACGCCCATGCGCTTCCACTTGCCGGGCAGCTTTACGGTGTTAACCTTAGCAACCTTTACGCCGAAGATCTCTTCGACAGCCTTCTTGATCTCGATCTTGCCTGCGCCGGGAGCAACCTCGAACACGTACTTGTTCTCAGCCAGACCGGACATAGAACGCTCGGTGATAACAGGCTTTCTGATTACGTCATGTGCGAATTTCATTATGCGTATACCTCCTCGAGCTTCTGTACCGCATCCTTGTCCATGATGAACAGGTCTGCGTTGAGGATGTCGTAAACATTGAGGGTGGACGCGATGGTGGTGCGAACGCCCGGGATGTTAGCAGCGGACTTTACGATGTTCTTGCGAACCTCGGGGGTAACAACCAGAGCCTTGCCGGTGGACTCAACAGACTTGAGGAAGCCAGCGAAGGTCTTGGTCTTGATCTCGCCCATATCCAGACCGTCAACGACGATCATCTCGCCCGCCTGAGCCTTAGCGGACAGTGCGGACAGCATTGCCAGGCGCTTCAGCTTCTTGTTCAGGCTGTAGCGGTAAGAACGGGGCTTGGGGCCCAGAGCGATACCGCCGTGCGTCCACTGGGGTGCACGGATCGAGCCCTGACGAGCGCGGCCGGTGCCCTTCTGGCGCCACGGCTTGATGCCGCCGCCGCGAACCTCGGAACGGGTGAGCGTGGACTGCGTACCCTGACGGCAGTTAGCCAGGTAGTTCTTGACTGCTGCGTGCATAGCGGGTACGTTGGGCTCGATGCCGAATACTGCGGCGTTGAGCTCCATCTCGCCGGTCTGCTGACCGGCCATATTGTAAACCTTAACGGTAGGCATGACTTATTTCCTCCTCCCCTTACTTTCTGGCCGAAGCCTTCTGCGGGTTCTTGCTGACTGCGGCAGCCGGACCCTTGGCAACGCGGTTGTTCTTGACGGTATTCTTCAGGAATACGATACCGCCCTTGGGGCCGGGAACAGCGCCACGAACAGCGATCAGGTTCATCTCTGCGTCAACCTTGACAACGTCCAGGTTCTGGATGGTAACCTGCTCAGCGCCCAGGTGACCAGGCATCATCTTGCCCTTCATGATCTTGGACGGGTCAGAGCAAGCGCCCATGGAACCCTGATGGCGATGCATCGGGCCAGCACCGTGGCTCATCGGGGAGCGGCCTGCGTTCCAGCGCTTGATAACGCCGGCGTAGCCCTTACCCTTGGAGATACCGGTTACGTCTACGTAATCGCCCTCTGCGAACATATCAGCCTTGATGGTGTCGCCAACCTGGAACATGGAGCAGTCGTCGAAACGGAACTCCTTCAGGTACTTCTTGACAGCCTCGCCAGCCTTCTTCAGGTGGCCCATCTGCGGCTTGTTGAGCTTCTTTTCCTTAACGTCCTGGAAGCCCATCTGTACAGCGTTGTAGCCTTCCTTTTCCTCGGTCTTGAGCTGAGTTACGACGCAGGGACCTGCCTCGATGACGGTAACCGGGATTACCTTGCCCTCAGCGTCGAAGATCTGGGTCATACCAATCTTCTTGCCGATGATTGCTTTCTTCATACGTTTTTCCTCCTTAAAGGTTATTGGTTGACGGGCGGAACCGCCAACTTGACCCCGCCGCTCCAGATGGCGGCTAGGTGAACAACCCGCGGATTGGGTTAAAGTCCGCGGAGTGTGTGCGAAAGTGAGATAATTTTAAATCGTTTCAGACTAGGCGCACGCGAGGCCGCGTATCTAAGTATACGCAACGCAGCGTGCAACGACGTATCAAACGATTTAGAGCTTGATCTCGATCTCAACGCCTGCCGGCAGATCCAGGGTCATCAGAGACTCAACGGTCTTCTGAGCCGGGTTCAGGATGTCGATCAGACGCTTGTGGGTGCGGCGCTCAAACTGCTCGCGGGAATCCTTGTACTTGTGTACTGCGCGCAGGATGGTGACGATCTCCTTCTCGGTCGGCAGCGGGATCGGGCCGGAAACCTTAGCGCCGGTGCGCTTAGCGGTCTCTACGATCTTCTCTGCGGACTGGTCGATCAGCTCGTGGTCGTATGCCTTCAGGCGAATACGGATCTTTTCAGCGTTTGCCATTTTGGATTTTCCTCCTCGTATTTTGCAGTCGTACATGCAATGCAATGTACCGACCCGTTACGGAGAGAAACTGCAACCCCGCCCGGTGTATCACCTCAGGGCATGAAAATAACCGGAAGTGCACACAAAGATGCCGGGGTCCGGTTTAACAAAAGCGCAAGTGGTTCGTGCCATCGGCTGACCGGCGCACGCGCCGATAGTCCCGAATTTACGCAGGAACATTGTGCTTACTTGATAAGCAGTTGTCTCAACCGCCCGATTGTCGGACCTACTCCGCCGAAGTTACCTGGTCTCTACCAGCAATCTCCGGCATCATCGCTCTTGCCTGTTCTCACAGGTGCGTTAATAGTCTACCGCATCGGACGCGCAATGTCAAGAGGTTTTTCAAATTTTTTTGAACTTTTTCGCGGTGCTTGTCTACCTTGTAATCAAATTTGGCCTTGATTACAAACTGTACATTGTATTCGCTGCATATCCATTCACACGCATGAATCCACACGACAGGCAAGGGTCACCCCCACGGAAGTGACCCTTGCTTCAAAGTGTCATTTTAATTTACTAATCCTAATGAAAACAGGTACTTTATCGCGGCTCATACGTGTTCGTACCATTTGTAACAATACAACTATTATATAATTGTAATGCCTCCGAAATTGCCGTATTCGCATCTGTTGGTTCATCAACTGGTTCACGTACGAATGTATTGTTTCCATCACTCATACTCTTTCCAAATGTATACTTTGCATTCACTACTTTCTGATATACACGGCAGTATTGTCCTTTATATGTCGTTACATCCTTGACATCACCATAGTAGCCTAACACTGCTTTATAAACGCAGCTTTCCGGGAACTGAATCGCTTCTTTGATTGTTGCAGTAACATCATAAGCGCTCAAAGCCACCCCCGCTAAACTGATATACTTTTACCTTTTCACTCTGAGATGAATATTCAACCACTTGATCTGATGTATTAATATCTGGATTCATTGCAAATCCATAAGAACCATCCGGATGATAATACGCCATGATAAATTGCTGATTCTCCGTTGTGTAAGTAATCAAAAAATCTTGATTGGCTTTGGAAAATTCTATAATCTTCTCAACATTCGGGATGTAAAACTGTTCGAGATTTTCCGGGTCATAGTAACAAATCGTCATTTGGCCTACGGCCTCTTCCTTTATTGGCTCAAATTGATCTAACTCTTGATAGATGTCCCCATCAAATTGAATACCAACCTCATCCATTTGCATGTCAGAGTATGTTTCCAACTCGTTAACTGTAAAGTCAATATTTTTAACCACAGTCTGAACGCATTCTTCTTCAGAATTTTGCTGAGATGCTTCTAATTCTACATCTCCAGCAATCGGAACGGTGTTTAGGCTGAGAATTGCTACCAACAAGATTGATATTACTTTTTTCAACATAAACATCCCTTCTTTTGATATTTTAGCGCAGTTGTACATTTATTATAAGATTTCAGCTGAAATAACTTTGCACTTATTACAATTCAATTATATCTATACTCTAACAGTAATTCAAGCTGCATTATGGTTAATTTTACTATCTAAGAAGTATCCGAATGGAAACTGCTGACATTATCATATATTCTTCAGATGCGCCTTTGCGCGTGCAATCGACATAGCAATCTGCCTCCCTCTGGTGACGTATTCCTTATAATAATAGGACGTTTCCGGGGTCGCGTCAAGGATGACCAGTTCCGGTCGATTGCACACGCGCGGCAGCCAGTTCCGGCACAGTCCCCGGCTGACGAGCAAGGTTGTGTCCTCCAGTTCGTGCAGACCGGTGGTATATTTTGGGAAAAGTCCCTGACCGGGTGCGATCAGTCCATCGGACATGACGAGCGGCAGTCTGACCTGTCCGCCGTGTGCGTGACCGGATACCACAAGGTCAAACCCTGCGTCTGTGTACCAGTCGGTGAGTTCGGGGCGGTGGGATAGCAAGATGGTAAAGGCGTCGGTTTCCTGTGCCATGCGGCTGACCGCGAAAAACTGGTTTTGGAAGTCCGCAATGCCGCACGCCGGGTCATCCGTGCCGCAGATAAGCACGGTCTGATCGTTCAGCGTGACCGTCTCGCCCGTGCCGTCCAGCACGGTGACGCCCAGATTTCTCGTCCAGTCCTTGACTTCCTCCGGGTCGGGTGTGCGGAACTCGTGATTTCCGAGGACATAATAGGTCGGGTATTTCTGTGCGATGGTCTCCAAAAAGGCTTTGGCTGCGTCGCGCGGTTCCTTATCGTCCACGATATCGCCCGACAGCAGCACAGCGTCCGGGTGTTCCCGCTCGATTGCGCCGATGAGTTCGGACTGATTTTCCCCGTACCAGGTGCTGTGCAGGTCGGTGACCACGGCAAAGCGCACGGGGTTTTTGAGGCTCGGTGAAACGAGGGTATAATGCGTCGTTTGCAGACCCTGCCATAAGGCTGCCGTGCTCAGGGCAACCACGGCGCAGACCGCCGCGATCTTCCAATAACGTCCTTTCATGTCGGTGTGACCCTCCGTGTCGGTTGCATATAGATGTCTGTAAAAAACAAAACAGGGCGACCTCAAAAGTGGCCGTCCTGCGATGTGTTATTGCTGTACGAGCAGCAGGACGAGCTTGGCGTCCCGTTGGGTGGTGATGCCGGACGACTGGTTGAGTGCGGTGGTGTATCCATTCTTCTCCAGTCCCTGCAAGACCTTCTCAATCTTGGACTCGTTGTTTTCCACGCAGTAATACGCGGTATTGTCCTCCGCAATGATGAGCGACATGTCCTCGATGACCGGTACGTTGTCCGGGCTCTTATCGGTACGCGATACCGTGTAGCAACGCGCAAACGACATGCTGTTTACTTCCTGCGGAATGGAATTGCCTTCTGCGGCAGCCGAGCGATTGCCCGATGCGGCAGAAAACGGCATGATGGACGCGGCAGCGATGCCCGCGTTCTCATCGGACTCGGACGATGTGTTGTCCGACGGGCTGCTGTCCGCGCCGGTGCTATCCTCATTCGACGACTTGGGTGCGCTCTGCACGCTGCGCGGCGCGGCGGGTGCGTCATCCTCGGTCGACTGTGTGCTCTCGTTCGTGTTCTCGTCGGTGTTGTTGGACTCGGTCGTCTGTTCCTCGGTTTCGGACTGCAAGTCCTGTGCAGAATCGGCCGACGGGTCATTGGCCTGGATCGTGCTGCGCGGCACGGCTTCGGCGATCGAGACACCCGGGTCGGTCTGTGTGGATGCGTCCGAAGTCGCGGCCTGAAGCGGTGTCGTACCGACGTGACCGAACAATCCGGTCAGGCTGCCGGTCGCGGCGAGCAGGACACATGCGGCTGCCGCTGCCAGCATGGTAAAGACTGGTGGGCGGAGGCGATGTTTTTGCGGGGTTTGTATGATGGTCTTCTGGACTTCGGCCTCGATCTCGCCCATGATCTTCTCATGCAGCGCGGGCGGCATCGGGGTTTCTAGTTCCTTCCACAGCTCGCGCATCACGCGCAGCTCTTCCAGATACGCCCGGCAGGCCGGGCACTCGGCCAGATGTGCGTCCAATTCTTTTTGTTCCTGCTCGGTCAGCGCATGGTCAACCGCAGCCGAACAAAGTTCTTCGTACCGTGCACATTTTTTTTCATTCATGGTCTGCCCGCCTCCCTTCTGCTTGTTTAGACGAGGCGGAGAGCGAAATGTTCCCTCGTTCGAGCAAGATTTTGCGCAAACCTGCGCGCGCACGCGCCAAACGGGATTTGACCGTGCCCTCTTCCAGTCCCAGCGTGCGTGCAACGTCGGTGTAGGTCATGCCTGCCACGTCGCGCAGCAGGATCACCCGCCGGTGCTCCTCGGACAGCTGAGCGAGGGCAAAGTGCAATTCCTCGCGCAGCTCGCTGTTTTCAGCAGCAGCTTCGGGCTGCCCCATGCGGGAGGGGTCAACAAAGTCGGCTGCCGGGCTTTCCTCGTCGTCGATCGAGGTCGGCATGCCCTCGGCTGCCTTCTTTCGTGCGAAATCTACGCACAGGTTGGATGTGACGCGGTACAGCCAGGTGGACAGGCTGCTGTCACCGCGGAAGGAGTCCAGGTTCTTCCAGGCGCGCAGGAACACTTCCTGCGTGATATCCGCTGCATCCTGCTCCGAGCCGGTCGAGCGCAGAGCCAGCGAATAGATGCGGTTCTCGTAGGCGGTCATGAGTGACTCAAAAGCGGCGATCTCGCCCTTCTTTGCCCGGGCAATCAGCACTTTCTCTCCGGTCATCGAACGCCTCCTTTCTCTTTCTCTCTCTTTCCCATCAGTCGGCAATCTGCGCCTTCATTTCCTCGGCCAGCGCGTGCAGTTCGCACAGCTTCTCCAGCGCCGAGATGCGTTTTTTGAAGTCACGCACGTGGGACACGCCCTTTAAGTACCAGTTGACGTGCTTTCTGGCCTCGAGCAGCGCGATGTGTTCGCCCTTATCCTCTACCGCAAGCTCGATTTGACGGACGGCGGTGTCGATGCGCGCGGCGAAGGGCGGCAGCGGCGGCAGCTCGCCGGTCTGCAAAAGTGCGTTTGCGCGCTCGAAAATCCACGGGTCGCCCAGACTGCCGCGTCCGATCATCACGAAGTCCGCGCCCGTGTGCGCCAGGATGCGCGGCACGTCCTCCGGGGTAAAAACGTCGCCGTTTGCCGTGACCGGAATAGACACGACCTGCTTGACCGCGCGGATGATGTCCCAGTTGGCCTGTCCGCTGTACTGCTGGCTGCGGGTGCGTCCGTGCACGGCGATCATGTCCGCGCCGGCCTGCTCGCACATGCGGGCAAACTCCACGCAGTTTACGCTGTTCGCGTCCCAGCCCATGCGGAACTTGACGGTGACCGGCACGGGCACGGCCTTCTTGACCGCCTCGACAATGCGCGCGGCAAGGTCAGGGGACTTCATGAGCGCCGAGCCGTCGCCATTGTTTACGATCTTGGGCGCGGGGCAGCCCATGTTAATATCAACGATCTCGCAGCCCGAGATCTCAAGTGCACGCTGTGCGCTGCGCGCCATGCAGTCGGGATCAGAACCGAAAATCTGGGCGGAAGCCGGATGTTCTCCGGGCGCGAGACGGAGCAGCTTGGGGGTCTTCTTGTCGCCGAACTCCATCGCCTTTGCACTGACCATCTCGGTAACGGTCAATCCTGCGCCGTGTTCCCGGCAGATCTGGCGGAATGCCAGGTCGGTCACGCCCGCCATCGGGGCTAAGATCAAGCGATTCGGTAGATTTACGTTGCCGATACAGAACACAGTTCGGCCTCCTTGTCGTTTTTTGATTCTGTCTTATTGTAGCACACAAGACCGCATAATGCAAACTTTTTCCGGGCTACAATTCAAAAACAGCGGAATTTTCGACGTTTTTTGGCAATTTTGTGGGGTTTTTTGGCGAGAATCAGGAGGTAACCTGCGGTGGTGAAATCCCGCCCGCAGGCGTGATAAAGCTTTCGCCAGCCTTTCTCGAAAGGCTGCAGGTTCTCAGGGCAGAGCCCTGAGTCGCGGCTCGCAAGCCGCGAAACTCCCCTCTTGAAACCCGGTGTCCGACCCGGGTTTCAACAAAAACATACAAAAGGGAAAGACCGTCCCTTCGGACGGTCTTTCCAAGAGATTGCGCGTCTGCGGACGCGCTTTTCATTTTTGTTTTGGTTGATTCCGGCTTTGGCCGGAATCAAAAGGGGATTCCGGACTCTGCGGAGTCCGGCCAGCCTGCGCGGCTGGATCGCGCCGGGTCGCAGACCCGGACCCGCTTGTCGCCTGCGGGCGGGAACCCGTGCGGTGGTTAGCCGAGCCAGCCGACGATCACATGTCCGCCGAGGTATCCGCAGACAATAAACACGGTATTCCAGCACGTGATACCCGCTGCCGTCCAGCCCGTGTACTCGCCAACCGGTATCTTCAGCAGTCCTGCGGGAATAGACACAATTGTGCGCAGCACTGGGATCAATCGACAGATGAAAAGCGCGCGGCCGCCGTGCTTCTCAATCCGTGTATGGCATTGTTCCACAAAATGCTGAAATTTTTTGTTCCCGCCGAACAGCTTATGCAGCAGCGGCGCGCCGCCAAACCGGCAGACACCGTACAGCGTCAGACTCGCCATCGTTCCCGCGAAGATCGACAGGATGAGGGCGAAAATCAGGTTGAGCTGGCTCTGCCCCGCCAGCACCCCGATGCCCGGCATGATGATGCCCGCCGGAAAGCCCGGCAGATTCAGGTATTCACAATAACAGATGACGAAAATAAACAGATAGCCATACTTGGCGAAAAACTCCAGAAAAGTCTCGAAGGCCACGTCTACACCATGCTTTCTCTTTTGATTACCTCCTACTATAGCAAAGCCCCGCCCTGCTTACAAGGCTATGCCGCAGAAGTTCAAAAAGAATTCACGATGTCTTAAAAAACCAGACATGATACCGCCCACGCGGCGCCCATCAGTCCGCTTCCAAACAGTGCCGACAGTACCATCTGCGGTGCCGTGTAGCGTCTCAGCGGCAGCGGTCTTGCCGGGTGTTTGGCGTGGTAGCGCGCCGCGAGGGCGCATGCTTCCCTCAGCGCGTCACCGCTCGCCGTCCGTCCCTCCCGTACGATGAAGAACGCCTGCTCGAAAAACCGACTGTCGTCCGGCCGTACCACCACGACCCGTTTGGATACGCCTTTTACCATGGCTCTTTTTCCTCCTTGCTTTTCACTTCCTTTCCATTATGCCCCAGTTCGTTTTGCCTTATACCGCCGGTTTCCGGCGCTCCAGCCGCACCACAAGGGCGGTCAGATCGTCCGATGCGCCGCGCTTCTCGGCTGCCGCCACCAGTCTGGCAGCCAGCTCCTTGGGGCTGTCCCCTGCGCGCTCCTCCACGATCTTTTTCACCCATCCGTCATCCGTGCCGTCGGAAACCCCGTCCGACAGCAGGATAAACAGATCGCCGTGCAGCATCCGTAAGGGTATGGGTGCCGCCTCCTCGGGCGACTCCATCAGCCCGATGGGTAAACTCTCTCCTGCAAGGGTGGTAATCCCTCCTCCTGTCCTGAGATAACTGGGCGCCGCGCCGCACTTGAGACAGCTCGCCTTGCCCGAATACAGGTCGACCGTCAGCGCGTCCAGCGTCACCCCGCGCATGCCCTCGACCCGCATCCGAAACGCCGGCGCAACCGTGCGCAGCGCGTCGTCCACCGTAATGCCTGCCTTTAAAAATCGCTCCATCATGGACAGCAAAAGTCCGCTGTCCCCGGCCGCCTCACGCCCTGTACCCATCCCGTCAGCCAGCAGCATACACGCCCGTCCGTCCTCGGTGACAAATGTATGTACGGTGTCTCCTGATACCTGCTCTCCCTCCTTCTGTTTTTGACTGATGCCTGCAATGACCCGGTAGGGCGCCTGCTCACGCAGCACCACCCGACTTCCAAGGTCATCGGTCAGCGCTTCGGGTTCGCTCAAGCCGCAGCCCAAGAGGGCCGACAGGCCGACCGCAAACCCTTTCCGGTCTTGCAGGATGCGCTCGGCACCCTCGCCTGCAAGCTCGACCCTGAGCCGTCCGGACACGTCCCGGAACACGGCTACCTTATCGATCTTGCCGAACGCCTGGGCATACGAGCGAACCTGCCGCTCGCGGGCGGGCAGGGATGCCTGATCGGCAGACAAACTGCCGCCCACCTGCCGCAAGATCTCGGTCAGACCGGCGTACTGCTGGGCGATGAGCGCACGATTGTCCAGCGCACGCCGGCGGTAGGCGCGGCGCTCGTGCAGGGCGGCAAGGCCGCGGTTGATGGCCTGCACCAGCTCGGGCAGGTGGACGCACCGACCCTGAAAGCCCTGCGGAAAGTCGTTCGCCTCGGCCCGTCCTCGTTTGAGCATGGGTGCAGCCAGCGTGCTGAACGCGTTCATGGTCTGGACAGACTCCTTCTGCCAGCACGCGCCGCACGCCTCGCAATGCGCGCAGACCGCGTCGGTCGCACGGTCAAAGACCGCCCGCACTTCGTCGCTGCTCTCGGCTCTGCCGTGCTCAAGGCCGCTTTGCAGCGCCTCGTACAGCTCGCCAAAGGCCGCAGACGCTTCATTTGCGTACCGTCCCGCTGTCCGCCGGATGCGTCCTATGCTCTCGGCCGTGTCTCGCCGCACCGGGTTTAGGCAGTCCTTTGCGTACTGCCACACACCGCCCGGCACGGCGGCGTAAATGAGCACGGCAAACACGCCCTCATAGAGTGCGAACACGAAAACCGGGTTTTCTGCGCCGACCAGGGCTGCACCCACGCCTGCGATCAGTGCCGCGACCGCAAAGCCCACCCGCCCTGCGCCCTGGAACGCGCCCGAAATGAGCGCTGACAATCCGTATGTACAGGTGAAGAACGCGCCCTGCCCAGTGTAGGCATCGAGCAGCGCGCCCGCTGCCACGCCAGCTACCGTACCGCTCGCGCTGCCGCCCAAGTAGGCCGCCGCAAGCACCAGCGCATACAGCAGGATGCGTGCCGGGGCGATCGTCCCCAATATGGTCAGGTCGGAAAGACTGACCAGCGCCGACGCGGACAGCGCCAGAAACCCGGCTGGCCGCATCATCCGCATGGGACGGGCTGGCCCGAGCGCGAAGCCGTAACAGGCGGTCAGCGCACCGGTTACCAGTGTCACGCATACAAACCGTGCGATTGGCGCCAGCGTGAACTCTGGAATGAGTACAAACCCGGTCGCTGCCATGCATGCCATCGCGCACGCCGGCATGAACCATACCTTCTGGCGGGTCTCTCGGTCGAACACATGCGCACACACCACGGCAAGCACACCGCCTGCCGCCGCGGTCAGTCCGTACAGTCCGCCGCACAGCAGGAAGCTGCCCAGCAAAAGCCCCAGCACTGCACCGTAGCCGCCGCCTGCACCCGCTGCCGCCGCTGCGACCGCTAATCCGAACGGTGCATAGCCGCCGAACATCGTACCGCGCGAGAGCACAAACGCCAGCACAAACTGCCGCAGGCCTCCAACGATCACGCGCGCATGGTCGTCGTTCTGCACCCGCTGCGCCAGATTGCCCGCCCGTGCCGCAAGCGTGAACCCTCTCCTCGTAAACACATGCTTGTCCATAAACACGTCCCTCCTTTTGCTTGTGGGAACAGTATACGTCAAACCCTGTGCGCAGCCCGTCGGAAAATACAGCCGGGAATAACCCCACCTTGGGCTTTTTTTCGGGCGGGAATGGGGAAGCAATGGGACTTTTGACTGTTCGGGTGTGTTTGCTCCCGTCCGCCGTCGAGTTCTGCGAACGATTATAGGGATAAAATCCAATGTTTTTACTCCTTGCTTTTTGGCCGTCCAGCCGATATCATAGACATATAAGGGAAACGCCCCCAAAGGAGGAATTTTATTTATGGCTTGGAGGAAGCAACAGCCCTTCTGGCAGCGCGTCGCGCTGATCGTGCTCGCTGCGTTCGTTATGGCCTTCACCATCAAGAGCTTCGCCCGTCCGGGTGGTATCTTCTCGGGTGGATTCAACGGTATCTCACTGTTAATCATCGCATGCTTTGAAAAATTTGCAGGCATCTCCCCACCCTTCGCACTCGTCAACTACACCTTAAACCTCATCCCGCTGTACATCAGCTTCCGCTATCTCGGCAAAAGGCTGACCATCCTGTCGGTGCTGAGTGTCGTTCTGACCGGTTTCCTGACCGATGCCCTGCCCGCCTTCCCCATCACCCAAGACCCTCTGCTGGTTGCCGTCTTTGGCGGTATCTTCAACGGTCTGGCCGTCTCGCTGTGCCTGCTGGCCAACGCCTCGGGCGGCGGTACCGATATCATCGGTCTGTTCATGGGTGAGATCAAGGGACGCGACTGCTGGAACGCCATTTTCCTGATGAACGTCGTCGTGCTCGGCATCGCAGGTATGCTGTTCGGCTGGGACAAGGCGCTCTACTCCATCATCTTCCAGTTCGTCTCGACCCAGGTCATCCACACTCTGCATAAGCGCTACCAGCGTCATACCCTGTGGATCATCACCGAACACCCGGAGGAAATTTATCAGATGATCGCAGAGGTCACCAACCACGACGCAACCCTGTTCAAGGGCGTGGGCTGCTATAAGAGACAGGAACGTCAGATGCTGTACTCGATCGTGTCCAGTGATGAGCTGAAATTGGTGTGCTCGCGTATCAGCGCTATCGACCCCAAGGCGTTCGTCAATATCCAGCGCACCGAAATGCTCAATGGTCGATTCTATCAGAAACCGACCGATTAACCACCGCACCCATTCCTGCCCGCTTGTCACACACGCATCTTATTCGCGCACGGCGCGGGAATGAAGATAGCGGCCTACGGCCTGCGGGCGGGATTCTTATTTCGCCAAGCAAAAGAAAAAGAGACACCATTCGGTGTCTCTTTTTTCTGGTGGAAGTTACAGGGCTCGCTTTTCCTGCGGGAAAAGCCACGGCGGTTGAAATGATCCACCGGATCATTTCCAAGCGCCGCCTTTCGAGCCTCGTTCATGCGGAGATAAAAAAAACAGACGCTTTCGCGTCTGTTTTTTTTGGTGGAAGTTACAGGGCTCGAACCTGTGACCCTCTGCTTGTAAGGCAGATGCTCTCCCAGCTGAGCTAAACTTCCATGTGGTGACCCGTACGGGATTCGAACCCATGTTACAGCCGTGAAAGGGCCGTGTCTTAACCACTTGACCAACGGGCCAAACTGTGGTAGCGGTAATTGGACTTGAACCAATGACCTTTCGGGTATGAACCGAACGCTCTAGCCAACTAAGCTATACCGCCATTTCAACAGTTCCTTCGCGCGGCTCTCTGCCAGCGACGATATTTATTATATGCTATGAGGTGCGTTTTGTCAACACCTTTTTTTATTTTTTTGAAAAGAATTTTGGAGCGCTTTTTCGCGCTCCAAACAGGTCTTTTCCAAGGCGATTCTATCACACCAGCTTGACGGTGTAATAGACTGCGGTGATGAAGAAGTACGCACCTGCGGCAACCATGCAGCCGAACGGCACGCGGCCAGTCATCATCAAGCCTGCTGCCGAGACAGCGCCCATGATGACCGGAGTCAGGAACATCATCACATATGCATTGCGCGAGAAGTCAAACACATAGCGGCGCTTGTCGCCCAGGCGGATGCGGCCGAGGTCGCTCTTGACCTTGGCAACGCCGATGATTTGCAGGACGTACAGCACCAGCACGCCCGCGAGCAGAATCTTCTCGTAGCCCTCGCCGACCGTGGTCTGCGATGCTGCAATCGCACCCGCTGCCGCTGCGCAGTCCATCGCGATGATGAAGAACTCAGGCTGGTAGGAGTGGTAAATCAGATACGCGAACGCGTATGCCGGAAGTGCAACGTACAGGAAGTGGATACCGGTCGCAGCGTTATAGTCCACGATCGAGAACACGATCGCCAGCGCAATACCAAATACAACCAATGTACTGCCCTTGAACACGCGATAGGACATATCAAATCCGCGCTTCTTCTCACGCAGTACCAGGAGCACGCCGATGACCGCAAGCACGACGCCTACAATGCGCATAACCCCGATTGCCGCGAGGCCGATCTCCCAGTACACCGAGTATCCCAGCACATTGTTGAGAAACATCAGTCCGAGTACACCCAGCAGGCAGCCCGAGAACACCAGAAGCACTTTATTGGTAATATAGTCGCTTCGCTTGGGGTCGGTCTTGCCGGGTATCGTCTGTTTGCTATTCTTTTCAGGCATCTGTGCAGCCAAAAAAATCAACTCCTAATACTTTCATAGATTGCCGCTCTCGTACAGCACCGCAGTGATCGCAGCCAAGGGCGCGGTCTCACAGCGCAGAATGCGCGGGCCTAAGGATACGGACGCAAGACCGCCCCGGACAGCGTCCCGGGCTTCCTCATCCGCAAATCCGCCCTCCGGGCCGACCATCAGGGCGGCTGAGGCAAAGGAATGCGCGGTCAGCACCGCGCGCAGGCTGTTTTCCTGCTCACTCTCATACAAAAACAAGGGTAGATCGCTCTCGCTCGCCATGCGCACCGCTTCGGCAAAGGAGACGCACTCCCCGACTTCGGGCACGCGGCCACGGCCGCACTGCTGTGCGGCTTCCCGTGCGATCTTGCGCCAGCGCTCGATCTTCTTCTGGAGCGCTTTTCCGTCCGGACGCGACACGCTGCGTGCGCCCACGTAGGGCACGACCCGGCACACGCCGAGCTCGACCGCCTTCTGGACGATGAAATCCATCTTATCGCCCTTGGGCAGCGCCATATATAGGGTCACGAAAACGTTCGGCTCCCCACGCGAGGCTTCGCGCGCGTCCACGCGGCAAACCGCCGTGCCGCCTGCGGTATCGGTCAGGGTACAATGGTAATCGGTTCCCGCACCGTCGCACACGGTCAGGGCTTCGCCCGGCTTCATGCGCAGAACACGCGTGATGTGGTGTGCATCATCGCCGGTCAGCTCGATCGTATCCCCATTGCATGCCCCGTCTACAAAAAATCTCGGCAAGGCGATCCCCCTCTCTCTCTTTCGCTATTCTCAAACCATTTTAGCAAACTCCCGCGCACTTGTCTAGGGCAAATTTCGTCGAAAGCAGCCTGAGAACTGCCAAAATCGATCTTATCGTACCGCGGTAAAGGCTGCCCAGCCGTTCGAAATCTGACGGTCTGTGAGGCGGAATCCAGCCTGCTCGAGTGCCTGTCCGACCTCGTCTGCGCGCTCCTCGATGATACCCGAGGTGATGAGCGTGCCGCCCTCCTTGAGCTTTTCAAAGAACATGGGCGCCATGCCGATGATGATATCGGCAACGATATTCGCGCAGATAATGTCATAGCCGCCGCCGATCTCCTCGGCCAGCTTTTCATCGCGCAGCGCGTCGCCGTGCAGGGTCTTTTTGATCGTCACGCCGTTGCGCTCGGCGTTCTCCAGTGCGCAGGTCAGACAATGCTCGTCGATGTCGACTGCGACCTCCGGATTGGCACCCAGCATACCGGCTGCAATGGCCAGAATGCCCGAACCGGTACCCATATCCAGCAGCTTTTCGCCGCCCTTGACCGTCTTTTCCAGCATGGTGATGCACAGCTGGGTGGTGTCATGGGTACCCGTGCCGAACGAGGATGCCGGGTCGATCTCCAGAATCTGACGTGCGCCGGGGTCGTCTACGGTCTCCCACGACGGCTTAATCAGGAACTTTTCACCCACCGGGAAGGGCTTAAAATACTGCTTCCAGCCCCATTCCCAGTCTTCCTGACGGGTCACGCTCTGCTCGGTCACCAGTCTGCCGAGTACATCGTCGGTATCGGTTGCCTTGAGTGCGGCGAGGCGGTCATTGAGCGCTGCAATCTGCGCTCTGCCGTCGTCCGAGTCTTCGATATAGACTTTGAGCTTGGTTTCCTGTCCGCGCAGCTCCTCGCACAGCTTCTCGTCTACATAATCCCAGTAAATCTCGGTATCCTGTAAAAATTCCTCGAAATCTGCGGCATCTTCCAGCGCGTAGCCCTCAATGCCGAGGTCTTCAAGCACACCCTCGACCGGGTCAATGCCCGCCGTCGTGGTGAAAATCGTCACTTCAATCCAATCCATGTGGTTTCTCCTTTTGATGTGAGAAAGTAAAGGTTAATCCCGCCCGCAGGCGAGAACGGGTCCGGGCCTGAGGCCCGGCGCGATCCAGCCGCGCAGGCTGGCCGCATCCCGCAGGATGCGGAATCCCCTTTTGATTTTCCCGTCCCCCGCAAGGGAAAATCAACCAAAATATCGTTCTTTTCTTACGCGCAAAGCGCGTTCATGGAAAACCAACCCACTGGATTGGTTTTCCCTCCCCTACCCAGCCTGCGGTCGGCCGGTCGGAGGGTTCGCACAAGGGGTGTGGTTTGGGGAATTTCGCTCGCTGCGGCGAGCGATTCTTTTTATTTTTGGGTTGAAACCCGGGTCGGACACCGGGTTTCAATGGGGAATTTCGCCCGTTGCGACGGGCGACTCAGGGCTCTGCCCTGAGAACCCGCAGCCTTTGAAAAGGCTGGCGAAAGCTTCCATTATTGGTGCGGTGGTTTGCTTTACATGCAAATCAAGCCGTATTTCTCGGTAAAATACTTCAAAATCCGCTCTTCCTGTTCCCAGGTTCCGTCATACAATGCAAGACCTGCGTACACGCGCAGCGCCTTTTCCAAGAGTTCGGGCGACTGGGCGCACAGGCACACCGGGCGGGTAATCATATACAGATTCTCTTCCAGTGTGATAACGTCCTCTTCCTCTTCGATGAGCAGTTTAAACGCTGCCGGGGCTTCGTCCTCGAGTTCAATCAGGCGCTCGTCCAGCTCGTGATCGCACGGAATTTCGTCCGAAATACCCGTTGTCCAGTCGATAAAGTGTGCGTCTCTGCCGTCGGATACCAGTGCTACGTCGTCTACTTCACGCGGGATGACCGTGCGGCCATGCGGTCTGGTGCGTACCAGATCGGCCAAACGTCTGGCACGTTCATGCGGCAGCGGGACGAATAATTCGACGTTGGGCAGCTCCATATCGCGCAGCAGCCAGACAGCCGGGCATCTGACACCCAGCGAAACCCGCGCATAAGGCGCGATGATGCGCAGCGCGTCGGTCAGATCCTGGGATTCCTCGGCGGTCAGGATGATGGTCGACACGCCGATGCGCTGCAAGACCGCCACGGCGGCCAGCACGTCGGTGCCGTCCTCCATGCGTCCGTCCGCGTCCACCGGCAGTTCGGCCATGAGGGCTGCGCCCGAAAGATCGGTCATCGCCAGCACGGCTGCGCGCAGGGCGCGGAAGTTCTCCGCACCGTGCAGGTAGTAAAACGCCGGCTGTTCCTGCACGAACGGCTTAAATGCCGCGCGGCAGGTGCGGATGTAGCGCTCGCACAGGGGTACGTCGCGATCTTCGGGCAGCGGCGGGCAGGCCGCCGACAGTCCCACCGGTACTTCCGGGCAGGTCATACGCATTTTCTGCAAGGTGTCCAGGTCGTGCGCCAGTGCGCCGCCGACCAGCGACGGGTCGCGCGCGAGCAGGGTGTGATCGTCCGGATTGGTCAGGATCAGCTGTCCACCGGATAAGGGAATGGGTTCCATGGTCTCCTCCTTGGTGTCAGGCGGCGCGCCAGCTGCCATCTGCCTGCGGCTTGTAGCGCAGCGGCTTCTGTGCCGCCTCGGTGCACAGGGCAAGCGCCGTATAATACACGTCATCTATCATGCGTCCGCGGTTCGATGCGCGCTCGCAGGCCAGGCTCAGCGCCTGCAGCGTATCGGTATCCGCGTTCAGGCGGGTGCCCAGTCCGGCATCCGTCTGGAACCGGCGCAGTGCGCCGAGTGCAGGGGTACCCAGTACGTCGGTCGGCTCGGCAAGGTAGCCTAAAGCGTGCAGGCGCTGGCAGACCGCCTTTGCCTGCTCACTCTGCTCGCCGTAACGCACCGGTTTGGTCTCGTCCAGCGGTGCTGCGTCCTTGAGGTATCCCCGGATGGTGCGCAGCGCGTGCGCTTCCACGTCAGGGGTCAGTCCCTTGCCTTCCCAGCCGCCCGACTTCGGCAACAGCATTTCCAGGCAGGTCAGCACCAGATAGTCGCCGTCCAGCTTCAGATGGTACTGTCCCTGACCCTTGCCGTAGGTCTTGCTTCCGACCAGCGTTGCGCCGCCAACCTCGTGCAGCACGCCTGCCATGAGCTCGGCTGCCGAGGCGGTATTGCCGCCCACCAGCACGGTGATTTTATTGAGCGGCAGACCGCCGCCGGTGGAATAGTAGATTTCATCGCCGCCCTGGTCTTCGCGGTAGTGCATGGTGGCGATTTTGGTCTTGGGTTCGATCATCAGGTCGAGCATGGCAAGCGCTGCGTCGATCATGCCGCCGCCGTTGTCTCTGAGGTCTAAAACGACCGCTTTGGTCTCCTTTTCGTCCAGTCCGTTCCAGATTTCCTCGAAATCCTCGGCGTCATTCATGGACGAAAACGCGCTGATCGCGATGTACTCCACGCCGGGCGCGGCCTGACGGGCAGAGACGTTTTCATTGAGAATGGTCTCGCGAATCATGGAAAAGTCCAGCTTTTTGCCCTCCCGCTCGACCGTCACGCGCACGGTGCTGCCGGCCTCGCCTTGCAGCAGCGTGCCGATCTCACCGAGCGGGGTCTTTGTCACGTCCTTGCCGTCAATCGCGATCAGGCGGTCACCCACCTGCATGCCCGCTTCGGCTGCCGGTGAGTGGCGCACGACCTCGCGGATGATCAGCCCGTCATCGGTCTGGGACACCGCGATACCGATGCCCGCGTAGCCCGACAGGGTGGAAAATCCGGCTTGGTACTCCTCCGCGGTCAGGTACATGGAATGCGCGTCCATCCCGCTCAGAATGTCGTTTAATATGTTGGAAAGCGCGTCCGGGTTGTCTTCCAGATAAACCGCGTCCTCGTCTATGGTTTCCTGCGGAATGGGTGACTGTTCGGCAATCAGTCCGCGCTCGTTGATAATGCCGGCGGCGCGGCGAAAACGCTCGGATGCGGTGAGCGCTGCCGCCTGTCCGGTCAAAATGGTCAGACACAGCACGACTGCCATACAGGTTTGCAGGATTCGCTTCAAAGATACGCTCCTTTCACGGCGGATACCAGAGTTCCTTGGGTGAATCGGGCGCGAAGGCCGCGCCCGGCCTTTGCTTACATCTTTTCGGGTGCGTCTACGCCGATGATGCCCAGCACGTTCTTGATGGTCTGCACGGTCGCCTGACACAGGCACAGGCGTGCGTCGCGCACAGCCGGCTCGGCATCCATAATGCGGCAGGCGTTATAGAATCTGTGGAACTGCGCCGCCAGCATAACGCCGTACTTGTTGAGCTTGGACGGGTCACGCGACAGCGCAGCCTCACGAATCTCCTCGGGCAGCAGGGCGATGGCCTTAATCAGTGCCTTCTCGTCTGCGTGGGTCAGCACGGTCAGGTCAACATCGGCAGCCTTGGGCACGGATACGCCGTTCTCGGCTGCGTTGCGCAGTACCGAACAGATACGCGCATGCGCGTACTGAACGTAGTACAGCGGGTTCTCGGAATCCTGCTTGACGGCAAGGTCAAGGTCGAACTCCATCTGGGTCTCAGCGGCACGGGAGTTGAAGAAGAAACGTGCTGCATCAACCGGAATCTCGTCGAGCAGGTCGGACAGGGTCAGGCTCTTGCCGGTACGCTTGGACATACGGACAACCTCACCGCCCTGCATCATGCGGACAAGCTGCATGAGCACGATCTCCAGACGGTTCGAGCCGTCCAGACCCAGTGCATCGAGTGCACGCTGGAGACGAGCGACATGACCATGGTGGTCAGCGCCCCAAATGTTAATCACGCGGTCAAAGCCACGGGTGACGAACTTGTTGCGATGGTATGCGATATCGGCTGCAAAATAGGTGTAGAAACCATTTGCACGGCGCAGAACGTCGTCCTTGTCTGCACCGAATGCGGTGGACCTCAGCCACAGTGCGCCGTCCTGCTCGTAGGTCACGCCTGCATCGGTCAGCATCTGAACGGTCTCGGCAACTGCGCCCGAGTCGTGCAGGGTGGACTCACGGAACCATACGTCGTAGTGAATCTTGTAGCGCTCGAGATCCTTCTGCATCTTGTCGATGTTGTGCGGCAGACCGTAGCCGACGATTGCGTCGAAGCGCTCCTCGGGGGTCATGTCCAGCAGCTTGTCGCCGTGCATCAGAACCAGATCGTGCGCCAGCTCGCGGATGTCCGCGCCCTGATACCAGGACGGGTCGAACTCGATTGCATCCTCGCCCTTGAGCTCCTGAATGTAACGACCCTCAACCGAGTGCGCGAACTTGTCCACCTGATTGCCGGCATCGTTGATGTAGAACTCACGGGTCACGTCGTTGCCTGCCCATGCCAGTACCTCGGCCAGGCAGTCACCCAGAACGCCGCCGCGTGCGTTGCCCATGTGCATCGGGCCGGTCGGGTTGGCCGATACGAACTCGACCATGATCTTTTCGGGCTTTTCCGCGCGGGTCTTGCCGTAGTCTGCGCCGCAGGTCTCAACGGCGCGGACAGCGTCCTGATACCATGCAGCATTGAGGGTAAAGTTCAAAAAGCCGGGGCCTGCGATCTCGATCTTCTCGAAGCAGGTGCCCTCGAGCGACAGATTTTCTACGATTGCCTCGGCAATCTTGCGGGGCGCCATGCGCAGCGGCTTTGCGCACTGCATCGCGAAGGTGGAAGCCCAGTCGCCGTTTGCGGCATCCTTGGGCATCTCAACAGCAACCGGCGGCAGCTCGGCCTGCGGCAGGGTTCCGGCAGCGACTGCCTTGTCGTATGCGGCCTTGACGACGTCGGCAGCGGCCTGACGTGCGGTGTCTAACAGGTTCATAGATAATACACTCCGTAATATTCTTATTTTTTATTTCTTTTTGTATTTACATAGGCTGGGTGGCAACGGTCAGCTCAAAATGATGGCTGCCTGCGAGGTTGTGGTCGACCTCGACCGTGTAGTCGATCGCCAGCACTCCACCGCTCTCGCCAATCGTGTTGCGAATGCGGGACGTATGGGTGGAAATGGTGACCGACATACCCATCGGGGTCTGGTACAGACCGACGTGGCGCTGGTTCTCCAAAAACAGCATCTCGGACGGGCAGGTGCCGGTGCGGATCATGGAGACCGTCTTACCGTCGAGCTTGAGCGTAGTGCGCGTGCCCTCGAGACCGGTAATCTCGCTCTCGTCGTAGGCGATGTAGTACTTGCCGTTGCGGCGGTACAAACGTGCGGCAGTGACCAGATTGATTTCTTCCTGATCGCAGCCTTCAAAACACTGGGTTGAATGGATGGACAGCCAGACGTCTTTCTTGATATTTTCCATGGTTGTCTCCTCCTCTCTGTGTATGGATCAAGGGAAAAAAGATAAACGGATTCCCGCCCGCAGACGAAATAAAGCTTTCGCTCAAGCCTTTCTCGAAAGGCTTGCGGGTCCTTAGGGCAGCGCCCTAAGCCGCGTCCCGCAGGACGCGGAACCTCTTTTTGATTTTCCCGTCCCCCGCAAGGGAAAATCAACCAAAATATCGTTTTCTTTCTTACGCGCAAAGCGCGTTCATGAAAACCAACCTACCGGATTGGTTTTCCCTCTCCTGCCCAGCCTGCGGTCTACTGGTTTTTTTTGGGGGACGCACAAAGGGCATGGTTTGGGGAATCCGTTCCATGGGAACGGATTCCATGAGCACGCTTCGCGTGCGGGGGAATTTCGCGCTCTGCGGACGCGCTTTGAACGAGAGTTTCGTTGAAACCCGGGGCGGACACCGGGTTTCAATAGGGGATTCCGCCCGTTGCGACGGGCGGCTCAGGGCAACAGTGCCCGCCTGTTAGGGCCTTGGCCGATTGATTACTTCAACAGCGGTGCTCTATTATTTCATGGCTTGGTTGGACAAGCCAACCACAGCCTTGTGGAAAAACATTCCACAGGAATATTTTTATGCCCCACAAGGTTACGGGAAAACGCCCCACAGGGGCCTTTTCTGGTTCCGCAAGGTTCGAGAAAGGCTGGCGAAAGCTTCCATTATGGGTGCGGTGGTTATTCCTTAATATGCGTCGATATCGACCTGTTCCGCCGGGAAATCCAAGCTTCCGTTCAAAAATCCCGGGGCGAGCTGATTAAAGCCCTGCGGGTCATCAGACACGAAATACCGGGTTTTTCCCTGTCGTTCCTCTGCGGGAACCAACATGCCCCGGACGCTCTCGGCAGCAGCTGCGCCCGAGTCGATGAGGGTCACGTTTTCTCCCATTTCCGCTGCAACAACTTCGCTCAGCAAGGGATAATGGGTGCAGGCCAAGATCAAAGTATCGACGTTCTGTGCCTTGATGGGTGCCAGATACTCGCGCACCACGGTCTCGGCGACGATATCGCCGCAGTGCACACGGCCGTTTTCCACCAGCGGGACAAGCAGCGGGCAGGGCTGCATGAACACCGCGAGGCTCGGGTCGGCGGCCTTGAGCATACGGTCGTACACGCCCGAGCGGACGGTCGCCGGAGTACCGATGACGCCGATGCGGCCGGTCTTGGTGGCGACGCGGGCGGCGGCGCATGCTGGCCAGACCACGCCGATCATGGGAACGTCGGTCTCATTCGCGACGATGTCCAGTGCGGTGGCCGACACGGTATTGCACGCGACGACAATCGCCTTGATGTCGAACTTGCGCAGAAAGCGCACGTCCTGACGGGTATATTTTAAGATGGTCTCGGCCGAGCGCGTACCGTAAGGCACGCGTCCGGTATCGCCAAAGTAAATGATATCCTCGTGCGGTAAAATCTCGTGCAGGCGGCGCACGGCGGTCAGGCCGCCCACGCCCGAGTCAAAGACCCCGATGGGACGGTTATCCATGTGCTTCCTCCAGCGCCAGCTCGATCAGTCGGTCGATCAGTGCCGGATAGGACAGACCGGCGTGCTCGAACAGCTTGGGGTACATCGAAATGCTGGTAAAGCCCGGAATGGTGTTGATCTCGTTGAACACGATCTCGTTATCCTGATAAGTACAGAAGAAGTCAACGCGCGACAGGCCGCGGCAGCCCAGGGCAGTATAGACGCGGACGGCGTTCTTGCGCACGGTCTCGATGGCTTCGTCGGAGATGTGCGCCGGGATGTACAGCGCGGACGTCTCGTCGTTATACTTTGCGTCGAAGGTGTAGAACGTCTGGGTGGGTGCGATCTCGCCGACGGTTGATGCGACCGGGTCGATATTGCCCAGCACCGCGCACTCGACCTCGTGTCCGTCGATAAACTCCTCGACCAGTACCTTGGTATCCCAGCGGAATGCCTCAGCCAGGCCGGAAACCAGGGTGTCAAAGTCGTCTGCGCGGGCAACGCCGACCGACGAGCCCGACGAGCAGGGCTTGACGAACATCGGATAGGTATTTTTGAGCTTTTCAGCCGCTGCGCGAGCGACAGCCTGTGCGTCCTTCTCGTAGTCAGGACGCAGCGCGATGTAGTAGTCGGCCTGACGCACGCCGGTGGTATCGACGAGGATCTTAGTCAGGCTCTTATCCATGGAATTTGCCGAAGCGGCAACACCCGGACCGACAAACGGAATGCCCGCCAGCGTCAGCAGACCCTGCATGGTTCCGTCCTCACCGCCCATGCCGTGCAGCACCGGGAAGCAAACGTCAATGCGGATGGTCTCACCGGTCTCGGGCAGGATAATGCCGTGGGTCTCGCGGTCGGGCGACAGCAGCGCACGGCGCAGTCCCGACTCCTTCTCCCATTCCCCGCTCTTGACCTTCTCCGGGTCGGCGTTTTCATACAAAAACCATCGTCCATCTCGTGTGATGCCGATGGGCACCAGATCATATTTTGTTCGATCGGCGTTTGTCAGAATCGAGGACGCCGAAATACAGGAAATGCTATGCTCGTTCGACAGTCCGCCGAATAAAACCGCAAGTTTTAACATGTTTTTCCAAACCCTCTTTTACATATTTACTCAGTATTTATTATACGATAAACCAGAAGGAAATACAAACGATTTGCATAAAAAGTCTTCCGAAAAGTGCTCTGTGTCGCTCGCCTCCCTTGTGCACCCTGCGGCACATCTGTGAACGATTTGTAAATCCGCTCCATGCCTCTTGACACGCAATATTATATGTCGTATAGTATTATACAACAAGTAAGGAGGTGTGAGCCGTGTCTTTCCCCATCTCTGCCGCCCTGCTCGATGCAATCGTGCTGTCTGTCGTCTCCCGTGAGGGAACTTATGGCTACAAAATCACGCAGGACATCCGCAAGGTTTGCGACATTTCCGATTCTACCTTATATCCGGTTCTGCGCCGTCTGCTCAAGGCGGGCGCGCTCGAGACCTACGATCAGGCCGTCGATGGCCGCATGCGGCGATACTACAAAATCACGCCCATCGGCCGCATGCAGCTGATGCAATATCTGTCCGACTGGGCAGACTACCGCGACAAGATCGAATCTGTCTTTTTTGGAGGGAGTTCCAAATGAACGCATACGAATACTTACAGGCGCTGCGCGCGGCGCTCGCCGTCCTGCCGGACGACGAAATCGACAGCGCTATGCGCTACTATGAGGACTATTTCCTGGATGCGGGGGATGAAAACGCAGAAAAGGTCATTAAGCAGCTGGGGCCTCCCGAGCAGGTCGCTGAGGCCATCCTGCGCGACTACACCGGGGTTGCCCGCCGCCGTCCCGAGCGCTTCGAGGAGGAAAAAGCGCAGACGGTAAACGGTGTCCCGCTCGACCGGGACGGCAAGCCCCGCAAAAAGGGAATCAATCCCTGGATGCTGGCCTGCATCGTGCTGCTCGCCCTGATCTTCGGCCCGGTCGCCGTTGCGGTCATCGGTGCCATCATCGTCGCGGTCGTCGGTCTGGTCATCGGCATTGCCGCCTGCGTGGTCGCCGTCCCGGCTGCTACCCTGATCGGCGGCGGTGCGCTCGTGCTGTTCTCCTTCCTGCTCTGGGCAACCCCGGCTTCCGCCCTCGCCACCCTGGGCGCCGGTCTGGCCGTCGGCGCGGTCGGTCTGCTGCTCGTGCTGCTGGTCATCAAACTGTGCATTCTCTTCGTCCCGCCCATCATCCGCGGACTGGTCGCCCTCATTCGCTGGCCGATCCAAAAAATCCGTGACTATCTGAAACGAGGTGCGTGAACATGAAATTTTTGGCAAAACTCGCCGTCATCGTACTGGTCATCGGCGGTATCCTGTTCGCCGCCGGTCACGCTATGGGCGGCTCGGTCTACTCGGCCTGGTACAATGGTGCACTCCACCCCTTCCGCGAGGCGCTCAGCATCGGCTGGAGCAGCTGGCAAAATGAACGCGGCGATATCGTGAACGACGCCAAGGACGCTGCCCGACACGCGCTGGACGAAGCGCGTGACGCGGTCGGTCATCACCCGGAATCCGAGCACACCGGCTCTATGCAGAACGGTGAGACCGCCTTCTCCGACAACCACACCAAAAATCTGGCATTCAGCCTCGGACGCGGGGAATATACCATCGTGCGCGGTCAGGAAGATCAGTTTTCCATCTCAGGCACTGGTCTGGACGCGCTGACCAACTGGGTCGACAGCGATACCTGGAATATTTCCTACGAAGAACGGCAAAGTAAACAGGGTGACCGCAAGGTCACCATCACCCTGCCCCAGAATTTCCGCCCGGAACAGGTCGAGCTGAACATCGGCGCGGCCTCGGCTGCGCTGTGTGCGCTGAATGCCGACGAGATCGAACTCAACGTGGGCGCGGGCAGTCTGACCACCGGCGCGCTCGGCGCTGAGGAAATCGAACTTAATGTAGGCGCAGGCTACGCCGGGGTCACGCTCGACGGCGGCTGGAGCGACTACCGCTATGACTTCACCTCGGGTATGGGCTCCATCACGGTCAATGGCCAGACCCTGGCCGGCGGTCTGGGCAGCGAGAGTGCCGGCGGCAGCGGTGGACGGCAGCTGAATCTGACCTGTGGTATGGGCTCCATCGAGCTGACCACCCAATCTTAACACAACTCAAACGCGGAAAGGAGCGTTTTTCCATGAACGACAACAAAAACAATACCCAAAAGCGTCTGTATCGCTCGGCGACTGACCGCAAGATCTGCGGTGTGTGCGGCGGTCTGGCAGACTATTTCGGTCTGGCCTTCATCGCCCTCGCCGTGCTCGGCTTCTCCACCGGCATCATTCTCTATATTCTCGCCGCTGTGGTTATGCCCGACGAGCCCTAACCCCACGTCTTTTTCCCCCAGCCTGCCGCGTCCATACGGCAGGCTTTTTTGCCGTCAAAATACCGCTCTATTTGCAATTTGTTGATGATTTTCCCCTTAGGCTATGCTACAATAGAGGCATCCCCGGAAAGGACGGTTACGAGAGAATGGAAGAGAAAAACCTGAGAGAAACCGACGAGACGGTCGACACTGCACAGGCATCCGAACAGACCGCACCCGTCGACGACACCCCCGCAGAACAGGCCGAGCAGACCGAGCAGACAGTCCTGCTGCGTGAGGATAAAGTCCCCGAGAGCGAGGAATACGACGAGGACGAAGAGGACGATGATGAGGAAGAGGACGACAAGGCAGTCGAAGAGGAAGTCGACAACACTCCACCCTACTGTGACAAGGTGTTCGGTGTCCATCGCCTTGCGCTCTACGGTATCTGCTTCGGCTACGGCGGCGGTCTGCTGGTGACCGGTCTGTTCGGCATCCTCACCGGCCGTGAGGTCACTACCGCCTCGACCCCCGGCATCGTCGGCGCGGTCATCGGCTACCTCATCGGTGCATACGCCACCAAGCGCCTGCAGGCTAAGGCAAAGGCTGAGGCCGAAGCCGCAGAAGCTGCTGCACAGTCCACCGAATCGCAGGCAGAATAAAAAAAGACCGCTCCATACGGAACGGCCTGACTGGTTCCAATACGGGAAGCGGAATTAAAGTATTGATCTCAGTTTCCATGCTGGGAGCGAAAGACGAGGGTACGATCGTACCCTCTTTTTTTGTGTTACGGCGCCTGCTGCGCGCCCTCGTGCGCTTCCTTGAGCCAGCGGTAAAACGTACCGCGTGCAACACCCAGCAGAGCCGCCGCCTGTGTACCGCTGATCTCGTGCATCTCATACATCTGCTGCACCTGACGGAAGGACTCGGGCGACTTGCGCGACGGACGGCCCACTGACTTGCCCGCTGCGTGCGCCTGCTCAAAGCCCTTGCGCTGGCGCGCGCGGAAGCTCTCGCGGTTGGCATCAGCAGCCTGCGCAATCAGTCCCTCGACGACCTCGGAAATCAACTGCTCAACCGTCACTTCGGTTTCACCAAGCTCCTGCTGCAAAATCGACGGGTCAATGCCCCGCGCCTTCAGCTTCTCGGTCAATGTCTGTTCAATATCGTTCTCTTGAATCTTTTTCAGCTCCGTAAACAGCATAGATACCTCCTACCTGCCCAAACCATCTCACACGCATCGGGCATTGCTTATCTTCTGTATTTATGATGCCATCTTCGCTTGATTTTTATGGCCTGATTCTTTTACGAATCATACCCACAAACCGATTTTTTTCTGCCGCAACGCAAATCGATCCTTCTGGCAAACGATTACAAATTATACCCCTCGATCTTTTGGTTACTCCTTTGCCCATTTCTCCCACACGTCAGGTGCATACCCCACTGTCGCCTGTTTGCCGTTGCGCACGATCGGTGCGCGCAGCAGAGCGGGTTCTTCGAGCAGTTTCTCCTCCTGATCGGACTCGTAAGCCAAATACCTGAGCGCCGCTGCTCCCTTGGCTTTCTCGTCAATCAGCGACTCGATCGATCCAACCGCACGCTTTACGCTGTCGAATTCCCCGCGCGACATGCCGTATCGTGCAAGATCAATCGACTGGAACTTAATACCGCGTTCTTTGAACCATCTTTCGGCCTTTTTTGTGTCAAACGACTTACTTTTTCCAAAAATTTGAATATTCATAAGAGGTTTAACCTCCCGTCACCTATTATGATGTCTCATTATAGCAAATTATTGTTTCAAAAGAAACCCTTTTTTCGGTTATTTAACCTTTTTGTCACTTTTTTTTACTGAAATCTTTGTAACTTTGACTTTTTGTATCGTTTCTTATCTGTTATATTACACTTTACTCTGCTTACTCTGCACGGCAAACACAAAACCCCTGCTAGTTAGCAGGGGTTTGCATTTGTGTGATCAGATATCGTCGATGCTATCTAGGGAATAGTCATCCTTGTCTTTTAGAGTGATAACCGCAAACGGGTTTTCCTCATCCAAATCGTCAATGTCAATGCCGCTGGAATTATCCGACCAGTTGATATTGATATCCGGATTGTCATCGGTATTTACCTCAACAAAGGAAATAGATCCATCCTTCAGAGAGCCAATATCTTTAATCTTTCTGTTATTATCCTGCTCTCTTACTCTCACATCGGATAGATTATCATCCGTATCATTATATACGCCGATAATCATCTCATCATCATTGTCCGTGTAAACGCTTCCACTGAAACGATCTTTACTATCATTATTGACATAAATCAATGCATACGTATCGGCGTCTTCCAAGTTTACCGAAAAATAGTCAAAATCATTATCGCCAGAACCATAGTATAGCACGATATCGTATTTGTCAGCTTCCGCGATATCTTCTAGGACAATATACTCGCCAGCCTTCAGGCCACTGTTATCGTCCAAAATGTCGTCATCTTTGTCATATTTATCAATGTCAAAATTCCGGCCATCGCCCTTATCGACCAGATAAGCTTTTCGAATCTTGGTCCCGGTGTCGTTGACAATCGCAACTGTAATATCACCGTCACTCGACGAGCCCTTGAGCGACAGCTTCTTGCTGCTCGAGAAGGTCAGGGTTGCGCTCTTGACCGTGCTGCTCGAGAAGGTTACCTTGCCGCTCGAGTACTTATCGCCATCCTCGTCGACGACCTGGAAGTACCAGGTCTTGGTGCCGTCCAGATTGATGTCGATGGTCTCGTCATCGCCTGCGTCGATGGTCTTGTCCCAGATGATCTCCGAGCTCGAAAAGCTGCTGTCCTTGGACATGTACAGCTTTTCAATATCCAGCTTGGAATTGTTCTCGACCTTGAGTGCGGTGTTGCCCGAAGATACCGTGATGGTCTTGTCGTTTGCCTGCTCGAACTTGCCGTTCTCCTTGAGCAGAACGGTAACGTAGGCATTGGCACCAGTCAGATTAATACCACTGTAAACATTTGTACCGCTGCCCTCAGTGTAAAAATCATATACTCTGCTGACTGCATTATCAGGAACTGAAATATAAATCGAGCCGGTGCTATTTTTCTTGATCGCAGTCGTCAGCACATTCTTTCCATACGTACCATTTGGTCCAGATCTATAGTACAGTGCATTGATGTCTGCGCCGGTCTGGTTAATCAGATCAACGCGGTAGTTCTTGGAAGATACCGTAGGGGTATTGGTCGGGTAAGTGACTGTTACCTGCTTGGTTGCCTGGTTCCAGGTGCAGGTGGTGTTATTGAACGCCTGGAGTGCACGCACGTGAACCAGCGTGCGGCCGGACTTATTGATGTATGCAGCCTTGTAGGTGCCGTTGTTTGCCAGCATGTCCTTCTGGACACCGTCCACGGTCAGCTTGGTCGAGCCGATCGGTACCTTGATGGTCTGGCCATCCTTTACCATGGTAACGATACGGTTTGCCGCATCCCAGGTCAGGCTGCCGCCCATCGCCTCTACCACGCCGCGCAGCGGCAGCATGGTATAGCCGCCGGCATCCAGTGCCGGCTTGCTGCCCTCGGCATCGATTGCCTTGGACGTGCCGTTCACCGTCATGGTCGGGCTGTCAATCGTCAGAACGATGGAGCCCATCGTCGTTGCCGCTGACGCGGTTGCGGGCGCAATCGCCGGCAGTGCAGTCAGCAGCAGAGCTGCGCTCACGATCAGCGCACTCAGCCGTTTTCGCAATTTCATTGTGTGATTCCTCCTTGTAATCCATCGGACGTCCCTGAATCGTCCCTTATCTAAAAATCCCCCGACCGGTATGGCCGGGGGACTTTTATACTGTGTAGGATTTATTCGCCGTCTACATCAGCGCCGTCACGATCAACGTTGAACTGTACGAAATAATCGTAATCGCTCAGATCCTCGTTGTCCACGGTGACACAACGGTTGCCTTCAAACTCGAACAGGAAGTCGTAATAACCCTCATTGCCCCATTCGTCATTTTCAAAGACCTCAGACTTGCCAGTCTCGGTAGACAGATCGGTCGACGACCATACCTTCTTACCGTCAAAGTCACTAACATTGTCATCATCGTCTGCATCGCCCTTGCTTGCCTTGCGAACATAGACATTCTTCAGCTCATACTTGCTGTCACTGTTATAAACTGCAAATACCAGTTTGCCATCGGCCAGATCATCTGCGCCATCATCGTAGTACTTGATGCCGCTCGAAGACAGGCTGGTGATGCAGATAACACCGATATCCGAGATATTCTTGTTGAACGAAATCTTCTTCTCGACAAGGTTATTCTTGTCCCTGAAGACAATCAGTCTCATCTCGTTGTCGTTTTTACCATACAGATCGAGATCAAAGATATCGTACTCACCCTTGTCCAGATCACCGATATCGTCGTACTCATCGTTGAAGTCTTCATAATCCCAGCTATCCTTGATCTTATCATCCGGATCGATGACGAACATACCATAGATGTCCTTACCAGACAGATTGGAGATCAGCAGACCATCGTTCGAGGACGAAGACGAACCAAGTGCAAAGCCGCTCTTCTTGAGGGTGATGGTAGCGCTCTTGGGATTGGTGGACGAGAAGGTGACGCTGCCGGACTCGATGACGTCGCCGTCCTTATCGTATGCACGGATGTACCACTTGCGCATACCGGTCAGGTCGATGCTGAACTTATCGGTGTTGCCATTCTTGGTGGTATCGATCAGGTTCTTTGCGTTACGGAATGCCGAGTCGGTGTTGGACAGTGCCATACGCAGCTCGTAAACGGTCTTGCCGTAGCTGTTCTTGAAGGTAATCTCGGTGCTGCCGCTGTTGGTCGAGGTGGACGAGTTCGCGTAGGAAACCTGTCCGTTTGCATTGAAGGTTACCATCTGGGTGCCCCAGGACGAAGCCAGATTTACGTTGGTGTAAGTGACCTGCCAGCCGCTCTGGTAAGTAATGCGGAAGTCGTAATAGGGCTTCGCGGAAGCGTAAGGCAGGGTCATGGTGGTGTAGCCGCCGGCTGCCAGGTAACGGGTTGCCAGCTGCTCGTCAGACCATACGCCGGTTGCTGCCGAGCCGTAAACGATCGAGGTGATGACGTTGCCGGTGTTGTTGCGAACGGTCAGCAGGACGTTCGAGTCAGTGCCCGAAGCCAGTACGCCGTCCAGTACCAGGGTCGCAGCGTCCGCCGAGGTGATGGTCAGCGAACCGTAAGAGCCTGCGTTCGTAAAATCCAGGTTACGGATGTAAGACTTATAACCGTAAGCGCCGGTCAGCTGCATATCGTACTTGACCTTCGCCATGTTTGCCGTGACCGTCTGGATGCTGTTTGCGTACAGCTGGGTGGTCAGGACATTACCGCCCCAACTCTCGGTACCTGCGGGTGCAAAGCGGATCTCCTTATAAGCAACGGTCGAGGTGTTGGTGATCTTGAGCTGTACCGGCTGGGTCGCCAGGGTAGAGCCCGCGACCATCGGGTAAATGACGGTTGCCTGACGGGTATCAGCACGCCAGCCAACGGTTACGCCCGGGAAGAACTCCAGCGAGCGCAGCCAGACGTAAGTACGTCCGTTGTCGGTGAAGGGTGCGACAGACATGGACTTTGCCACGCCGTTTGCATAAGCGGTCTTGGAACCCAGGGTCATGGTGACCGTGGAGCCGTTATACTTGAGCGTAATCTTCTGGTTTGCCGCGTTCCAGTCTACCGTGCCGCCCATGTTCTCGACGACAGAGCGCAGCGGAAGCATGGTATAGCCCTTGTAGAGAGTTGCGCGGGAACCCTGGGCATCAATGGTGGTAGAAGTACCATTGACCGACATGGTCGAGCTGCCGATGGTGAGGGTAATGGCTCCGGTTGTCTTTGCGTCAGCGGCAAAAGCTGCGGGAACCATGGTGGCCATCAGGCAGAGGGCGACAAAGAGCGCACCCAAACGCTTGATGAATTTCATTGAGTAAGACCTCCTCATTTCCGGTTTTTTTCGCCGGACGCTGACGGCGACCGGGCGATAAAGGATACCTTGTTATCCCTATTCTATCATAATAGACGAACGGGAACAATGAAAAGTTCCCCTCGTTTGTGAACAATTTGAAAATACTTTATTAAGGTGACATTTTAGTTACAAAATTCCAGACTTTTTATGGAAAAATCTTCCACTTAAAGATCAGGTTTTTGATAGGAAGGCATAGAAAAAGGGCCCCGCCGAAGCGGAGCCCTTTTGGGGTTCTTAGAAGTTATTCAGTTTCTAGGAAGCTGAATTACTTGAAGAAGTGCAGCTGATGGTGACCCTCGTGGTCAACAACGCGAATCTGGTAGTCATCCATACCCTTAACTGCATCAGCAGTAATGATATCCGCTGCTACATCTGTAGTACCCTGCTTGTAGCCATCGATCCACAGAACAACACCGTTAGAGTTGTTTACCAGAGTGCCTTCAACAGTCAGCTCAGGCATACCCTTAGCGTTCTTACCCTTGGATACTTCAATGCCGCCCCAAGGGCCGTCAACAGTGGTGGTACCGGTCAGCTTAACAGTAGAACCGTTAATCAGGATTGCACCCTTCTGAGAAGAAGTTGCGGTAACGTTGTTAAGGGTTACACCATAGGTGTCATATACCTGTACAGCATAAGCATCCTCGTTGTTGTTAACTTCAACATCGTTCAGAGTAACATTCTTGCCCTGCGAGCCAATTACAACATTCTTATCCAGAGAGTGACCATTACCATTGATGGTTACTGCACGGTCAATAGTCAGAGCTTTACTCAGAGCGATATCTGCCTTAAGGTTGATGGTAGTAACATCCACATTTTCCAGTGCAGCTTTCAGCTGACTTGCATTCTCAACGTTCATCTCAGACTTTACGTCAGACTCTACGGTGACAGTGAAGGTACCTTTAGTCTTGCCGTCCTCTGCAAACAGAGTTACCTTGTAGTCGCCAGCCATAGCGCCATTCTCTACGCTAATCTGAATCTTGCCATCAGCAGCATACGCTGCGCTTACCTTCTTGTTAGCAGGAGAAACAACCGGAGCCTTAGCAGTATCAACTACTGCATCACCAATCGTGCGATAATCGTACTTCTCAGTAACCGGCGAAGTTTTGCCAATGATATCGATCTTGACATCGTCAACTGCGATAGCATCTTTAACCTTAGCCTCAGCAACGGTATCCTTGTAGTAGTATACAGCAACAGCATCGCCGTCGTCGTAGATAACGTCGGCTACAACGTACTCGTCGTCGTCGGTCTTGGTGCGGATGAAGGAATCCAGATCGGTAACGTCACCCTCAGAGATATCCTTCAGACGGAACTCCTTAGCAAATGCATCTGCATATGCATTCAGGTACTTGCCGTTAGCCGGGAGCTCGAGATCAGCGTCAACCTCGTAGTACTTGGTATCATCGGTGATGTCAAAGTTCTGCTTCAGAGTCTGAGCGCTTCTGGTGTAAACCTTGCCATTGCCATCGCTCTTTGCCTGAGAGGTCAGGATGCGGTTCTGGGTAGATACACGGTTGATAACAACACGAGCTACGCCATAACCCTTGATTCCATCAGTCTGAGCCTTCTCAACAGCAGCCAGGTTCTCGTAGGTATCGATCATCAGATCGATAGCGATAACCTTACCGTCTGCATTGAAGTCCATCTCAGCGTACAGACCATTCTTAGCATCCTCGCCCTTGGTCAGCAGGGCGTACATGGTATCCAGATCCTTAGCACCCTTCATCTCAACATCATCTGCATCGATGGTGGTGAACTCGGTCTCGGACTCGCCTGCGATAGTAGCCTCGATTACGTAAACGTCATCCTTGGGCTTGTAGGACATCTTGGTAACCAGACCAGACTTGTTGGTGGTGTTACCGAAGTAACGGAAGGTGTTAACACCCAGAACAGCAGCGGTGATGGTTTCCTTATCGGAGTCCAGATCGTACTGAACGCCCTCGTCAGCCTTGGTCTTTTCGTCGCTATCCTTGTTGCCGATGGTCGGAACGTCCTTGTATGCAACGGCCAGAACGTCGCTGGTGCTCAGCTCCTTAGTTGCGCCATCCTTGGTCCACTCGCTGGAGTTAACAGCAAAGATTACCTTGGACTCATCCAGATAATGATTCTTATCATTTGCCTTCAGAACGTCGGTCTTCTCATCGAAGGAATAATCATTGGCGCTCTTATCGGTTGCAACGCGAACCAGCTTGGTGATCTGGCCATCCTCGTTAGCAGTGTAACGATAAGCATGACCAATGATATCAGTGTTAACCAGAGCCTCGGTATCGCCGTCGCCGTCGGTATCAACAGCCTTGGTTACCAGAGCATGCTCATCCTTATCGTAAACATTCTTTGCATCCTTGTTGTCGTACAGATAGATTGCAGCGTTGTTTACCAGCTTAACGTCCTTAGCCTCGGTGTTGTCGCCGTAAACGCCGGAAACAACCATCAGATCGCGCTTACCGGTCTTGTTCTGGCCTTCTTCGTAACCAGTTACGAACAGGTAGCCAGTGGAGGAGTCAGAGGGCTGCATCTTGATAATGAAGCCGTTTGCATCACGCCACAGATCCCAAGCGATGTCGGTATCCTCGTCCATGTTGTCATAGGTCTTGGAAGCCTTCTCACCATCGGTTGCGAAGGTGTACTCCTCGTTAGCAACCTTGATCAGCTCGTCGTCGAACTCAACACCCTTCTTGGTGTCAACCTCGGTAACGTCCTTGGTCTCGGGCTCTACAACCTTAACAGTCCAGTTGGAGATGAGCTCCTTCTTAGCTGCAACGTTGTTCATCGAAACCTCGATGATGTCGCCTTCCTTCAGGTCGGTCGGCAGCTCAGCCTTAACGGTGTACTTCTTGTCGTCGATCTTAACGTCGTCGGTCTCGCCATCAACGTCCAGAGTCATTGCAACCTTGCCATCAAAGCCCTTCAGGCGAACCTTGGTCTTGGTGACAGAGTCAACCTCGTAGTACTCGTAGGTGGTAGCGTCGATGTAATCAACAGAACCGTCGGAATCCCAGTCGATCAGGTTGTACTTGGTGGAGTTCTTGACGTTCAGAGCCTTCTCAACGTCCTTCTTGTCCATCAGCTTGCCGTACAGCTTGCCGTCCTTGGTGTAGTTCTGTACGTTGTCCAGATCTACGTCGATGTCAGCGGTCTCGATGGAGCCGTTGGTCTTCTCATCGTCCATGGAAGCGTTGTAATCATAAGCAGTCTGACCCTTAACGGTCTTGATTGCCTTGATGTTCCAGTCAGAAGAGTAGATGTAGCCCTTTACCTTGCCATCAACGTTGTCGATGGTGGTGTACTCAGGCTCAGAGTGGTCGCCTTCGCCCCACAGCTCTACCTGGTAGCCCTTCAGAGCATCTACGTCGCCGTCATACTTGAAGTAGTACGGTGCATTGTCCTTAGCCTTAGCCTTAGCATACAGATCGGTTTCGCCGTCTTCGATCGGCAGAGCCTGGATGTAGTTAACCTTGTCGATCTCAACTACGTTGCCAGTAACAACCCAGGTATGAGCCTCGCAGGTAGACATGTAGTCCTTACCGGTCTCCTTGTCTTCCTTCCACTCGCCTACTGCTGCACGAGACAGACCCCAAACGGACTCAGCCAGGGTCGGGTAAGTCTCAACAGAGGTGCCGTGGGTGGTGTTAACCAGCTTAGCGCCACGAGCGTAGTCGGTGAACAGAGCGTTGTAGATAACCTGAGCGTCCTCACCACGCAGAGCGTCGGTGGAAGCTACCATGTTGGTGCCGTCCAGCAGACCTACTGCCTGAGCGTTGGACATGTAGGAGTACGGATAGTTCTGCTTCATGTCCGGGGTCTCGTAACCCATTGCACGAACAACCATGGTTACGAACTCAGCATCGGTGATTGCACGATCGGGCTCGAACTTGTTATTGCCAACACCGATTACGATGCCGTTGATGTAGCAGTAGCCGATAGCGGAATCCTTCCAGGAGCCCTTTGCAACGTCGGTGAAAGACTGAGCGCCAACGTACTGAGATACGTTCGGGTCGCCGGTCATCAGACGAGCGATCATTGCGCAAGCCTCTGCACGGGTAATGGTGTCTTCCGGATGATACTTGCCGTCGTCCTTACCCTGGATAACGCCCAGGTCGGACAGCATGGTAACAGCCTCGGAGTAATCGGAGCCCGCCGGGACATCCTCAAACACCTTAGCGCCAGCGAACATGCTGAAAGTGCATGCAAACGCCAGTACCATAGCAAGAACCTTCTTCAGATTCTTCATAGGAATATTTCCTCCTTTTTGATCTAGCGAGCCATTCCTGCCCCGCCTCTTGTATGCATACATCATATCAGTCTTAAAATACAAAGTCAATGTGACACACCGAGACGTAACACAAGTGTAATATTACATAAGTTTTGTGACAACACTTTGTTAAAAAATCCCCCTTGATTACACAGGGACCGAGCTTTCATCGGTCACTGTTCAAGGGGGATTGTCTCTTTTGGTTCAGTTTTCCGCAATCGACAGCACGATCTTGGCAAATTCCGCTCGCGTAAATGCGTCATCCGGCCGCAGGCCGTTCTCATCGCCCTGCACAAGTCCGGCTCTGACACAGATCGCTGCCGCACGGCGGCGGTTTGCCGGCACGCGCTCGGCGTCCGGGAAGTACGAAATGTTACTCATAACCTCGTTCGCGCTCATCTCCGTGCCCGCGCGTCCCTGATAGGTCAGCACGTTCGCCAAAAGCTGCATCGCGTCCGCGCGCGTCATGACTGCGTCCGGGTTAAACCAGTATACGTCGAAGCCGTCCAGCAGTCCGGCCTCGTACACCGCGCCAAGCTCATCCGCGTACCACTTGCTCGCGTCTACGCCCGGCATCGTGCCGCCCGGCAGTTCCAGCACGCGCGCCACCGACGCGCAGACCTCGCTCGTCAAAATCGGACTTTCCGGACGGAAGCCGCGCTCGTCGCCCGTCATCAGTCCCTTGGACGACACCTCGGCCACGTAATCAAATGCCCAGTGACTATACGGCACATCGTCATACACTGTACCCGTAAAGCCGGTCAGTGTGCGGTAGCATGCGCCGTCAAAGTTGATCGCCTCGGCCAGCTGGTCGAAGGTCAGGTGCATGCTCTCGGTGTACGGCTGCGCCGTGCCCGTAGCCGGATAGTCACGGAAAAACGTCACGCCGTCCTTGTCCATGCGCGGCGAGCCGTAGTACGGCGCCGACTGCGGCAGCAGCTTGCCCGTGACCTCCAGCAGCTTGTCGTTAAACAAGTCCTTGTCGGCTGTGTAGCGCGCGCCCGTGTTCAGATCCAGTCCGATCGACGTGTCCCAGATGGTCGCCGCCTCGCCCAGGTCACTCACGCCGCTCGCCCACACAACCAGGACTCCACCTTCCACCGACATGCCGTAGGTCGCGGTCAGTGCAATGCGTCCGGACTGGCCGCTCGGCCCTGCCGTGAAAAATGCGCGGATGCTGTCGTTTATACGTGTCTCGACCGCCTCGTTCTTCATGCCGCTCAGGCGCGGGTACTCGATATACCAGCCGTACTCGGTGCCGTCCTCCTGCATGCCCAGGTACTTCTCGTAGGTCTCGGTCGTCACGTGGATGCCGCCCTCGAGATCGTATGCGCGTACATTATTATATAAGGTACGGCCATTGTAAATGTTGATGTACTGGGTCGTGCCGTCCTTGTACACCTTGGCGACCGTCTCGGCGACGATCTCCGGTGTCTCAATACCCGACACCGTCTTTTTCAGACTGCCCGACGCGTTGAAGAACACCACGTCGCCGTCCGCTGTTCCGTGCCACGAAATGCCGTACCGGAAGGTCTGGAAGCCGCCCGCGTAGGTGTCCGTGCGGTAAATTTCCTTGCCGTTGTGGTCAATGACCGACGCGCCCGCGTCCACGCCGCGCACGGCGTACAGTCCGTCACCCATATAGCTCATATACGGATAGGTCGGCTTGACCGCCTCGGTGCCCACAACCGTTAGCAGACCCCAGTCGGTGCCCACGCGCGCCATCGCGCGGTCTTCATGGAACGGCAAAATCTCATCGTACGAATAACTCGTCGCAAAGCGCATGTCCTCGACCGAGTACAGCGCGTACTTGCCGGCACGGTTATACAGGATGATGACGCAGTCATTATAGATGGTCAGCGTCGCCGGGTCTGCACCCGCAGGCAGCGCCGCCAGTTCCCGGCCATCGGTGCCGATCAAATGGCAGTTGCCCTGCAAGTCGCGCACCAGCGCGCGGCCACCCGAAAACTGTCCAGCCTCCAGATACACCGGTGCGATGACCGACGTACCGCTCAGGTCAACGTATCCGTATCGGGCATCCTTTCCCTCTCCGGTCTTAACGCACACGCGCTCATTGACCGGAAAGCCGATCGCACCCGGATACTCACCGATGCGCACGCCCGAAGACGTGAAAAAGATCGTGCGGTCGGTATACCGGAAGGCTGCGATGCCGTTTTCGTACTCGATCGACTGCGGTGCGGTCTGCCAGCCGGTCAGAACCTTGCCCTGTGCGTCAATCAGTGCCGCCCGTCCGGCGTCATCATACACCGCCGCAACGCCCGACTCGTCAAACGGCTCGGCCGCCGCGTACATACACTCAATCACAACCTTGCCCGTTCCGTCCATATAGCCCCAGCGCTCTACGCCGTCTATACCGGTCTTGGGTACGGCAAACAGAGAACCCGCCGGTGCTGCCGCCAGCGCTGTACCAACCGTCACAAGCGCAAGCGCACAGAAAAATACCACGATGCGGGATATTTTGCGCAGCATAGAAATGAACACCTCCATTTGCAGATTTTATGCTTATCTCCAGTATAACGGGCGCACGCCAAATGGACAATAGGACGGTGGCAAATGAAATATATTTGTAAAAAAAGTCGCCAAACCGGAAATTTTTCCCGGGTTATTGGCGGGAAGTCTGAGCGCGGGAATAGAAAAAGGACACCCCGAAGGGTGTCCTTTTGGAACTCAAGTATGAACTTGAGGGGGAATCACGAGGGGTGATTACTTATTGCGTGCGATGGTAACAGTCGGAGCCTTGGTGGATGCACCCTTAGCAGTAAAGGTTACAGTGTCACCAGATACAGCTACATCACAATTGGTGAAATTGCTATTCTGTGCTCCGATTGCAGTTGCAACTTCAGCAGCAGTCTTTTTACCATCCAGATTAACGGTTGCTTCCGTTCCGTTAACAGTAACCTTCAGGTTGATTGCAGCAGCTACGCCAGAGGTCATCTTCAGCTCAGTAACACCAAAGATATCTGCATTAGAAGCAGTCTCAACAACAAACTTGTCAGCCTGTGCAGTTACTACCGGAGTGAATGCAGCATCGTCATCTGCAACGATAGTTACAACACTACCAACGCTGGTAGCCTTGTAGCCAGTGATATTTCGGCCATCGTTAATAGCCTTTGCCAGGTTCTGAGCGGTCGTAGTTGCATCAGCAGCGGTATCAAAGTTCTCGGAGTTGGAACCAATGGTTACAGTGTTGGTACCAGCTACAACTGCGCTATCAACAGTAATGGTTGCAGTAGCCGAAGCGTCCTTGCCTTCCTTAGTAACCTTGGTTTCATAGGTCGGAACCTGAGCATCAGCAACAACAACGTTAACCTGACCAACGACCTTGTCGCCATCCTTCAGGGTAACAACAATCTTACCAGCCTTAACCGGGGTAACGGTTGCTTCATTGCCAGAAGTGTAGGAAACAGTAGCTACGCCAGTGTCAGAAGAAGTCACGCTGTCAACGTCAGCGCCACCGATCTCGCTCCAAGTGAACTTAACGCCGCTAGCATCAGCCGTCAGGTCCAGAGTCATCTTAGTATCAGACGGAATAGCCTTAGCATTCTTCTCAGCGGAAACCTCGCCCAGAGTGCCGTCGAATGCGAATGCTGCAACGATTTTGCCCTCGATCTTGCAAGCCAGGTCAGCTACCTGATAGGTGTCAGCGTCGTCGAACTTGTCGTTGATGTAGGAGTTGATCAGGACGGAGTCGGACTCAGCCTTGATGTCCGGGGTGCCGTCGAAGCCGTTTACAACGGACAGCAGAACGCCCTTGTAATCGTCGCTATCCTTACCGTTAATTTCCGGACGACCATTGATGCTGTAGTACTTGACATCCTTGTCGAGGTCGGTGTCGGTAACATCCAGGGAGCCAACAGAGTACAGGTTCTTGTCGTTGTAGAAGTAAGAATTAGCATCGCCGTATGCTACGTTGCCGTTCTTCACGCGGGTGATGATGCGGCGGGATACCTCGTAGTAGTGGCCAACAACCTTGTTGCCCTCAGCCTTATCCATGAAGGTAACAGCGGTCAGCTTACCGTCAGCGTTGGTGGTGATCTCAGCGTAAGCGCCATTCTTCTTCAGGAAATCAGACAGCTTTGCGCCATCGAACAGGTCATTATGAACCGTGTCCTTCGGGCTGGACAGGCTCAGATCCTTCTTGGAGGACTTGTTGTAAGCCTTAACGATATCGTCGAAGTCTACCTTCTCAGCGGACTTCAGAGTGGTGACCTTGCCGTTGTAAGCAACGTCAACCGATACAACGTCGTTCTTGTCGTAGGATACATTGGTAACCAGACCAACGGTGGTAGCAGCATCGTTGAACTTGTTGAAGTTCTCAACGCCCAGGATCGCAGCGGAAGCCTTGTTGTCCTTGCCAACCTCAGCGATGTACTTGTTTGCAAAATTCTTGCCGAGCCAGGTGGTGCTAACGCTGGAGTCTACCAGTGTAGCAGTCGTGGTGTCATTGTTACCGCCATTGTTGATGTCCGGGATGTCAGACTGCTTCACAGCCATTACATCAGCGTCATCAACGTACAGGCCGCCATCCTTGTCCTCGTCGTCCTTGAGGATGTAGCTCTTCTCTTGCTCGGAGTGCTGCTTGACAGCGAAGATTACGTCAGCGCCTTCCAGAGAAGCAACATAACCAGTCGTATTGTTGCCCTCCTTGTTCTTCAGGCGGTCAGAGCTCTCGTCGTAGCTGTAGTCCGTATAGGACTTAGTGGACTTAGCATCCCCAGAGAATACCGGCTCCATCTTGGTGATCTTGCCGTCCTTATCCTGCCAGTACTTGTAGACGTTACCTACAACCTTGGACTCGGTCCACTTGCGGGAATCCTTGTCATAACCGGTATCGCCGTTGTTCTTGCCGTCAATCTTCAGATCGGTAGCGAACTTTACGTCCTTCTTGACCGAGTTGTCTGCCAGCAGGATGTCTGCGGTAGCCAGCTTGCGGTCGCCGGTCTTGTCCTTACCGTTCGAGGTATCCAGAACCATCATGTAGTTCGAGGACTCGTTAGCGTAATCAGAGTAAACGATGAAGCCGTTGCGGTTCTTCCACAGAGCGAACTCGGTGCCCAGCTCCTCGTCGTCAAACTTCTCGTACTTATCCGGGTTAGACGGTTCAATGACGTCGCCGAATGCAGCGTTCTGAGCGATCTTGGAAACTTCGCCGTCGAAGGTCAGCTCCAGATCGTCCTTGGTGGAAACCTTGTCGAGCTCAGCGGTATCAGCCTCAACCTTGGTAGCGGTTGCAGTGATAACTTCGCACTTCTCGCCCTTGTCGTAAGCAACCTTGTAGGTCAGCTCAATTACGTCGCCTTCCTTGAGGTCTTTCGGAACTTCGTACTTAACCTTGTAGTCCTTCTCGTCGTTCAGGTCGTCGAGCTTCCAAGTAACAGACTTGTCGTCCTTGTCAGAGTTCAGCTTCTTATCAGCTTCCATTGCGGAAACGGTCAGACGCTTGGAGTTTACGGACTCTACCTTGAAGTAGCTTGCCTGATCAACAACTACCCAGTCGATGTCGCCGTCGGAATCCCAGTCAACCAGCTTGTACTGCGCGCCGGTGCGGACGTTCAGAGCCTTCTCAACGTTCTTCTTGTCGCCGATCTTCTCGCCGTTGTACTCGTCCTTGGTCAGGTAAGTAGTCAGGTTGGTCTTGGTGGTGTTCTCCTTGGACAGCTCCTTAGCGTTGTCAGCAACGGACTCCAGCTTCAGGGTCTCCTCGCCCAGAACGATCTCGCCGTTGTCGTCCTTCTTGTCTGCCATGGAAGCGTTGTAATCATAAGCCTTCTGACCCTTTACGGTCTTGATTGCCTTGATGGTCCAGTTATCGGAGTAGACAAACTTGTCTTCGTCCTTCTTCTTCTCCCAAGTCGGCTCGCCGTGCTTGCCCTCGCCCCACAGCTCTACCTGGTAGCCGGTGATTGCGGAGATGTCGCCGTCATACTTGAAGGAGTACGGAACGTACTTCTTCTTCTCATTCTTCTTCTCATACGCATAGATCTCGGTCTCATCATCCTTGATCGGGTAAGCCAGGATGTTGCCTTCCTTAGCCTTATCAGCGCCTACGATAACCCAAGTGTGCGCCTTGCAGTTGGTCAGAGTCGCCTTCTCGTCGTCCTTGTTGTTCTTGTCCCAGGTGCCGACTGCTGCACGATCCAGACCCCAAACGGACTCAGCCAGGGTCGGGTAGGTCTCAACAGAGGTGCCGTGGGTGGTGTTAACCAGCTTAGCGCCACGAGCGTAGTCGGTGAACAGAGCGTTGTAGATAACCTGAGCGTCCTCACCACGCAGCGCGTTGGTGGAAGCAACCATGGCAACGCCGTCGAGCAGACCCGTAGCCTGAGCGTTGGACATGTAGGAGTACGGATAGTTCTGCTTCATGTCAGCAGTCTCGTAACCCATTGCACGAACAACCATGGTAACGAACTCAGCGTCAGTGATTGCACGGTCGGGCTCGAACTTGTTGTTGCCGACACCAACAACGATACCGTTGATGTAGCAGTAGCCGATTGCGGAATCCTTCCAGGAGCCCTTTGCAACGTCGGTGAAGGACTGAGCGCCAACGTACTGAGATACGTTCGGGTCGCCGGTCATCAGACGAGCGATCATTGCGCAAGCCTCTGCACGGGTAATGGTGTCTTCCGGATGATACTTGCCGTCGTCCTTACCCTGGATAACGCCCAGGTCGGACAGCATGGTAACAGCCTCGGAGTAATCGGAGCCCGCCGGGACATCCTCAAACACCTTAGCGCCAGCGAACATGCTGAAAGTGCATGCAAACGCCAGTACCATAGCAAGAACCTTCTTCAGATTCTTCATAGGAATATTTCCTCCTTTTTGATCTAGCGAGCCATTCCTGCCCCGCCTCTTGTATGCATACATCATATCAGAGAGATTTTATCTTTTCAATATTTACAGTGCATGTGTAACATAACCGTAATCATTTGTCATTTATTTTATGTATTTTATTACAAAAATGCATTTTAAATCGTTTATTTGTTCTATTTTTATACATTTCGTATTCCATTTTAGACAGTTATAATAGCGAACTTATAGCACCAAGTGTCACAAAAAAAGACAGCCGCCCGCTCGCGTCGGACGACTGTCTGTATATACTATTATATTTTCGTACTTTTAACTTTCGTTATTCGAGGTTTTCGGCTTCCTTCAGCCAGACCTCGCTCACCGCGTCAGACGGCATGCGCCAGTCGCCGCGGGGCGACAGGGTGACCGTACCGACCTTGGGGCCGTCGGGCAGGCAGGAGCGCTTGAACTGCTGGGCGAAGAAGCGGCGGATGAAGGTGACGAGCCACTTCTTGACCGTCGCACGGCTGTGCACGCCCTCGAAGGCGCGGCAGGCGATGCGGTAGAGCTTGCGCGGCGGGTAGCCGAAGCGCAGCATATAATAGAGGAAGAAGTCGTGCAGCTCGTAGGGGCCGACCAGTTCCTCGGTCTTCTGGCTGATCTCGCCGCCCTTAGGCGGCAGCAGCTCGGGCGATACCGGCGTGCCCAGCACGTCGAGCAGGATCTCGCGCAGACCGTCGGGTGCGCGGGAGGCCTCGAAGGAGGTCAGGTAGCGCACGAGCGTCTTAGGGATGGAAGCGTTGACGCCGTACATGGACATGTGATCGCCGTTATAGGTCGCCCAGCCGAGTGCCAGCTCGGACAGGTCGCCCGTACCGATGACCAGACCGCCCATCTTGTTTGCGATATCCATCAGGATATAGGTGCGCTGGCGTGCCTGTGCGTTCTCAAAGGTGACGTCCAGCGTGTCCGGGTCGTGACCGATGTCGGCAAAGTGCTGGGTGACGGCTGCCTTGATGTCCACGCATCGCAGGCTGGTGCCGTAGGCCTCGGCCAGCTGTTCGGCGTTGGACTTGGTGCGGCGGGTGGTGCCGAAGCAGGGCATGGTGACCGTCTGGATGTTGCTGCGCGGCCAGCCGAGCAGATCGAAGGCATGGACGGTGACGATGAGCGCAAGGGTGGAGTCCAGACCGCCCGACAGGCCGATGACTGCCGCCTTGGCGCGGGTGTGGCGCAGACGGGTGGCAAGTCCGACCGCCTGCAAATGCAGAATCTCCTCGCAGCGCGCAGCCAAGTCGCTCTGGTCGGCGGGTACGAAGGGGGTCTGAGCAAAGACGCGGGTCAGCGGGGTCTCGCGCAGAGGCAGGTCGAAGTAAATGTCGGTCATACGGGTCTGGGACTGACCGAAGGTGTTCATGCGGCGGCGCTCGTGGGCGATGCGTCCGAGGTCAAGCTCGGTCGTAATCAGGCCGGTGGTGAAGCGCTCGGACTCGGCCAGCATGGTGCCGTTCTCGCAGATGAGGTTATGACCGGCAAAGACCAGATCCTGTGTGGACTCGCCGAGGCCTGCATCGGCGTACAGGTAGCCGCAGGCCAGACGTGCCGACTGACCGGTCACCAGCTGACGGCGGTAAGCCGCCTTGCCGATGAGCTCGTCGGAAGCCGACAGGTTGACGATGACGGTCGCGCCCGCCTCTGCCAGCTGGCCGGACGGCGGTGCGGGAACCCAGAGGTCTTCGCAGATCTCGCAGCCGATGACCAGACTGGGCATGGTACGGCAGCGGAACAGCAGATCGACCCCGAGGGGTACCTGCTGACCGCACAGGGTGACCGTGCGGGTGACCATACCAGCGCCCGAGGTGAAGTGACGCGCCTCGTAGAATTCGCTGTAATTGGGGATGTTCTGCTTGGGCACGAGGCCGAGCAGCTGACCGCGGCAGCAGATCGCGGCACAGTTATAGAGTGCGTTGTCTGCCTGAATGGGCAGACCGACGGCGATGACCATAGGCGAGCGTGCCGAGTGCTCGAGGATACGGGTCAGACCGTCCTCGGCGGCGCGCAGCAGGGCTTCCTGCAAGAACAGGTCGCCGCAGGTGTAGCCGGTCAGTACCAGCTCGGGGAAAACGCACAGCGAGACACCGGCGTCCATGGCTTCTCCCATGAGCTCGATGACGCGGGCGGTATTATAAGCACAGTCGGCGACGCGGATGCGCGGGGTAGCGGCGGCGACCTTCAAAAAACCATCTTTCATGTTGTTCCTCCTTCAGATTGACCTGAATGCCTACCTATATTATATAGGCGGCGCGGGCGATGCGCAAGGAAAGCTTACCCATTGCCCTGCCCCATGAGGGCTTCGACCGCGCGCAGTACCTCATCGCGCGAGGCTGCGTCCGGTCTGTCCTGAAAGGCCTTGACCTGACGGAAAACGAGTTCGGTCTCGACGGCCTGCGCCATGCGTGCAGCGCTCTCGCGCACGGCAGTCAGCTCGTCTTGGGTCAGACGGCCCAGCATCTGTTCGAGTTTGTGATTGAGTGCGGCATACTGTGCGGCAAGCTCGCTCATCTCCTGCCGCGCGGCTGCGCTCATCTCCACTCTGGGCGGCAGACGATCCCGCACCGTCTGGGACGGACGGGGCGCAGCCTGTGCGCTTGTCACCTCGCCGCCCAGCTCAGACACGTCCACACCAAAGTAGGACGCGACGCGCTTTTTGGTGGCGAGGGACACCGAAATGACCCCATTTTCCCACTGGGAAATCAGACTGCGGGACACACCGGTCTGACGGCTCAGCTCCTGCTGGGTCAGTCCGGCCTGTTCGCGCAGCGTTTTGAGCCGTCCGGCTCCGCTGGACTCGTACACGTTTGGTTCCTCCTGCGTTCGTTTTGTGTTCCGGTTTTGTTCTCCCCTATCATACCGGATCTAACAAAACTTGTCAATGTTCTGACATTGTGTTTGACATTTTTTGACATTTATTTGACGCATGTTTAAATATTGTCAAATGTTCTATTTGAACATGTCAGAACAAATGTCAACCCGAACCAAACAGGTTTTTGACGTGTACGGCCGATTCCAGATGGTTTTTGTCGGTCAGGGACGGGGAAACCGGTCGGATTTTGTATCCGTTTTTCCGGTGTTCTCCCCTGCCCCGCCGTCCCGGTCAGTCGATGTTCAGGCCATCGCGTGACCGGTCTTTTTGTGTCATATTGTGACTTTTCTTACAGGTTTTGACTGTACACAGCCTGTTTTGCTCCCGCTTTGTGCCGCGTCTGCCTACCGCACATCACAGGTCATACAGACCGGCGCGGTCGTTGATGACCAGCGCATTGAGCAGGGTGTCGTTGAGCGGCAAGGTGCCGTCCTCCTGCCGTCTGAGGTAATTTTTTGCCAGCAAATAGCGGACGGTGTCCCGACCCCATTCGGGTACCTCGTCGAGTGTGCGGTACTGTGCTTCCATCGCGTTTTCTCTCCTTTCGGTTGTTACTGCCCCAGCTTGCGCAGGGCTGCGGCGCGCAGCGAGCGCGCGGTCTCCTTGTCGAGGCCGGCTGCCCGGAGCATCTGGTCGGTGGGCATGACACCGGCGTTTAAGAACGCCATCGCACGGGTGTACGCCTGCTTTTCCGCCGACTGCGCCGCCGACTGGCTGAGCTTGTCGTAATCGTAGGTGCGGTCGTACCAGTCCTGCGCGGCGGTCTGCTCGCGGCTCAGCACGTCCTGATACTGGTTGTAGGCGAAGTCCCGCTCGTCCTTGTAGATTGCGTAGTCCTGCGCCAGACGGTCGGTCTGACGGTCATAGGCCGCGCCCGACAGACCGGCCAGGGTCTCGATCTCACCGAGCAGGCTGTTCTGTTCGGACTGGTACATCTGCCACGCCAGCCGGTACAGCTCGGGTACAACATCGCCCGCCTTGCTGTTATAATAATCGCGTGCCTGCGAGGCTGCCGCGACGGCTGCCGTGCTCGCCTGACCGCCGGTCAGCGCTGCCGCTTCTCCGAGGGTGTTCTTTGCCACACGGTCACCCTCTCTGCGGTAGGTATCACGGTAGGACTGGAATACCGGGTCGGATTCCGGGTCGTAGGAAAAGGGCTCACGGGACTCAAGACGGCTCAGAGCGCTTTCCAGACGCTCGGCATAGGGATCGGTATACGATGCCGCACCGCCGCTCACAGCGCCCGTCTGCGCGCCCGTATTGTACAGACCACCGAAGGTACTGTTGCGGTTGATGTAATCGCGTGCGGCGGTGTAGTAGGCATCGTAGGCGTATTGCTCGTGACCGGGCTCAGAGGTCGCCTTGTTGACGCGCTGGCGCAGCACACTTTCGACCTCGGCGGCACTGGCACCGGCCTGCATCATGCGGCGCAGACGATCGGCATAGTCGACCGAGGGATCGTAACTTTGGTAAGCCATAAAAAGAAATTTCCTCCTTTGTGGATTAATTGAGATGAGTCAGCACCGCACCCCTAATTGAAGCTTTCGCTCAAGCCTTTCTCGAAAGGCTTGCGGGTTCTCAGGGCAGAGCCCTGAGTCGCGCTCCGCAGAGCGCGAAATCCCCTTTTGAAACCCGGTGTCCGCCCCGGGTTTCAACAAAACTCTTATTTCAAAGCGCGTCCGCAGACGCGCAAAGCTTTTCGCTCGCTCCGGCGAGCGATTATTTGTTTGTTTTGGTTGATTCCGGTCGTTGACCGGAATCAAAAGGGGTGTTTCGAGCCTGCGGGCTCGACCAGGTTCCACCTGGACGGGCTCAAGGGACTCGTCCCTTGAGAATCCCGTTCTCGCACACTCGTTTTATTCGCGCTCGGCGCGAGAACGAGGATAGTGGCCTACGGGCTGCGGGCGGGAGTCAGTACGGTGCTATGGTTTTTTATACCACCTTCTTGCTTCCGCGATAGATGCCATCTGCGCGGAAGTAATAATCCACGCCGCCCACGCGCAGCTGGATATAATCATCGGCGTTCAGGTAGATATGCCCATTTCTTCCCGCTTCCAGTGCCAGCTGGGCATCGGCCTGAATGCGGATATTATTGCCGTAACGGCTCTCGATGAACAGATCGGGATAAGTACCCGAATAGACCTCGATCGCGCCGACGATGTTCTCCATCGCAACGTCGCCGTTGTAGAAATACAGCGCGCCGACGCCGTCGGATGCGATGTGCAGGTCGCCGGCGGTGATGTTGTTGCCGTTGATGACGCTTTCACCCTCGCGTTCGAGGGCGCGGAAGGTGACCATGCCGGTGAAGTCAAAGCCGTCGACGGTCTGTTTGAGGCTGGAGTATTTGCCGTTCAAGTCCTGGACGCGGGTCTCGATTTTGTTGGCGGTGACGTTCACTGAGGTCAGACCCATCTCGGTGTTGTAGACGCGGGCGGCGATGGAATCGGCGGTCTGGGTGAGGGTGGACAGATTGCCTTCGGCGGCCTCGACGCGAGTGGTCAGACCGTCGGCGGTCTGCATGACGGCGGACAAGTCGCCCTCGGCGTTTTCCACGCGGGTGAGGATGCCCTGTGCGGCCTGCTGAATCTGGGACAGGCTGCCCTGTGCGTCCTGCATCTCGCGGTTGAGCGTATCCAACCCCTGCACGTTGTCCTCGTCCAGGTTCATGAGCACAAAGCGCAGCATTTCGGTGAGCGACGTGGTGTAGTCGTGCAGTTTTTTGACCGTGGCGGGCAAGTCATTGGGGTCGTACTTGGGCAGGGCATCGGTGGTTAAGACTGCCATGAAAAAATCACTCCTTTCGGGTTTACACGGGTTTACAGATCGTCCGGGCCGTCGGGGTGCAGGGTGCGCACGATGGATTGCAGAGTCACGTCTCCCCTGCCGGTCACGCGCAGCCAGAACTGCATACCGCGCACGGCGGGTACGGGAATGCGTGCTCTGCCGTCCGACAGTCTCCCGCTCGCCCAGACCGGCATCCAGTCGCCGCGCTCGGTGCGCACGGCACACGCCAGCGTGCACTCACCCACGCAGTCGGCCAGGATGGTCAGACCGGTCAGAACGGCGGGCGAAGTCTGGCGGAAGGGGCCGAACACGGCGGCAAAGTCGGTGTTTTTGCGGTCGGTGCCGCTCCTCCAGAGCGCCGTCTCTTCCGCCAGATACAGCGCCCCGTCGTGGTAGGCAAACTGCACGGCTTTCCGGCTGTCCACGGGCAAAAAGGCGGCCTGTTCGATGTCGTAGATGATGGTCTCGGGCTGACCGTCTCGCAGGCCGGACAGCCACAGTTTGTGACCGTCCTCTCCCATGCACATGTCGGTGTATCCGGTATCGCCCAGGGGTGCGCTCAGGCGGTCGGGAATGCCGCCGCCGTAGGCCATCAGGCCATCGCGTGCCCACCAGTACACGGTCTCACCGACGTTGCGGATGGCGCGTTCGCACCCGGCCTGCACGCCCGGAATGCTGCTGACCTGCACCTGAAAATTGGACGGCTTTGCGCCGTAGATCTTGTGCACGCAGTTTTCCTTGAAGCACAGCACGTGACTGGACGCGGCGGCAATGCCGGTGAACGCGCCGTCGGTGCCGACCTCGGCCTCAAACGCATCGGTCGCCAGACCCTCGTACACCATCCAGTTGAGCGGGTCACCGAGCACCGAGCAGCACACGGCATTGTCATGTACGCCCCACAGGCGGTTGTCCTTTTCGCAGACAAAGGCGAGGTCGGGCACCTTTCGGGTGACGATAATCGCGCTCTCGGTGCCCGCGGTAAAGCATCCCTCGGAGAAAATCAGGCTGTTGCCGTCAATCTCGCGCACGACGGCGGTCTTGTTGTTTTGGGGCAGACGGGTGCACTTTTCGATGGTCACGCCATCCCCGACCGCAAATCCCCTGACCGTGGACAGTTCGATGGAATTGTCGGTGAAGGTCGCACCGCCGACCACGCGCGCTTCCATGTTCTGCAAGCCGCCGCTCTCGCCCAGCGTCAGGTACTGCTTTTCGGGGAACAGGAACAGGCGCTTGCCCAGCACGACCATCTGGTGCTTTTCGTCGCGCACGCCGCCCTTGTTGACGCCGTCGACGTACAGATTGCCGCCGCTCGTCCAGATGAGGCAGCCGCAGGCTGACAGCAGGTCGGTGCACGCGGTCAGATCCTGAACCTTCTCGTCGGTCGGACACACGCGCAGGGCGGGCAGCGCGTCTGTGGACAGGTGCAGACCGTCGCGCACCGCACCGGCAGCGGCGCGGTCACGGCGATCCAGACCGGAAAAGCTGTCCGTGCGGGTACGAGCGGGAGACGTGCCCGAAAGGTAGGGGTAATCAGCCATAGGCGACCACCTCCGCGCCGCGCGGGGGCAGGTTTTCGCGTCGATGTGCCCGTGCCCAAGTCTCGTACAGGCCGTTATAGAGCGCAAGTTCCGCGTTGTAGCGATCGTATACGCCATCTATCTGCGCAAGCAGGGCGGCGGCGAAATGGACGTAAGCCATGTCGTAGGGCGCGGGGATGGACAGCTCACCGCCCGGCGCTTCGGTCAGCGGCTGCTGACCGAGCACTTCCGCGCGGGCGATATTTTCGGCTTGCAGGACGAGCGGGAGCGCCTCGTCGTCGCCGTGGGCGGTGGGCCAGCGGCGGGCGAGCTGCTCGAGTGCCTGCTGCATGGTCATCTGACCGCCTCCCCTCGCTCGTGCGCCCGGCGCATCATGGACTCTGCGAGCTTGTCCTGCTCAGCCGAGTCGGCCAGCGCACGGGCAAACATCGGACGCACCTTGACCGGCACGCCGCGCTTAATGAGGCAGCTCTCGCCGTTGACGCAGACGAACACGTCGTCCTGATAGCGGTCGCCGTCGGCAAACAGGGTGATCTCAACGAGCTCTTCTTCCTTCTGGTTGGCTTTGTTCATGGGTCAGTCTCCTCCCTTTCGTGTATCGCTTTGTTTTTGCAGGATTTTACAAAACTTCCTGCAACCTGTTATTCAGTATTTGGATAAATATTCTGAAATCACTCGCCGGTAAATGTGGACGTGGTCTCGATGCGTACCATGTAGGCCTCCTGCAGACGGACAGCGGCCTTGGTCGCCTTCCAAGCGACCGACGCGCGCTGATCGAGCGGATCGGACGCGCCGCCCGAGCCCAGCTGCTTGACGATGAGCGTCAGACCGCCGCCCTCGATCTCGGTGGTGCCGTAGGCGTTGTCGCCCAGAATCAGGGTGGCGTACACGTCGCGGCCTTCGGAGCCCGCACCCTCGAAGACCTTGGCCTCGGAGGTCTCGACAAAGCGGACGTTCTCGATCTTGCCGATCTCACCCTCGTAGATGCCCTCGGGGTCGGAATAGGACTTGACGTTGACCCACTTGGGGTCACTCATCAGGTCGTAGGCGACATCGGGGTGGATGATGCCGATGAAGCTGTCTCCGATCGGCTCGGCATCCTGCTTTTTGAGCGTGCGCACGGCGCGGCGGACGGCATCAACGGTCAGATAGTGGTTGCCCTCGGCCTTGCCGCCGACCAGCTGGCTTCTCTGGGTGACCTGACCCTCGGCGTACTGGACATTCGTACCGCCAGCCAGCACCTCGCGGGTGATGGCGTCCAGGGTCTTGCCGGCCTGTGCGCCCAGCTGCTTGGCCGCAATGACCAGATTGTTGTCGATGGCGGTCAAAACGACCATATCGGACAGCTCAACATAGCCGCCGTACTGCTGTACGGGAGCCTCGACGGTGGAGATGGTCAGCTTCTGGCTTTCCGGGGTCACGCCTTCGGTCAGCGGCGTGGTGGACACGGGCAGCGGGCTGACCTTGCGGAACTCGATGGTCTTACCGCGGCCTGCCGGGATGGGACGCTTCTGACCGAACTGATCGTGCACCAGCTTAGGCATGGAGCAGTCGATCAGATAGTCGTCGTAGTAGGTCTTGATCTCGTCCGGCATGGTCTCGGTGGTGTTGATGGCGAACAGCTGATAATCAAACTTAAAGGACATAGATGTTTCTCCTTTCGTGTGGAAAATGAATGTTTTTACAGCGTTATGCGCTCACCGCGCAGGGCACGGCGTGCGATTTCGGCGCGGGATTTGGGGTCGGACGCGCCGTAGTGCATGGGCAGACCGGCCTGCGGGGCGGCTCCGCTCTCGCGGGGACGGCGGGACAGCGCCGCCATGCGGACGGCGGTGCGCACGGCTGCTTCGCGTGCAATGTCGGCCTGGATGTCGTCGAGGTGGACGGCTTCATAGGCGCGGCATACGGTCATGGGACGCTTGGGGTCGGTGAGCAGACGGACGAAGTCGGGGTTTTGCAGCTCCCGCTCGAGCGACATGGCGGGATAACGCCGCTTGGCCTCGGCCTCCTGCGCCTGCCAGACCTTGTACTGCGCACGCACGAGCGCATCGTGCACGGTCTGGCGCACACGCTCATCGGGCTGCTCGCCCGGACGAACCGGGTCGACACCCTGATGCATGGAGTCAGCACCCGGACGCATGCCCTCGCCTGTCGGACGGTCACCCGCTGCCAGACGCACGGGCAGCGCGGGCTTTCCCGTTTCATCGGACACGCCCTGCTGCTTGGCACGCGCCTGCCGCAGCGCGCGGCGCACGGCGATGGCGACTTCGCGGTTGAATTCCGGTCGGAATTCGCCCTGAATGAGGGCGCGGAAGCGGCGCTCGCGGGACGGGTCGGATTTTACGGACTGTTTCAAACGGATTCCTCCTCTCGATCGGCACAGAAATACCCTTCGGTGCGCATCTGGATGTAATTTGGATAGGTGTTCTGCAGCTGCGCCAGACCGATGACGGCGGCGTAGAACAGTACGTCGGTCGCGCCGCTGGCGGCACAGGTGATGCGCGCGTCACCGGGCTGGAGCTTGGCGTGGAAGCCGCGGCAGTCGAAGGCAGCGAGGGCACTGGCCAGGGTATTGACCAGTGTGCTGACGGCGGCGCAGACGATGTCCTGTCCCTTGTTTGCGTAGCCGGCGTGACCGGCGACATGCAGGGCGCAGCGGTCGTCCCGCCTGCCCGCGAAAATCATAATCATGGTGTTAACCCTCCCCTGCCTTGCTTGCGGACGTGCCTGTTTTTGGAATGAGCTGCTGGGCGACCGTGAGCGGAGCGCCCTGTTTGGTATTCGATGCCGTGCCCTGTGGATTGACCGCTGATTGCTGGACACCGGCCTGGGCGGCGATACGCTTTTTGACGGTCTCGATGCCGTCAAAGTCCATCATTTCGAGCGCAATGAGCGCCTGACCGGCCAGATCGGGACGGAAAAAGCCCAGCCGATAGAGCTCCTTGGCCTGTTCGTTGCGGCTCATCTGGGTAAACGGACTTGCCTTCTGTGCGCGTACCTGAATGTCGAAGGCGACGTGGCGGTCGCGCCGTGCCAGACCGCCCAGGGTCATGAATACGGGCTTGCCGTCCTCGCCGGTGATGCGCACGGCGCGGCTGTCGTCATAAAACTGACGGATGAGCTCGATGACCAGCGTGCACACCTGAGTGAACGCGCGGTAGCTGCCCTTGATGAGGTCGCGGCTAAGCTTGCTGCCTGCCTCCTGCAAAGCGGCGATGGCTGCGGCTGCGGTGACACCGGAATTCGTGCCGCCCTGGGCAAAATCGCGGTTGCCGCTGGTCTCCTTGAGCTCAGCGACCTTGTTTTGCAGGTGATTTGAGATGAACGCAGGCAGGGGTTCGACCTCGATCTGCCGGAGGTCGTCCGGGTCGAGCCTGCCGGTGACGTGGACGAAATCGCGGGTAAAGTCGGCAAATTCCTGTTCGTTGACACCGCACGCATCGCGATAGAACCAGCGCGGCCGACCTGCCAGACGGGCGTTGTTCAAGATGATCGCGTCCAGCTGGTCGATGTACCCCTGCGTGCCCTTCATCAGATCGACATAGCCGAACCCGGCGGGGCTGTCCTCGAGGGGAAAGAGCACGTCTAGCACAAAGGGATACTGTCCGTGATCGTAAAGCCCCTGACTCATAAACATTTGTTCGTTTTCTGAGGCGTAAAGCACGGTCGAACCGACGAACTTACAGAAATGTACGATGGTCTTGCCGTTCGGCAGACGTTTTTTGTAGTACCAGTCCACAACCTGCGACTTGCCCGAGCGATCGAGCACATCCTCGGGAATGCGCTGGTTTACGCTGTCCACGGGCGCGCGCAGCTTGCCGCGCAACGCCGGATAGGCCGCGTCGAGCAGATCGTTGTCGCACTGGGTGACCAGGAACAGATTGCGGCTGTCCTGAATGTCGCGCACGCCGGGTTCCCAGAAAAGGTTTAAAAGATCGACCGCCGTGACCCGTACGTCACCTCGTCCGTCCTCGGCTTCGGGGTCCCAGAAGACACCGTAACACGCCGTGCCGTGACGGAGTTTGGGGTAGGCATTGCGCGAGTATAGCCCCTCGAAGTCCGACCGTTCGAGAATGACCGGTAAAATGCGGGACAGCGTTTTTGCATCCTGCATATCTGACGGCTCACGGGGTAAGACATCGGGCGCAGGGTAGTTGTCCATCATGTCGCCGTGCTTGCCGAGTAAACTGTTGAGCAGCCAGCCGGATGCCGGGGCAGGCTCACCCGAGCGGACAGCGGCACCGTGACGTAAGCGATACCACCGCTCATCTTCGAGGATGCGGCGGTCGAGCGATTGCTTACCGCGCCGGTAGGCCTCGAGTAAATCGGCTGCGCGTTGGACTTCAGCCTTGCCGATCACGTGTTTTTTGGATTGCACGAAAGAAAGAACCTCCTTTTGAAAAAAGAATCACCGCACCCCTAATTGAAGCTTTCGCTCAAGCCTTTCTCGAACCTTGCGGAATCCGAAAAGGCCCCTGTGGGGCGTTTTCCCGCAAGGCTGTGGCCGACTCGTTCGGCCAAGGCCCTAACACGCGGGCACCGTTGCCCTGAGTCGCGTCCCGCAGGACGCGAAATCCCCTCTTTGATTCCGGCCAAAGCCGGAATCAACGAAACTCTCGTTTCAAAGCGCGTCCAAAGCCCGTAGGTCACTATCCTTATTCCCGCGCCGTGCGCGGGTAAAACGAGTGCGTCGCGCAATTCTTTTGCGGCCTTTTGGCCGCTCATGGAAAACCAACCTGCGGTTGGTTTTCCCCTGCCGTTCCCGCCCATGCGATGCAGCTTTCGGGGAATCTCGCATGAAGTGCAAACGGAATGCAAAAACGCTGGAGGCGTTTTTGATGAGCGCGCCTGGCGCGCAAAAGTTTTTCGCGTCCTGCGGGACGCGATAAAAACGAAAGTTAAGTTGATTTCCCCTTGCGGGGGACGGGGAAATCAAAAGGGGTGTTTCGTGTCCTGCGGGACACGACTCAGGGCTCTGCCCTGAGAACCCGCAGCCTTTCGAGAAAGGCTGGCGAAAGCTTCATTTCGCCTGCGGGCGGGAATGGGTACGCTGCAAAGCGATTCACTGCGAAAACTCCATGACAACATACCGCATTTCATCATAAATATGATCCTCCATCGACGTATTCACGTCCTCAACATTAGTCGAATCATACACAAGTGCAGGCACGGTGCGGATAAAGTGCCGGCAGGTATGGAACACGGTCAAGCCGGGGATGCCGTTCTGGTCAAACGCGAGTCGATGGTGCACCTGCATTTTGCCCGCGATTCTGGCGTTATCGCCGCGGTCGAAGAACACGCCCTCGCGCTCCATCATCTGTGCGACGCTCTCGCCGCGGCTCTCGTCGAAGATGGAAGGGTCAGCCACGCCGCGCACGGTGCGGCCTTTGAGGTTGGGGTCGTCCTGTTCGATTTGTTTGATTTCGCGTGCGATGCGAGCGGGTTCCCAGCGAACGCCCTCGTTTGGCGTACCGGTACAGCCGTAAAGCTCGCGGATGCGGCACAGAGCGCCGTCCGGGCTGATGGCCCACCAGCCGACCGAGAACGGACGGGAGTAACCGAAGTCGAAGCCACGGACGATGCGCCAGTTTTTGGGGATGGGGAACGGGTCGACGACGTGGGTGTAGCGGCGGTCGGCGTAGTGCGCGGGGTCAGCGCGCCACTCGGAAAAGACCTGACCGGCGAATGCGTCCCAGTCGCCGTAGAGCAGGGCACGTTTGTCCGCATCGGGCAGGGCTGCCAGACGGGCAGCGTAAGCAGGGTCGTTTTTGAGCAGGATTTGGTTGTCAAAAACCGTACTGGGAACGAAAATTCGGCTGCGTTTTGCGTTGAGCACGGTGCCGTCGGGTGTGAGCATGCTCACGTCTTCCCATATCGTCTGCATGGGTGGCGCCGGGGTCAAAAACCGCGCCTTGACCCATCCGTGACCGATGCCGCCGGGGTTTGCTGAAGCCCGCAGATAGACGCGCGTACCCGGGCCGGACGCACGGTTTCGCGAGAGCAGATAGAGGTATTCGTCCTGGGTAAAGTGGGTCAGCTCGTCGAACGCGATGTAATCGTAGGCGCGGCCTTGGTATTTAAAACGGTCGTTTGTGTGCTGCATCGCGCCGAAACTAATTTTCGCCCCCGACGGGAAACGCCACTCGTGCCGGGCTTCACTCCACTGCGCAGCGGGAAACGCGCCGCGGTAATATCGCTGGGACTTGTCGATGAGCTCGGACAGCTCGGGGTAAGTTTTTCTGAGGATGAGTGCGCGGTAGTGCGGGATCTGCACCTGCCGCAGCGCCTCAACCACCAGCGCTTCACTCTTACCGCCGCCCGCCGCGCCGCCGTACAGTGCCTCGTCCTCGAAGCGGGAGAGGAACATTTCCTGCCGCTTCTGCGGGCTCCAGAGCACCACGTTTTACGCCTCCTTTCGATGGTTTTCCGTTTTGCATAATTATGCTAAAGAATCGGCATATATGAAATTTGTAACATAATGTCCTGCAAAAACGGGAAAACGCGGGAAATGTGTGATTTTGGAAAACCGGGTCAGGATTCGGTTTCGGGCGGCATGGGCTGAGGCAGTTCGATGACGCCGCCCTCGGCTTCATCGTCCTGCGCGGCGGGTTCACCGCCCCAGGCGCGGGGCATCCGGTTTTTGAGCCAGAACTGCTGTGCGGTAGTGGACGGGGAATCGTAGACTTCCTCGGTTCCCTGCACGATCTCCTCGTACTCGCGCAGCTTCTTGCCGGTCTGATCGTCGTACTCGACGCGCTTGACCTTAAACAGCTTGCTGACCGGCCGCACGCCGCCGACCGCACTGCGGAAGAGCGCCTGTTCGACTGCTGCGTCCTGCCGGCGATTGGCCATCAGGTTTCACCTCCTGTCGTAAAGTGCTCGAACTTGTGTTCGTTGTTAATAGCATAGCACGGTTTTATGACATCGTCTATCCGGCGTATGTCTGAGATTTTTGTCCACAGGGTGTGGAAGTTGTGTCGAATGAAGTCGGTCTAAAGGGACAAAAAAACGACCGAACGCGCGGTTTTTCCGCAGCTTTTTTCGGTCGTAAACGAGCCCATCCACAGCCCTGTGCATATTTCCGTCTTTGTCCCCCAAAAAACGACCCATGTCAGATTTTGGGAAAAATTGTCTTGTGTAGTGTTTGGTTTTACGCCGTCGTTTTCCGTCGGATGACCGACCGCTCTGTCGAAGCTACTCGAACATTTGTTTGAAAAAAGTCTGGACAATCGACGACCCATGCGTTATTATGTAGATATCCCAAAGAAACGGAGGGTCTGCGATGAAACCCGTCAAACCGACCGCGGCTGTGCCGCCGCAAAACCTGGCTGCTTTGCAAGCGGTCATCGGCACACGCAATGCGCGGAAGTTGTGCCGAGCGTTCGGCGGCTCTACGCTGTACATCCCCAAGCTTGAGGGCGTTGACCGACCGAGCCGCAACCGGCAGATTCGGCAGGATGCAGCGCACGGGGCAACGGTAACGCAGCTGTGCGCGACCTATCACCTGTCCGAGCGGCAGGTGCGTCGGATCTTGTCAGTCCGTCCGCCCAAAGACTTTTGGAGCGAACCGTGGTGACCGGCGGTTGCATAACCGCCGCACCGCGCATAGAATACCAATGAAAAAAGGAGTGATCTAGTTATGTGTGGAATTTCTGGAACGATTGATTTTACCCGTGACGTGCGCGAACTAAGCGATTTGCCCGGACGTATGGCGCAGGCACTGACGCGCCGCGGGCCGGATGCCGAGGGCACGTATCAAGATGCATGTGCGTTGCTGGTGCACCGCCGCCTGATCGTAGTTGACCCCGCAGGCGGCAGTCAGCCAATGTACAGCCCGGACGGCAATACAGTCTTAGTATATAACGGAGAGTTATATAATACTGACGAACTGCGTCGAGCACTGGCCGATCTTGGACATGAATTTCGAGGACACTCAGATACCGAGGTGGTGCTGCACGCCTACCTCGCCTGGGGATGCGAAGCCTTTGGAAAGCTCAACGGAATTTACGCATTTGCGATCTGGGAGAAGGATAAACGCCGCCTGACGCTGTGCCGCGACCGGTTGGGGGTGAAACCGTTATTTTACGCCCGCCGGGGCAAGATGTTGGTGTTTGGGTCGGAGCAGAAGGCCATCCTGTGCCACCCGGAAATGCGCGCCCAGCTGGACGAGGACGGCCTGCGGAGCATCCTGCTCTTGGGGCCTGCACGACCGCCATTTTCGGGCGTGTTCCACGGGATTCAATCGGTCACACCTGGACAGTATTTGGTGTTTGACGAGAGTGGACTTGATTACCATCTGTATTGGAAGCTGATCGCCAAGGAACACACCGAGACCCTCGACCAGACCATCGAACACACCCGTTTTCTAATCGAGGACGCGGCAAAGCGACAGCTGGTGTCCGACGTACCGCTGTGTACCTTCCTGTCGGGCGGCCTGGACTCGTCCATCCTGTCCATGCTGGCCGCGCGGGCGATGAATGCCAAGGGCGAGACGCTGCATACCTTCTCGGTCGACTACCGGGACAATGAAAAATACTTTACAAAGAGTATTTTTCAACCAAATTCCGACAGTGCGTATATTCAGACCATGGTGGACGCCATCGGCTCGACGCACCATACAGTCGTGCTCGAACAGGACGAACTGGCACGGGCGCTGCTGGACGCAACCGAGGCACGCGACCTGCCGGGTATGGCAGACGTGGACTCTTCCCTGCTGCTGTTCTGCCAGGCGGTAAAGGATGCAGGGTTCACCGTGTGCCAGTCTGGCGAGTGCGCCGACGAGCTGTTCGGCGGCTATCCGTGGTATCACCGCGAGGAGATCTTGTTCGAGGATTGCTTCCCCTGGTCGCGCTCCACCGCCCTCAGACAGTCGCTGCTGCACGATGGCCTCATCCGCGACGGCGAGGAGTTTGTCCGCGCACATTACGCCTGCACCTGCCAGTCGGCGCCCAAGCTGGACTCAGATAGTCCGAAGGACGCACGCATGCGTGAAATGTTCGTGCTCAACCTGCAATGGTTCATGGCAACCCTGCTCGACCGCAAAGACCGCACGAGCATGTATTCCGGCTTGGAGGTGCGCGTCCCCTTCTGCGATCATCGCATCGTAGAGTATGCCTATAATATGCCGTGGAGCATGAAGGCTCTGGACGGTCGGGAAAAGGGCATCGTGCGCAAGGCGTTCGAAAACGACCTGCCCGAGGAAATCACCTGGCGCAAGAAGAGCCCCTATCCCAAGACCTTCTCCCCTGTTTATACCCAGATTGTCGCGGATGCATTGCGCGAGAAGATGCACGATAAAACGTCCATCCTGCCGCAGTTTTTCCGCTGGGATGTTCTGGAAGACCTCATGGAACACCCGAACGACCTGCCCGAGCCGTGGTATGGTCAGCTCATGCGCACGCCGCAGATCTTCGCGTATCTGCTGCAAATTGACCATTGGTTCCGTACTTATGATGTGGGATTGATTTGACGCGAATTGTTCTGTTCTGATTTTTGATTCTGAGAAAAAATAATATTATTTTACGCAGCATGGAAAACCGTGCTGTTTTTTTTGCGCAAAAAACGATCAGCACCGAACCAATCCCGCCCGCAGGCGACAAGCGGGTCCGGGTCTGCGACCCGGCGCGGTCCAGCCGCGCAGGCTGGCCGGACTCCGCAGAGTCCGGAATCTCCTTTTGATTTTCCCGATCTCCCGCGAGGGAAAATCAACCAAAACAAAAAAAATAATCGCGTCCCTCAGGACGCGAAAAGCTTCGCGCACAAAGTGCGCTTATGGAAAACCAACCTGCCGGGTTGGTTTTCCCCCCTCCTGCCGTTCGTGCATTCCCTCCGTTCAGACTGCCGCAGTCTGGGCAAAGAAAAAGGAAAGACCGTCCGAAAGGACGGTCTTTCCCATGAGCGGCCAATGGCCGCGGGAGAGTCTTGCCGCCTGCGGGCGGCGCTTAAAATTATTTTGGGTTGAAACCCGGGTCGGACACCGGGTTTCAATGGAGTATTTCGGACTCTGCGGAGTCCGACTCAGGGCTCTGCCCTAAGAACCCGCGGCCTTTTTCAAAAGGCCGGCGAAAACTTCATTTTCGCCCTGCCCGGCGGGTCTCCTTGTACCCGGTTTTCCAGTTCACGCCGCATCCGGGACAGACGGTATCGCTGGAGTTCCATTTGATTTGCAGCCAGACCAAGGTTCCGCAGTGCGGACACCTGGCTGCCAGACTCAGACGCAGCAACAGGACAAGCTCCGGGATACCGCCGATGACGAGCAATAAAATTGCGCCAGACTCCGTATGCCCGAACAGAACGAAGATCACCAGACAAACAACCAGCCAGACGAACATATAGAAAATCAACTGATTGATACGCCGCATCATGTGCTGGTATCCTTTTCGGATTTCCTCAGGGGAATCTGTGAGCTTCATGCAAAATCACCCTCTACTCTGTTCTCCAATTATTTTTCTATAAAACCAATAAGAACTGCTTCTATTTTGCTAGAAGCGGTTCTGCAATTTATTCTTTCTCCTCAGAGATTCCCATTTCGAGCTTAGGCTGTTCCATGAGCTTCATAAACTCTTCGCCCGTGATGGTCTCATGGTCATACAGATACTTGGACAGCGCATGCAGCTTATCCATATTATCGCTCAGCAGCTGTCTTGCCTTCTCGTACTGACGGCGAACCAGCTCAACAACCATACGATCGATTTCCGCAGCGGTCTGATCAGCGCAAGCCATGGAAGCATCGCCGCCGAGATAAGCATTGTGTACCTGCTCGAAAGCGACCATACCGAAGGCCTCACTCATACCGAAACGAGAGATGAGCGCACGTGCCAGACGGGTAGCCTGTTCGATATCGTTGGATGCACCGGTGGTGACCGAGTGCAGGGCAAGTTCCTCTGCAACACGACCGCCGGTGAGGGTTGCGATCTTGTTTTCCAGTTCCTCGCGGCTCATGAGGTTGTGTTCCTCCTGGTCGACCTGCATGGTGTAGCCGAGCGCACCGGAGGTACGGGGGATAATGGTAATCTTAGTGACCGGAGCCGAGTGGGTCTGGAGCGCAGCGACGAGCGCGTGACCGATCTCGTGGTAGGCGACGATGAGCTTTTCCTTGTTGGATAGGATCTTGTTTTTCTTCTGGTAGCCTGCAATGACGACCTCAACGCTCTCTTCGAGGTCGGACTGGGAAATCTTGTCGCGACCGGCGCGGACAGCACGCAGGGCAGCTTCGTTTACCATGTTTGCAAGCTCTGCACCGGATGCACCGGCAGCCATGCGCGCGATGGCATTGAAGTCCAGACCGGGTTCGCACTTGACCTTCTTGGCGTGTACACGCAGGATGGCTTCACGACCGATGAGGTCGGGCAGCTCAACGGGTACACGGCGGTCGAAACGACCGGGACGCAGCAGCGCGGGGTCGAGGGATTCGGGACGGTTGGTTGCAGCCAGAATGACAACACCCTTGCTGCCGTCGAAACCATCCATTTCGGTCAGCAGCTGGTTTAAGGTCTGCTCACGTTCATCGTTGCCGCCGCTGATGCCGCCCGCACCGTCACGCTTCTTACCGATGGTATCAATCTCATCGATAAAGACGATGCAGGGAGCCTTTTCGTTTGCCTGCTTGAACAGATCGCGTACCTTGGCAGCACCCATGCCGACGAACATCTCGACGAACTCCGAACCGGAGATCGAGAAGAAGGGCACGTTTGCCTCGCCTGCGACAGCCTTGGCCAGCAGGGTTTTACCGGTACCTGGAGGGCCGACGAGCAGCGCACCCTTGGGGATGTGCGCACCGATGTCGGCGTAGCGCTGGGGATTGTGCAGGAAGTCAACGATCTCGGTTAAGAGTTCCTTTGCCTCGTCCTCACCCTGTACATCGGAGAAGTGAATACCTGTCTCACTTGCGACATAGACCTTGGCGTTGGACTTGCCGAAGCTCATCGCACCGGCACCCATTTTCTTCTGCATCGAGCGGGTCATCCAGACACCGAAGCCGATGATAATAACGAGCGGAAGGAATGCGGTGAGGATGGGCGACGGCGTTGAGGGTGTAATCTTAGTGAACTTGACGTTGGCATCCAGCAGACGCTCAACCAGATTGGGGTCATCGACAAGCGCGGTCTCATACACCTGTTTTTGCGTCTTACCGTCGGCTTGCTGTACCTCAGAGGTAAATACCAACCTGTTTTGACTGCTCTGAATCTCAGCCTCCGTAACCTGACCGGCTTCGGCCATCGTGACGAACTGATCGTATGTGACCGATTGGGTTTTTGGAGCGATGAGGCTGGGCAGGAGCATGTTTGCGATGAACAGAAGCGCGATTGCGATTGCATAGAAATAGAATATGCGTTTTCTGTCGGGCTGTTTAACTTCTTTCATAATAATACTGCCTCATTTCCGGGGCATAGACTGTGCCCCCCTACTATATAGATTGATTATAGCAGGGGAATATGTACGGAATGCGGATGAAGTTTGAACGAAGTGTAAATTGATGGAGAAATGTAACTTTGTCACGCAAGGCCAGCACCGCACCCATATTGAAGCTTTCGCCAGCCTTTCTCGAAAGGCTGCGGGTTCTCAGGGCAGAGCCCTGAGCCGCGTCCCGCAGGACACGGAATCCCCTTTTGATTTTCGCCTTGCGAAAATCAACTAAACTAAAAAAATAGTCGCGCTCCGCAGAGCGCGAAATACTCCGCGCACAAAGTGCGCTCATGGGAAAGACCAACCGAATGGTTGGTCTTTCCTTTTTTGTTTGTTTTAATTGAAACCCGGGCCGGACACCGGGTTTCAAAGGAGAGTTCCGATCCTGCGGGCTCGACCAGGTTTCACCTGGACGGACTCAAGGGACTCGTCCCTTGAGAATCCCGAGCTAGGGGTGCGCTGCTTTCCTTTTCCATGTTTCACGTGAAACATTCTCTTTTCCCCTTCTTTCCCCAGACATACCATCCGAACCCCGGTCATAGAATAGCTATAACCATAAAAAAGAGGGAGTGATGTCTGAATGGCAGATGTGACGCAGGCAATAGGAAAGTTGGTGGTTGCGGTGACGACCGCGCAAGGGACGATTCCGCTTCCGGGTGCATTGGTGACGGTATCGGCGCAGACTGAGGACGGGCCGGTTTTGTATCGTATCGTGCGAACGGACACATCAGGGCGCACACCGGTGTTGGAGCTTCCAGCGCCGTCGCTTTCCGATTCGCTCAGTCCCGACCAACCGACGCCGTATTTGAACTACACGGTGAATGTATCGCTGCCGGGGTATCAGATAGCAGAGGTGCGGGACATTTCGATTTTCCCGGGCATCAAATCGACGCTGCCGGTACCGCTGACGCCGTCCACGGCGAGTGAGGAGCGGATGGAGATTACCGACTTGCCGCCCGAACTGCTGGATACGCAGTTTGGCAAGAGAGGACGGTGAGCAAAACGGCATTACCGTATATTCCCGAGACGATCACGGTGCATCTGGGGCGACCGGACGACCCGACGGCGCGCAATGTGACCGTGCCCTTCCCCGACTACATCAAGAACGTGGCATCATCGGAGATCTATCCGACTTGGCCGGAAGCGGCAATCCGTGCGAATATGTACGCGCAGATTTCGTTTGCGCTCAACCGCATCTATACCGAGTGGTACCGCTCGCAGGGGTATGATTTTGATATCACCAACTCGACGGCGTTTGATCAGGCATACGTCGAGGGACGTGATATTTTTGACAACATCGCGGAGATTGCCGACGAGCTGTTTAACGATTATCTGGTCAGACCGGGTTCGGTCGAGCCGCTGTTTGCGCAGTATTGCGACGGCGACCGCGTCCAGTGCGACGGTCTGAGCCAGTGGGGCACGGTGCCGCTGGCAGAGGCTGGGCTGTCACCGTATGAAATTCTGACCGAGTTTTACGGTCCTGACCTTGCCATCGTGCGCGATGCACCGACCGCACCGAATCTGGGATCGTATCCGGGATCAGCGCTGCGCCTTGGCGATGTGTCCAACGACGTGCGCACCATCCAGCTGCGCCTCAACCGCATTTCGAACAACTATCCGGCCATCCCGAAGATTTACCCGGTCGACGGCGTGTTCGATCAGGGCACGCTGGACGCGGTCAAGAAATTCCAGCAGGTGTTCGGCCTGACACCGGACGGCATTGTAGGCAAGTCCACCTGGTATCGCATCGCCTACCTGTACACTTCGATTGCTAAACTGGCCGAACTCAATAGCGAGGGCGTGCGTCTGGAGGACGTGACCGGTATTTTCCCGGACTACCTGCGGCGGGGTGATAAGGGCGACTACGTGCGCGTGCTGCAATACTACTTGAACGCGATCGGCGTCTTTTTCACGGGAGAAGACCAAATCCCGATTGACGGCGATTTCGGAACACGAACCGACCAGGCAGTACGCATCTTCCAGCGTAATTATGGCTTACCGGTCGATGGCATCGTCGGTCCGCAGACCTGGGCAAAGATCACCGAAATCTATAACGACATCGGCACAGCTCTGCCCGAGTGGGAAGCCGCCGAAGGCGCTCCCCTGTTCCCCGGTCGACTGGTCGAGGGCATGCAGGGCAATGACGTGCGTCAGGTGCAGGAGTGGCTGAACATCCTGTCGACCGACTTCCCCGACATTCCCAAACTCACCGCCGACGGCATATTCGGCCCCCGTACTACCCAAGCCCTCACTACTGCCCAGTCCATTCTCGGCCTGACACCCACCGGCTTTGTCGGCCCGATCACCTGGGATACCTTGGCGCGTCAAGCCGCCCGTATCGAAAGCCAAACACAGGAGGTCACCCCATGAAACAACCCTACCCGCTCGCCTTCAACGGCCCACTCAAACCGGGCAGTCAGTCGGATACCGTCTGGCTGCTGCAAGCCATGCTGTCAGCCATCGGTCGGCATTACATCAACATCCACCCGCCTGTGCCATGTGGCCTGTACGATGAAGCCACCCGACAATCGATCATGCGCATCCAGCGCGCATGCGGTCTGACACCCGACGGCATAACCAATGAGAAGACATGGGATGCCATCACCCAGATGTTCAGCCGCGGACAAAGTTTCACGTGAAACATTGTAAGGATAAGCACCGCACCCATCACGAAAGCTTTCGCCGGCCTTTCTCGAAAGGCCGCGGGTTCTCAGGGCAGAGCCCTGAGTCGCTCGCCGCAGCGAGCGAAATCCCCTTTTGAAACCCGGTGTCCGACCCGGGTTTCAATTAAAACAAACAAAAAGGAAAGACCGTCCGAAAGGACGGTCTTTCCAGAGAATTGCGCGTCTGCGGACGCGCTTTTATTTTTAATTTCAGTTGATTTTCGCAAGGCGAAAATCAAAAAGAGAGTTTCGCCGTCTGCGGACGGCGACTTGAGGCTCTGCCTCAAGACTCCGCAAGCCTTTCGAGAAAGGCTTGAGCGAAAGCTTCAATTTTGGCTGCGGTGCTTGTTTATTCCTCAGCGTTCAGCGCCTTAACCCGATCAAACTCCTTGGTAATCTCCTCAGACGGAGCAGGCGTGAGCACGCTCACAATCCAAATCACCAGACAAGCGATCACGAATGCGGGCATCAGCTCATAGATATCCCACAGACCGCCCATCGGAGCGATCAGGTACTTCCAGACGAATACCATCACGCCGCCGGCGAACATACCGGCGATTGCGCCATAGCGGTTGGTTCTACGCCAGAACAGAGCGAACAGAACGACCGGGCCGAAGGAAGCTCCGAAGCCAGCCCAGGCAAAGGAAACGATGTTGAATACCGAGCTGTTGGGGTCACGTGCGAGGAAAACGCCGATGATGGAGATACCGAGCAGGGTCAGACGCGCACAGGTCATGCTCTGCTTAACGGTCATCTTCTTGCCAAAGACACCCTGAATGAGGTTCTCGGAAACCGAAGAGGAAGCTGCAAGCAGCTGGGAGTCGGCGGTGGACATGGTGGAAGCCAGAATACCGGCGAGAATCAGACCGGCGAGCACAGCACAGACGAGACCGTTCTGGCCGAGCAGGTCAGCGATGCGGACGATGATGGTCTCGGAGGTCGAGCCTTCCAGGAATGCCAGATTGCCGGACTTGGTCATGCCCAGACCAACCACACCGATCATCAATGCGACGAACAGCGAGATGACGACCCAAGTGGAAGCCACGCGGCGGGACAGCTTGAGCTTCTTTTCGTCCTCGATGGCCATGAAGCGGAGCAGGATGTGCGGCATACCGAAGTAGCCAAGACCCCAGCACAGCATGGAGAAGCTGCTCAGCGCACCGTAATTCGAAGCCGTACCGGTTGCCGGGTCAAAGGTATGCGTCATGCTCAGGTAACCGGGCAGAGACTTTGCGTTGTCCAGTACCGCGCCGATGCCTCCGGCCGAGTATACGCCGAAGCCCAGAACGACGAGCAGCGCAAAGGACATGATGATGGACTGGATAAAGTCGGTGGTCGAAGCTGCGAGGAAGCCGCCGGTTGCGGTGTAGCCCACGATAACGATGGCCGAAATCACCATCGCCCAGAAGTAGTCCACGCCGAACAGGCTGGAGAACAGCTTACCGCAGGCAGCGAAGCCGGACGCGGTGTAGGGAATGAAGAAGATGATGATGACGATAGCCGACAGACCCATCAAAAGACCGCTCTTATCGCGGAAGCGATTGTGGAAGAAGTCCGGGAGGGTGATGGAGTTGCCCGCAACGTGGGTGTACAGGCGGATGCGCTTTGCGACGATGAGCCAGTTGATGTAGGTACCGATGGCAAGGCCAATTGCCGTCCAGCCAGCGTCCGCGATACCGGTGAGGTACGCCAGACCGGGCAGACCCATGAGCAGCCAGGAGCTCATATCCGAAGCCTCGGCGCTCATCGCAGTGACGAACGGGCCGAGCTTACGTCCGCCCAAATAAAAATCACCGGTATCGTTGTTCTTCTTGGAACACCAGACGCCGATGAACAGCATACCGATCAGATAAACGATGATCGTGACCGAAATGCCGATCTGTGCAGTTGTCATGTTGAAGTGTTACCCCTTTCCAATGTTCTTGTGCGACAATTTAGTTTATTATAGCATGACAAAAAATAGACTGCAATGTAGAACGAAGTATAGACTATATTCTATACTTATATAAAATGAAACCCGGAAAACCGCATGGAAATCCGGGAAAAAAGAGCTGTACGAAAATTAGGGAATCAGGTAATAACAGGGGCAGAATTTTTTCGGATTGTAGTAAGGAATCTGGGCATCATCTGCTTGCCGTAGGCGCGCAGCGAGTATTCCCCGCCCGAAATGCACCAATCGTAAATGAGCGCCCGCTCGCAGAGCGCGTACATTTTGACCATCTCGTTCACCGAGAGATCGTCGCAGAGCTGCCCGGCCTGCTGTCCCTCGAGGATGATCTGCCGGAGCAAGCGATAGTAAAACCGCGAACGGTCGAGCAGATGTTTTTCGCCGCGGGTGATGAGCTGAGAAGAGTAAAGCCGCGCTAACAGATCGAGTGAGATGCTGTTTTCGATCATGGAGAATAGCTCTTGGTTTAAGTAGATGAGCTTGTCGAAACTGTCCATCGACTCATCCATCTGCGAGACGAGCGCCTCGTATTTTTCATCGAAGAGATAAGACAGAGAGCTTAACAGCGCGTCTTTGCCCTCGAAGTAGTGGTAAAAGGAACCCTTTGACGTGCCGGATTCAAGGATAATCTCGTCGACCGTAGTGTTGTCATAGCCCTGCTCATAGAATAACCGCCAGGCGGCGGAGACGATACGACCTTTGGTGTTGCGGGTCTTGCGCAAGAGAACCGACCCCTTTCTGGGAAATTGATGGTAAGAGTATGATAACACAATTCACAGAAGTTCTCCACAGGTTGGGGATAAAAACTGTGGTTAACCGAAAGCACCGCACCAATCCCCCGTCCCGCCCGCAGGCGAGCTAAAAGTTTCGCCAGCCTTTTCAAAGGCTGCGGGTTCTCAGGGCAGCGCCCTGAGTCGCGCTCCGCAGAGCGCGAAACTCCCCCTTTTGAAACCCGGTGTCCGACCCGGGTTTCAATTAAACCCTCGTTTCAAAGCGCGTCCGCAGACGCGCAATTCCCCTGCGCGCCAAGCGCGCTCATGGAATCCGTTCCCGTGGAACGGATTCCCCTATCCCCGCCCCTACTGCGCACCCTCAATCTATCAGACCGCACCTTGGGCGACGCTCATGGAATCCGTTCCCGTGGAACGGATTCCCCTATCCCCACCCCGACTGCGCACCCTCAATCTATCAGACCGCACCTTGGGCGACGCTCATGGAATCCGT